>WVWV01000062.1:320-9110 GCA_011773845.1 Lysobacterales bacterium | reverse complement strand
GGCGAGCACGACGGCGAGATGGGCGCCGCGCTCGGCATCCCGATCACAGACGATTTCGATCACGCGGTGTCAGTGGCCAACATGCTCGACCGGCTGTTCTCGCAGCACATGCTGATCGGCCTGCTGGTGGCGGCGGTGTTCCTGGGTGCGGCGCTGTGGCTGCGACACCGGGCGACCGACAACTGAAGCACTGAACCGGCGCCCGGCGGCTTGCCGCCGGGCCGGAGCCGTCGCCGTTATTTCCTGATCCCGCCCCGGGTAAGGTCCAGCGGATCCAGCAAGCGGTCCAGTTCCTCTTCGGAAAGCCCGGTGGTCTCGCGCGCCACGTCCTTGATGGGCCGGCCCTCACGGTAGGCCTGCTTGGCGGTCGCGGCGCCCTTCTCGTAGCCGATCACCGGGTTCAGCGCGGTGACCAGGATGGGGTTGCGCGCCAGCGCCTCGTTGACCCGCGCGCTGCGCACCGTGAAGCCGGCGATGGCCGAATCGGCCAGCAGGCGGCTGGCGTTGGCGAGCAGCTGCACGCTCTGCAGCAGGTTGTGGGCGATCATGGGCAGCATGACGTTGAGCTGGAAATTGCCCGCCTGGCCGCCGACGGTAATGGCTGCATCGTTGCCGATCACCTGTGCGCACACCATGCACACGGCCTCGGGGATGACCGGGTTGACCTTGCCCGGCATGATGGACGAGCCGGGCTGCAGGGCCGGCAACTCGATGTCGCCGATGCCGGCCAGCGGGCCGGAGTTCATCAGCCGCAGGTCGTTGGCGATCTTCATCAGGCTGCAGGCCAGCGTCTTCAGCTGCCCGGACAGTTCGACCGCGGCGTCCTGCGAGCTGATGCCCTCGAAACAGTTGTCCGCGGGCTTGAACTTGAAGCCCGTGGCCTCGCGCAGCTGGGCGGCCACCCCGGGGCCGAACTCCGGCGGCGCATTGATGCCGGTACCCACCGCCGTACCACCCTGCGGCAGATAGCGCAGGCGCTTNNTTGCGCCCGGAGCGGATCTGCGCGGCCCAGCCACCCAGCTCCTGGCCAAAAGTGACCGGCATGGCGTCCATCAGGTGCGTGCGCCCGGTCTTGGCGACGTCCGCCAACTCCCCGGCGCGCGCTTCCAGCGTCGCCTGCAGGTGTTCCAGCGCCGGCAGCAGCTGGCCATCGCCCTCCAGGCAGGCGCTCACCTGGATTGCCGTGGGAATGACGTCGTTGGAGCTCTGGCTCATGTTGACGTGATCGTTGGGGTGCACCTGCACCGTGCCGGCCTCGTTGACCAGGTGGGCGATCACCTCGTTGGCATTCATGTTCGAACTGGTGCCGGAACCGGTCTGGAAGACGTCGATCGGGAAGTGGGCATCGACCTCGCCGGCCGCCACCCGCGCGGCCGCGGCCACGATGGCGTCCGCCCGCGGGCCATCCAGCAGGCCCAGCTCCCGGTTGGCCTCGGCGGCCGCCGCCTTGATCAGGCCGAGCGCGCGAATGAAGGCGCGCGGCATGCTCAGGCCGCTGATCGGGAAATTGTCGACGGCGCGCTGCGTCTGCGCGCCCCACAGCGCGTCGGCCGGCACCTGCAACTCGCCCATGCTGTCGTGTTCGGTACGGGTCGGGCCCTTGTCCTGGCTGGTCATGGCGTACTCCGTTGGCCTCGGGCGCAGGCGGCGGCGCGGCGCCACCCGCAGGGTCCGATTATACGCCGATCGGGACCCGCCGTTCGGGGCCGGGTCCGTGTTCGGAAGGTCGCCTGCGTGTATGATTGAGGTCTGCAAAACGTGGATGCGAAACAGGCCCGGCCCATGGATTTGACCCCGCTGACCGCCATCTCGCCCGTCGACGGGCGCTACGCGGAACGCACCACCGAATTGCGGCGCCTGTGCAGCGAATACGGCCTGATTCGTTACCGGGTGCTGGTCGAGGTGCGCTGGTTCCAGGCCCTCGCCGGGCATCCCGAGCTGCCCGAATTTCCGGCCCTCGACGCGGGCGCCAGCGGGTTCCTCGAGGAGTTGCTGTCGGCCTTCGGCGAGCAGGATGCGCAACGCGTCAAGGCCCTCGAAAACACCACCAACCACGACGTCAAGGCAGTCGAGTATTACCTGGGCGAACGCTTCGCCGGGCACCCCGGGCTGGCCGGGCGAACCGGTTTCCTGCACTTCGCCTGCACCTCGGAAGACATCAACAACCTGGCCTATGCGCTGATGCTGACGGACCTGCGCGCATCGGTGCTGCAGCCCTTGCACGCGGACATCGAGGCCGCCCTGGCGGAGCTCGCCCGGCGCCACGCGGACCAGCCGATGCTGTCCCGCACCCATGGGCAGGCCGCCTCGCCCACCACGCTGGGCAAGGAACTGGCCAACTTCGCCGCCCGTCTGCGGCGCCAGTCGGCCGCCATCGCCGCCGTGCGCCCACGCGGCAAGATGAACGGCGCGGTGGGCAACTTCAATGCCCACCTCGCAGCCTGCCCGGACCTGGACTGGGCCGGCCTGTCACAGCGCTTCGTGGCCTCGCTCGGGCTGGAGCCGAACGCGTACACCACCCAGATCGAGCCGCACGACTGGATGGCGGAACTGTTCGACGCACTGTGCCGCTACCAGGTCATCCTGCTGGATCTGAGCCGCGACCTGTGGGCATACGTATCGCTGGGCTATTTCCGCCAGAAGGCCGTGGCCGGCGAAGTCGGATCATCGACCATGCCGCACAAGGTCAACCCCATCGATTTCGAGAATGCCGAGGGCAACCTGGGCCTGGCCAACGCGCTGCTCGGGCACCTGGCCGGCAAGCTGCCGGTGTCGCGCTGGCAGCGCGACCTCAGCGATTCGACAGCCTTGCGCAGCATCGGCCCGGCCATCGGGCATGCCGTCATTGCCGGCCATGCCCTGCTCAAGGGGCTGGGCAAGCTGGAGGTGGACCCGGAGCGCCTGGCGGCAGACCTGGATGCCGCCTGGGAGGTGCTGGCCGAGCCCATCCAGACGGTCATGCGCCGCTACGGGCTCGAGCAGGCCTATGAGCAACTGAAGGCCATGACCCGCGGCAAGGCGATTACCCGGGAGGCGCTGCATGAATTCATCCGCGGCCTCGATATTCCGGAACCGGCGCGCGCATCGCTCCTGGAGTTGACGCCGGCCACGTACACCGGCCTGGCCGCCGAGCTGGCCGCGCGCGTGGACGAATGAGCGCTGCCGCGCCCCTGGGCGCGCTCACCGTCGAAGATTTCCTGGCGCGTCACTGGCAGCGCACGGCGTGCCATATCCCCGGCGCCATCCCCGGCTTCGAACCGCCCCTGGATGAGCACGACCTGGCCGGCCTGGCCTGCGAGCCGGACGCCAATGCCCGCCTGGTGGCGGGCCGCTACCCGGACCACGACTGGCGCGTGCGTCACGGGCCTTTCGAGGAAAGCGTGTTCGCCGGCCTCGGGGCGCAGCACTGGACCCTGCTGGTCCAGGACGTGGAGAAGCATTATCCGCCGCTGCAGTCGTTCCTGGCCCGCTTCCGGTTCCTGCCCCAGTGGCGGCTCGACGACCTGATGATCAGTTACGCGGTCACGGGGGGCTCGGTGGGGCCACATGTCGACCAGTATGACGTGTTCCTGTTCCAGGCCAGCGGGCGGCGGCGCTGGCAGATCGCCACGACATTCGACCCGGCGCTGGTGCCGGACTGCCCGCTGCGCGTGCTGGCGCAGTTCACCCCCGAGCAGGAGTGGGTGCTGGCCGCGGGCGACCTGCTGTACCTGCCACCCGGCATTGCCCACCATGGCGTGGCCCTGGAGCCCGGCATGACCTGGTCGGTCGGCCTCCGCGCGCCCAGTGCCGCGGAGCTGCTCATCGCGCTGGGCGAGGAACTCGCGCTCACCCCCGGGGAGGGCGGGCGTTATCGCGACCCACCCCTGGCGCCCGGGCCGCGGGCTGGCGAGATCACCACGCCGGCCCTGCAAGGCCTTGCCGCCCTGCTGGATGCGGAGCTGACCGGCCGCGTCGACTTTCCCGATTTCGCCGGCCGCTTCCTCACCCGCTTCCGGCTCGCGCAGGAGCCGGAGCCGCGCCCAGCTCCCGTGGGGACCGGAGAGGTCGAGCGGCGGCTGCGCTCCGGGGCGCGGGTCGCGCGCAATCCCTGGACGCGGCTGGCGTGGATCGAGGAGCGTGGTCGAGCGCGGCTGTATGCAGCTGGGGCCCGCTACCCCTGCTCGCTGGATCTGGCAGCCTGGCTGTGCGATCCGGACGGCCCGGGCCCGCTGCCGCAGGCCCTCGCTGACGACGACCTGGCCGCGCTGAGCGCGCTGCTGAACGACGGCCACCTCCGCTTCCGGGAGCGCTGAGCCAGGCCTGCGGGGCCACCGAGCGGCGCCCCGCGGGCCTTGCAAAACCGTGATGTGCAACACATGTCACGGTATACTCAGCGGTTTCGCCGCCCTGCCCCGCTAACGCCGGTCCCTGGGCCGGCGTCTCGAGAACTGCGGCGGCGGGCCAGCCGCTGAAAATACATACGGCACGCGGGTAACAAGTGAGCTCAAGCCTGGAGCAACTCTACCAATCCTCGCACCTGTACGGCGGCAATGCCGCGTACCTCGAGGCCTTCTACGACGCGTGGCTGGATGACCCGGCCAGCGTGCCCGAGCAGTGGCGACGGCTGTTCGAATCATGGCCCACCACCGAGGCGCCGGAGCGCAGCCATCGGGCGGTGGCGGAGCGTTTCCGCAAGCTGCCGCTCGACGGCCACCTGACCGGCCCCCAGCTGGCCGGCTGGACTGCCTTCACCGATCACAAGCAGGCCGGCGTGCTGCGGCTGATCAATGCGTTTCGCGTGCGCGGCCACGAGAACGCGCGTCTCGACCCCCTGGGCCGGCCCCATCACCCGCCGGTGCCCGACCTGGCGCTCGAGTTCCACGACCTGGAGACGGCCGACCTCGACCACGAGTTCGACACCGGCACGCTGGCCGCCGGCCCCGGGCGCATGCGACTCCGGGAAATGCATGCGCTCTGCCAGCGCGTTTACTGCAGCAGCATCGGCGTGGAGTACATGCACATCCAGGACACCGACAAGCGTCGTTGGCTGGAGCAACGACTGGAAGGCAGCGACGGGCGCTACGATGTCAGCCGCGAGGAGAAAGTGCGCATCCTCGAGCTGTTGACCGCTGCCGAAGGGCTGGAGAAATTCCTGCACACGCGCTACGTGGGCCAGAAACGCTTCTCGCTGGAGGGCGGCGACAGCCTGATTCCCCTGCTCCACGAGACCATGCTGCACGCCGGCAGCCAGGGCGTGCAGGAAGTGGTGATGGGCATGGCGCACCGCGGCCGCCTGAACGTGCTGGTGAACATCCTGGGCAAATCGCCGGCCATGCTGTTCGCCGAGTTCGAGGGCCGCCACGCCGACGAGGACCCGCTGCGCTCCGGTGATGTCAAGTACCACCTCGGTTATGCCTCCGACATCCAGACCCCCGGCGGCGAGGTGCACATGGCGCTGGCCTTCAACCCTTCGCACCTGGAGATCGTGGATCCGGTGGTGGTCGGCTCCGCGCGCGCGCGCCAGGTGCGGCGCGGCGACACCGGCCATGACCAGGTAATGCCGATCCTGATCCACGGCGACGCCGCCTTCGCCGGCCAGGGCGTGGTGATGGAGCTGTTCCAGATGTCCGAGACGCGCGGCTTTGCCGTGGGCGGCACCCTGCACATCGTGGTGAACAACCAGATCGGGTTTACGACCAGCAAGCGCGAGGACGCCCGCTCGACCCTGTATTGCACCACCATCGCCAAGATGGTGCACGCGCCCATCTTCCACGTGAACGCGGATGACCCCGAGGCGGTGCACCACGTGATGAAAATTGCCTGTGATTTCCGCGTCCGTTTCAAGCGCGACGTGGTGATCGACCTGGTGTGCTACCGCCGCCACGGTCACAACGAGGCGGACGAGCCGGCCGCCACCCAGCCCGAGATGTATCGCATCATTCGCCAGTTGCCGACCACCCGCGAGAAGTACGCCGGCCAGCTGGTGGCGGAAGGCGTGCTCGACGAGGCGCAAGCGCGCCACCTGATGGACGACTACCGGCAGCGCCTGGACCACGGCGAGCAGGTGGCGGACGTCGAGGATCAGCCGCGCACCAACCAGTTCGCCGCCAATTGGCACGACTTTGACCACGATGGCGACATCGCGGAGCCGGATACCTCCATCAGCCTGGATCGGGCCCGTTCCCTGTCCGCGCGCCTCACCGACATCCCCGAGGGCTTCACCCTGCACCCGCGGGTGCAGCGCATCATCGACGACCGGCGCCGCATGGCCGCCGGCGAACTGCCGATGGACTGGGGCTTCGCCGAGACGCTGGCCTATGCCAGCCTCGCCGAGGATGGCACCGGCCTCAGGCTGGTGGGCCAGGATTCCGCCCGCGGCACGTTTTTCCATCGCCACGCGGTGCTGCACAGCCAGGACGACGGCAGCACCCTGCTGCCATTGCGCCAGGTCAACGAGGCCGTCGACATCACCGTCATCGACTCGCTGCTCTCGGAGGAGGCCGTGCTCGGCTTCGAGTACGGCTACGCCACCGCGGCCCCGGAGACCCTGGTCATCTGGGAGGCCCAGTTCGGCGATTTCGCCAACGGCGCCCAGGTGGTGATCGACCAGTTCCTGACCTCCGGCGAAGCCAAGTGGGGTCGGATGTGCGGGCTGGTGCTGTTTCTGCCCCACGGCTACGAGGGCCAGGGCCCGGAACATTCCAGCGCCCGCCTCGAGCGGTTCCTGCAGATGTGCTCCGGCGGCAATATCCAGGTGTGCGTCCCTTCCACGCCCGCCCAGATGTTCCACATGATCCGGCGCCAGATGCTCCGCAACACGCGCCGCCCGCTGATCGTGATGACGCCCAAGAGCCTGCTGCGCAACCCGGCCTCCACCTCGCTGCTGGAGCTGCTCGAGACGGGCAGGTTCCAGCAGGTGATCGACGACCGCAAGGTGGACGACAAGCCCGCCGTGGAGCGGGTGGTGCTCTGCTCGGGCAAGGTCTGGTACGACCTGGACGAGGCCCGCAGCGAGTCCGGCAATGCCGCGGTTGCGCTGGTGCGGGTCGAGCAGTTGCACCCGTTCCCCGAGCCGCTGCTCATCGAGGTGCTGCAGCGCTATCCGCAGGCCCGGGAGCTCGTCTGGTGCCAGGAAGAGCCCAAGAACCAGGGTGCCTGGTACCAGATTCGCCACCACCTGCAGGCCTGCCAGCAGGACGGCCAGGCGCTGTTCTATGTCGGACGGAGCATTTCCTCGGCGCCGGCGGTGGGCCACTTCTCCATGCATGTGCAGGAGCAGGAAGCACTGGTCGCCCGGGCATTGAGCGCGGGTACGGGCGACCCCAGCTAACATCACCAGGGACCCCAAAGGGAATCACCATGAGCATCGAAATCAAAGTACCCGTCCTGCCGGAATCCGTCGCCGACGCCACCGTCGCGGCGTGGCACCGGCAGCCCGGGGACACCGTGCGGCGCGACGAGAACCTGCTGGACCTGGAAACCGACAAGGTGGTGCTGGAGGTGCCGGCCCCGGTCGATGGAGTACTGAAGGAAATCCTGCGCCCGAGCGGCGAGACCGTGACCAGCGGCGAGGTGCTGGCGGTGATCGAGGAGGCGGCGCTCGAACCCGAGGCCGCAGCGCCAACGGAACCCCGGGAGGCGTCGCGGCCGGCGCCGGCCGCCGAGGCGGACCGGCTCAGCCCGGCCACGCGGCGCATCGTCGAGCAGGAACAGATCGATGTCTCGCAGGTGCCGGCCAGCGGGCGCGGCGGGCGCCTGACCAAGGCAGACGTGGTGCGGCACATGCAGTCCGGCGGCGGCGCGCGCCCCGAAGAGCGCGTGCGCATGACGCGGCTGCGGGCGCGCATCGCCGAGCGCATGAAGGAGGCCCAGAATACCGCCGCCATCCTGACCAGCTTCAACGAAGTCGATCTCAAGGCGGTGATGGACCTGCGCGCCCGGTACCGGGAGGCCTTCGAGCAGGAGCACGGGGTGAAACTGGGCCTGATGTCGTTCTTCGTGCGCGCGGCCTGCGATGCCTTGCGCAAGTATCCGGTGGTCAATGCCTCGCTGGAAGGGGACGAGATCGTCTACCACGGCTACCAGGACATCGGCATCGCGGTGTCCACCGAGCGGGGCCTGATGGTGCCGGTGCTGCGCAGCGCCGAGCACATGACCCTGGCGGAGATCGAGCGCGGCATCCGCGCGTTCGCCGCCCAGGCCCGCGAGGGCAGCATCGCGCTGGAGGACCTGCAGGGCGGGACATTCACCATCACCAACGGCGGCGTGTTCGGCTCCCTGTTGTCGACGCCGATGCTGAACCCGCCGCAGAGCGCCATCCTCGGCATGCACAGCATCAAGGAGCGTCCGGTGGTGGAGGAGGGCGAGATCGTGGTGCGCCCGATGATGTACCTGGCCCTCAGCTACGACCACCGCATCATCGACGGGCGCGAGGCGGTGCTGTTCCTGGTGGCGATCAAGGATGCGCTGGAAGACCCGGCCCGCCTGTTGCTGAACCTGTGACGGCGGCGCGGACATTGGTTTGAAGAGCGCCGATCGATAACGCCCCGGGCCCTTGAGCGGGCCAGGTGCGAGGCATGGGAAACGAGATGGCAGAACAGTTCGACGTAGTGGTGATCGGCGGCGGCCCGGGAGGCTACGTGGCCGCCATACGCGCCGCCCAGCTGGGCCTCAAGACGGCCTGCATCGACATGTATACCGGCAAGGACGGCAAGCCGGCGCTGGGCGGCACCTGCCTCAACGTGGGCTGCATCCCGTCCAAGGCGCTGCTCGATTCCACCAAGCACTGGCATCACCTGCAACACGATT
>WVWV01000062.1:0-300 GCA_011773845.1 Lysobacterales bacterium | reverse complement strand
TTCAAGGCCAACAAGATCCAGGCGTTCCACGGGCGCGGGCGCCTGCTGGCGGGCCGGCGGGTCGAGGTGACACGGGCGGACTCGGGCGCGACCGAGCAGCTCGAGGCGGGCAACGTGATCCTCGCCACCGGCTCGATACCCATTGCCATACCCGGGGTGGACTACGACGGCGAGTACGTCGTGGACAACGTGGGGGCGCTGGATTTCAGCACGGTGCCCAAGCGGCTGGGCGTGATCGGCGCCGGCGTGATCGGCCTCGAGCTGGGCTCGGTGTGGTCGCGCCTCGGCGCCGAGGTGACC
>WVWV01000073.1:11914-31937 GCA_011773845.1 Lysobacterales bacterium | reverse complement strand
CGCAGTGCATCCGGTCCAGCTGGTAGGCTTCCAGGTAGCCCTCCGGCAGACCGAGCCGCTCACGCAGCGGCGGCGGGTTGTCGTCCATGTTGATGAACACCAGCCCGGCGTAGGTCTCGCAGCGGACCTCGGTCATGCCCGGTCGGTGGCACACCAGGTCCGGGTTGAAGGTCTCCTCGTCGGTGATGCGCCGGCAACGGCCATCCAGGCCGAACTGCCAGGAGTGGAAACTGCAGGTGAATTGCATCGCGCTGCCGCGATCGTTCAAAACCAGCTGGTTGCCGCGGTGCGGACACACGTTGTAGAACGCCTTCACGCCGCCACCCGGCTGCCGCACGATCACGATGCCCTCGCGACCCACCCGGAACACCGAGTAATCCCCCGCCTCGGGGATATCGCTTTCGATGCCTGCGATCAGCCACGCGCGGGTCCACAGGCGCTCCCATTCCGCCTGCATGAATTCGGGGGTGTAATAGCGCTTCGGGTCGAGCACCTCGAGGCCGTTGTCGACGAAGGGCTGCTTGGCTTCCAGGTTCTCCCCGCTCGCGTTGGGGTCGATCAGCCAGGCCTCTACCGGATTTTTCCACATCGCTCTACGCTCCTGTTGCCACCGGCCGTGTCACTGCACGCCGAATTCGCAGTAGTCTTCCTTCTCCACCAGGCCGAAGGCGAACGACAGCTTCACCATGCCGACGATCACCGCCAGGCACAGGCCGAGTTCGAGAATCTCCTCGTCGGAAAAATGGCGCTTGAGCCTGGCGTGCAACTCGGGGGTCAGCTTGCCGTGGGGATTGTTGAGGGCGATCTCGTCGGCCAGCTCCATGACCGCCTGCTCGTCTTCGCTGAAGCCGGCATAGTCCTGGCGCCACATGGCGTCGATCTGGTCCTGCGAATAACCGATATCGGCCACGCCCACCAGGTTTTGCAGGTTACAGGTACGGCAGCCATGGTTCATGCTGAGCCGCAAGCGCGAGAGTTGCTTGTACCGCTCCGCCACCCGGCCCTGGAAGAAGATGTTCTGGTAGAACTGCACCATGGCGAAATCCAGCAACTCGGGGGCCTTGGCGAACACTTCGACGAAGGTGGGCACGTTGGTCAGCTCGTTGAGTGCCTCCCAGGCGGCGCGCGCACCTTCCGATAATTCCTCGGGCGGGACGCGGGTCAATAAAGTCTCGCTCATCATCCAGGCTCCTTTTGCAGCGCGGGGGCGCCGCCCCGCATCCACCTGACACTACATTCCACCACTCCGACGGCAGTGTTTCAACTCTGGCGGCGGGCCGACACCGGGGAATCGACCTGGCCACGCTACCCCGCTCGCGGGCCTGCGCGCCCACGCGAGCGGGTGGTGGCGGTATACTCCCCACGGCGGACCCGGTCCCGGCCGGCCCGAGGAAGCGAAACGGAAAACTGAGCCATGGATTTTCAACTCAGCGAAGAACAACGCGAACTGCAGGAAAGCGCGCGCCGTTATGCCCGCGAGCGGCTGTTGCCCGTTGCGGAGGAAATCGAGCTCAGCGGGGAGCCACCCTCGCACGAACTGGTGCGGGAATTCGCGGAACTGGGCTACCTGGGCATCAACGTGCCGGCGGAGCTCGGCGGCATGGGGCTCAGCAATCTGGACGCGCTGCTGGTGCTGGAGGAATTGGGCAAGGTGTCCTCGGCGGTGGCGTTCCCGGTGTTCGAGTCGTGCGTGGGGCCGGTGCGCGCCATCGAGAAATTCGGCCGTCCCGAGCTGGTGCAGGACGTGGTGCCCGCGGTATGTGCCGGTGAGAAAATGGTCGCCATCGCGATGTCGGAACCGGCCGCCGGCTCCGCGCTCACCGACCTCAAGACCCGTGCCGAGCTGCGGGACGGCGAGGTGGTGCTCAACGGCACCAAGCGCTGGTGCTCCGGCGGCGGGCACGCGGACGGCTACCTGGTCTACTGCCGCTTCTCCGACGAACCGGGCGCCCGCGCCATCGGCGCGGTGTACGTCGAGAAGGAAACCGACGGGCTGAGCTTCGGGCGCCCCGAGCATCTCATGGGCTTTCGGGGCGTACCCTCCTGCGACCTCTTCTTCGACCAGGTGCGCGTGCCCGAGCGCAACCTGGTACTGCCTGCCGGGGGCTTCAAGAAACTGATGGCCGCCTTCGACCTCGAGCGCTGCGGCAATGCGACCATGGCCCTCGCCCAGGCCGCTGCGGCCCTTGAAGACGTCACCGCCTACGTGCAGGAACGGCAGCAGTTCGGCAAGCCGATCGTCGATTTCCAGGCCGTGCAGCTCAAGCTCGCCGAAATGCAGATGCAGGTTGAGGCCTCCCGCCTGTTGATCTGGCGGGCCGCGGTGGACGCGGAGCAGGGGTTTCCGAGCATCGGTGCCTCGAGCATCGCCAAGTGCTTCGCCAACGAGATCGCGCGCACGGTCACCGGCGCCGCGCTGCAGCTGATGGGCGGCTACGGCTACTCCAAGGAGTACCCCATGGAGCGGCGCTTGCGCGACGCCTGGGGCTGGGGCATCGCCGGCGGCGCCATCGACATCCAGAAGGTCAACATCGCCAGCGCCCTGATCGGACGGCGGTTCAACCAGCGGGCCTGACGTGAGCCGCTGGTTCGGCGACATATTCCAGAGCGGGTGAGTGGTGCACGACTGGCGGGAGGCCACAGCAGTGCGCCAGGACGGCTCGGAACCGGTCCGCGCCTGAGGGATGCCGCGGCGAATACACGCAAGGTGATCGAACTGGCGCCGGAGTACTGGATTGCCTCCTGCCATCTGGGCCGCGCGCTCAAACTGCAGGATTTGCGCACCGACCCCCGCTACCGGGAACTGATCGACGCGTTCAGGTGAATGTCCGCCGTCGCGCTCGCCTGCGGGCCGAATCAGCGCGGTTGCAGCACGGCAAGCGGCACATCCACCTCGAGTTTGCGAATCCGCCCTTCGCGTTGAAACAACGACGCGCTCCAGTGCGGGCCGAGCCCGCATCCCGCGATGCGCTCGACCTCGCCGGGCCCGGTGTACAGGCGAATGGCCGCCTCGTCGGCCAGCCGGTAGACCACGGGCACGCCGCACAGCGTAAAGGCCAGTGAACCGGCCGGCAGCCGCTCGCGCTGCCCGCCTTCGCCGGTGGCGAAGGACCCCTGCTCGGCCTCGGCCAGGAATTCTTCACGGCGCAGGAGGCGGGGCTCGAAACGGACCGCACCGCCTTCGACCCGCACGCCCAGTTCGGCGAATCGCACGATGATGTCCTCTTTCACCTGGCCGGTCATGCCCGGCTGCTGCACGCCCGCGAACGAGGGCGTATGCGAGTACGGTTCGGTGGGAAAAGCCCCGTAAGCACCGGGCGAACGGTGGATGCCGAGCCCTTCGCGAATGCCCTGGTGGCGCTGGTACAGGGCCGTGGCCAGCCCGGGATCGGCGCCGGCGCGCTGTGCGGCCGCGGCCACCTTCGCCGTTGCCAGCGACAGCTTCGACACCATGTGCCAGTAGATGCTGCCGAGACCCTCGTACTTGTACATGGTGCCCGAGCGCCCGGTGAATTGCCGGTGCCCGAACACGTCCTCGTACACCTTGCACAGGGCGCTGGCATCGTCCGCGTCGACCGCCGGGTCCTGCGCCAGCGCAGCCCGCAGTTCCCGGGCATTTCCAAAGCGGCCATTGAATCGCGCCCGGCCATCGGAGTCGAGCAGCACGTAGCGGCCATGGCCCGCGTCCAGCTCGCTGCGAATCCACGCATTGGCATCCACGGTGGCTCGCGGAATGACATTCCGCTCGAGGAACGGGGGCAGATCACGGTCCGGATACAACAGGTAGCTGTCGCAGTCCGCACGGTACAGGTCGCTGGCCCGCAGCGCGTCCAGCAGGGCCAGGCTCTCCGCCGGGCCCAGGCAACCGGAGTTCAGCGCAGCCACCTGCCCCTCCAGCATCTCCTGCAGGTCCTCCACCTCGCAACCCTCCGCGGTGAGGTTCAGCAGGCGGTAGGCGTGGTACAGGCCGTCCTCGCGGCGGCCACAGGCCAGGCTGTGGTCCAGGAATTCGAGGGCCTGCCGGATGAAGCGGATCACCTCGGCGCTCGCGAGCTCGCCCCGCTCGCCGGCGAGCCCTCGATAGACCGCCTCGCGGTAGCGCTCCCCCGCCATGCCCAGCGCGTCCATCAGGGCCTTGCGCGCGCGCGCCCCGACCGGGCCGGCCAGCAGGTCGCGATGCCCGCCCAGCGCATCGTCCAGGGCCGCCAGGAAGTCCATGACCTCGCGCGACACAGGGTAGCTGCGCCCGCCCTCGCCTGCGAGCAGCTCCGCCAGCAGCGCCAGGTAGCGGCGCAGGTAACACAGGGTCACCATCGACAGGCCGTAGCCGACGAGTGCGTTGTTGGCGTCGTTCCACTCGGGGCGCTGGGTGTTCATCCAGATGCCGCCGCCCGGCACGAAGTTGCCGATTTTCACCAGCGCCGGCAACAGCAGCTTTTCCAGCAGGTTCACCCGGTGGATCGAGCCATCGGCGCCCGTGACCAGCTTGCCGTCGTTGCCGATTTCCGCCACCCGCGCGGCGATCGCCGCGGCGCGTTCGTGATCGAACTCGACGCTGTGCCGCGGGTCCTCGAGCAGGCCGGCGTAGCCCTTCAGGCGGTAGGGAACGTTCGCGTAGACGAAGATGTCCCGCCCCAGCAATTCGATCAGTCGCCCCGGATGGTAGCGGTGCGAGAGCTCCACCAGCTCCTGCAGGTAATTGACCTGGTGGTCGCCCCAGTAACCGATGTTCGACCACGGCGCAGCGGGGTCGAGCACCTCCCAGTCGAAACCGTCGCTGGAGACCCGGTAGGGGTTGTAGCCGTCAGCCGTGGAGGCGTTGACGAACTTGGCGATGAAGCTCTCGATGTATCCCGGGAAGGAGATGGCCAGCGCCTCCCAGTTCTGGAAGATGTCGCGCCAGTTGCCCTCGTAGTGCAGCGCGTTCGAGCCATCCGCGTTGCGGATGTTGATCAGGAATTCATTCCAGGGCCGGCTCGGGTCGCCATGCCGGCGGCTGAAGGTCAGCGGCAGGTATTCCAGGGCCAGGCGTTCCATGTCCGCATCGCCGCCCGCGCCCACCGCCGCCCTGAGTTCCGACAGCGCCAGCCACCGCTGGCCTGCGGGCAAGGCCTGCTCGAAACGGGCTCGCAGGGGGCGGTTCCAGCGGTCCACGAAGACCAGCAGGTCGTCGGCCGGAAACTGGTAGCAGTTCACGAAGACCCCGCCGCGCATGATGTTGTACAGGGTGTTGGAGAAGTGGCGCGCCGTGGTCAGCCGGTCCGCCGAATGCTGCAGGGCATCCGCGCTGGCGGCCAGCCGCTGCAGGCGCTCGGTACCGGCAGCGATATCCTGCTCCAGCGCTTCGGCGGTCACTCCCTCCCGCAGGGCTGCGAACAGCGCCGGCAGCTGAGCGGGCCCCTGCGCCACGTCGGCCACCACATACCAGCTGTGCTCGGCGCCCGGAGCGAGCGCCAGCGAGCTCTGCACGAAAAATGCCCCGCGCTTGCCCCTGCTCACGGCTTCGCCATTCACCTCCGCGCCGGCACAGAAGGCGGCCACCGCGTCCTCGGACACCAGCAGCTGCGGCTGCTCCAGGCCGACGGTCCATGCCACCGTGGCGTTCAACGCTTCGCTGGGCTCGGCAAGGTCGGTGGGCACCGAGCTCAGCGCGTAAAGGGCCGCACCCAGCTCCGGGAATGCCTCGGCGCGCTTGTAGGCATCCACCAGCGTGCTCATGGTGGCCTGCATCGCGCGCCCCACGCCCCACGGCAACAGGTTGCGCACGCCATCGAGCAACTCCACGCGGGCCTGCGTCGGGCCGCGATTGTGCAGCGCGGCCCGGCGAATGAAGCCGAAGCGATCGCCGGTCGACCAGCTGTAAGAGAGGGCGAGCCCGAGATCGTGGTTGACTTCCTCGAAGATGAGCCGATTGCCGGTGCCATTCCGATAGAGATGGCGCTCCAGCGCATAGACCGCCGGGCCACGGGCGAACGGCCTCCACAGCGAGGTCTGGCCGCCCGCGGCCACCCGCATCGCAGTCAGGGGCCCGGTCGTGGCGTCCGCATCGTGGATCTGGTCGTCGGTGACGTAGGGAAACAGGGCGTTCTCGGGCGAGCGCCGCCCGCAGGCCAGGCCGCCGTTGGTGGACAGAAACATCCAGTGATCGAAGCCGCTGACCACGGCGGTGAAAAAAGGGGCCATCGCGTGATAGTTGGCAACCCGGTAATACCGCTCGCCATCGCGCTCGACGAACCCGCCGGTGCCACCGACGGGCGAAGGCCGGATCGGGGTCGCGCCCCACATCAATTCCTTGATGTCACGGCCCGCCATCGGACTCACGCCTCGGTCACCAGGAACGGTATGTTGGCGTGCCCGGCGTGCCCCTGGCCGTCATAAACGTACACGAACAGCCGGTATGCGCCCGGCACGGAGGGCGCGCTGAACCTGACGACGGCGGCGGCGCCGGGCTCGAGCAGCCCCGGAATGACGGCCGGCACCTCCTCGTGATCGCCCCCGACCGCGGTGGCGGTGCTCTCGTGCCGGATTTCCCACCGGTAGCGCAGCGGGTCGCCGTCCGGATCGCTGGCCGCGACGCTCGCCCGGTATTGCCCACCCGCCGTCAGCGTGACGTCCTGCTCGGCGGCTCTCGCGTCCAGCAACATGCCGTCGATGCGCGGGGCCCGGTTTCGAGGCCAGGCGCCGTTCCAGAGGAAATGCATGACATCGACGACTTCCGTTTCACTGCCGTCGGCCAGGAACATGCCGTACCAGGTGGGCGTGCGCTCCTGCTTCTGCCCCCACAGGAACACGTAGGCGCCGATGACCTTGTCGGCGAACGGCTCGATGAATTGCTGGTAGGCCTTCAGGTAAATGGCGGCCTTGGCGCTGCTGTGGTGCTCGATGGGCGCCCCCCAGGCGGTGGTTTCAACCTCCCAGTGGCCAATCGTGCCGAACTCGGTAACCCAGTACGGGCGCGGGGAAGCCGCGTCCCGCAGGTGCGCGGGCAGGTGCACGATGCCCCCGTAGGATTGCACGCTGACGATGTCCAGGTCCGGGGCGCGCGCGTCCAGCAGCGCGATCCGCTCCGCATCGAAGCGGGAAAGGGCGGTGGTCGTGGGGTGCCGGCCATCGAGCTCGTGGATCATTTTCGAGATGTCGTTGATGGCATCCAGGAACGCGGGGTTGGTGTAGTCGTGATCCACTTCGTTGCCGATGATCCATGCCAGCAGGGCGGGGTGATCCTTGTATTTCAGCACCTCGCCGCGCGCGTATTCGAGCTGCCTGGCCACCGCCTGTGCGTCGCTGTAATCGAACCCGAGCCGCTCGCGGCCGATCTCGATGCAGAGCGCGACGGTCAGGCCCAGTGCCGCGGCGCGGTCCAGCAACTGCTGGCCGCTGGACGTATCCGGTTCGGTACGCCAGGTGCGGAACGAATTGCCGCCATGCGCGACCAGGGCCTCCAGGCCTTCCACACCCGCCCCGGCGCCCCTGATGCGGTACACCTCGCCACCGCGCAGCAGCCGATAACGCCCATCGACGAGCGCCACTTCGACCGGGACCGCGCCAGAGGCATTCCCATCCGGCGCCGCCGTCCGGCCCCGGTCCTGGCAGCCGAAGCAGGCCAGCATCGCCGCCAGGATCAGAACCCGCGCAAGCATTACCCGCCCCCCGCTCTCAAGCCCGCACCAGCTCGGCCTCGAGCTGCTCGAGGGTTTTGCCCCGGGTCTCGGGCAAACGCCTCAGCACCAGCAGCAGGCCGATCGCCGCGAACGCGCCGTAGATGAGAAAGGTCGCCGAGTTGCCGATGTTCTCCAGCTCCCAGGGGAACAGCAGTTGCACGATGAAGCTGACCGAGGAATTGATCAGCCCCACGAACGAGATGGCCAGGCCCCGCACGCGATTCGGGAACAGTTCGGAGAACAGTACCCACATGACCGGCCCCAGCGAGATGGCAAAGCCGGCCACGAAGCCCAGGATGCCTGCCAGGACCATGCCGGCATGCATGTCGATGGCCCCCGCCACCAGCGCCGACTGCCCGGCCATGTAGGCCTCGGCCCCGATGACGCCCACCACCGCCTCGCGGAAGGCGATATCGCTGTCGAAGGTCTGATTCGCGATGGCCTGCAGCGCCTGGGCGTCGACCCCACCCGGCAGGGCGGCCAGGGCNNCATGCAGGCGGCGATGACGGCCAGGCCGAAACCGAGCAGCGGCCGCCGGCCCAGCTTGTCGATCAGCAGGATCGCCAGGACCGTGAACACCAGGTTGACCAGCCCCACCAGCACCGCCTGCATGAAAGAAGCGTCGGTGCCGATACCGGACTGCTCGAAAATCATCGGCGCATAGAAGAACACCGAGTTGATGCCGGTAGCCTGTTGCAGCACGGCGACGATGATGCCGATGGTCAGCACCAGGCGCATGGCGGGCTGGAAGAGTTCGCGCAGGCGGGCCTGCCGCGCATCGCGCTCGGCCGCGAGCGTCGCCCGGATCTGCCCCAGCGCCGCCTCGGCCGCTGCGCGCCCGCTGACGCGGCTCATGGTTTCCAGCGCGCGGTCGTCGCGATCGTGCATGACCAGCCAGCGGGGGCTTTCGGGCACCCACAGCAGGGCGAAGAAATAGACCACCGCCGGCAGCGCCTCCAGCCCCAGCATCCAGCGCCAGCCGTATTGGCCCAGCCCGAGCGCCTCGGCCCAGCCCAGCCCCGACTGGCCGAGGCTGAGGATCAGGTAGTTGCTGAAAAAGGCCGCCGAGATGCCGATGACGATGTTGAGCTGGTTGAACGAGACCATGCGGCCGCGCACTGCGGCCGGCGCGATTTCCGCGATGTACATGGGCGCGATGATCAGCGAGGCGCCGACCCCCAGGCCCCCGAGCATGCGCGCCGCGACCAGCGTCGCGTAATCCGGCGCCACCGCAGAGGCGATCGCCGATATCGCATACAGCACGGCCGCCGCCTTCAGCACGACCCGCCGCCCGACCCGGTCGCTGACCGGTCCGGCCAGCATCATGGCCAGGGTGGACGTCAGCGTCAGGGACGCCACCACCCAGCCGAGCTCGATCTTGCCCAGCGCGAACTCCGGCTCGATGAAGGTCACCACGCCCGAGATCACCGAGGCGTCGAACCCCATCAGGAAACCGCCGAGCGCGACGATGAGGGCGACCCTCGCGGCGTAGCGGGTACCGGGGCTCATGGGCTCTCCGGGTCGCTGGACGGGCGCTCCAGCAGCGTGAAGCGCGCGTGCAATTCGGCCCGTGAATCACCTCCGACCCACAGGTGAAACGCTCCGGGTTCGACCACCTCGCGCAGGTCCTGGCCGATGAACGCAAGATCTGCCGGCGCCAGCATGAACTCGACCTCGCGGCTCTCCCCGCCCGCCAGGCGGATGCGCTGGAAGCCCTTGAGCTCCCGCACCGGGCGCACCACGCTGGCCACCGGGTCGCGCAGGTACAGCTGGACGATTTCGTCCGCCTCGCAGGCGCCCAGGTTGGTGACGCGCACCCGCACGGTCAGGGTCTCGCCCATGACGATCGCCTGGCTGCTCAGAGACAGGTCCGAATACCCGAAGCGCGTGTAGGATAGCCCGAAGCCGAAGGGGTACTGGGGCGTAAAGCCCGCATCGAGGTGCGCGGACACCAGGCCGGATGAGGTCTGCGGGGTCCGCACGGGCAGGTCATCCATGTGCTGGAACTGCTCCAGCGTTGCCGGCTTGCCCGTGTTGCCGTGCGCATAGTAGATGGGAACCTGCCCCACCATGCGCGGAAAGGTCACCGGCAGCTTGCCGGACGGCGACTCGATCCCGAACAGCACGTCGGCGATGGCCGGCCCGCCCATGGTGCCGGGGTGCCAGGCGAACAGGAGCGCATCCACCTCTTCGATGATGTTGCCGAGCGTCAGGGGGCGCCCCGCCATCACGACCGCGATGAGCGGCTTGCCGGTATCCGCCAGGACCCGTACCAGGTCGGCCTGGTTGCCTGGCAGATCGATATTCGCCCGCGAGTGTGCCTCCCCCGACAGGATCGACTCCTCGCCCAGGAATACCATCACGGCATCGGCCCGTCCCGCGGCCGCGACGGCCTCGTCGAAGCCCGCAGTGGAACGGCTGCGGGTGGTTTCCATGGCCCGCGCGTGGTGAACCGCCACGCCCTCGCCGAGGAATTCGCGGATGGCATGCAGGGGGGTGCGGCTGAGGGCCGTGTCGCCATCGAATACCCAGGTACCCAGCTGCTCGTAGGGGTCGTCGGCGAGCGGGCCGATGACGGCGACGGAACGCAGCCGGTCCGGGCTCAGCGGCAAGACTCCGTCCTTGTTCTCCAGCAACACCAGGCTCTGCAGGGCCGACCGTCTGGCCAGGGCCAGGTGGTCTTCGCTGGCGGCCGGGGGCAGCGCGGCCGGGTCGGTGTAGGGGCTATCGAACAGGCCCAGCCGGAACTTGACCTGCAAGATGGCGCACACCAGCTCGTCGAGCAGCGCCTCCTCGAGGTGTCCGTCGGCTACCAGCCCCGCGAGGTGATCCGTATAAGCCGAGCTGGCCATTTCCATGTTGACCCCCGCGCTCGCGGCCGCGAACGCGGCTTCACGCTGGTCGGCCGCCAGGCCGTGGATGGTCAACTGGCTGATCGCGGCCCAGTCACTGACGACGAACCCGTCGAAGCCCCACTCCTCCCGCAGCACCTGCCGTAGCAGGAACCGGTTGGCGCTGGCCGGCACGCCGTTCAGGGCGCTGAAGGAGCTCATGAAGGTGGCCGCGCCGGCGTCCAGCGCCGCCCTGAAAGTCGGCAGGTGGACGTTGCGCAGCTCGATTTCGGGGATGTTGGTGGTGTTGTAGTCGCGCCCGCTCTCGCTGGCGCCGTAACCGGCGAAATGCTTGGCGCAGGCAGCGATGCTGCCGGGCCGGGCGAGGTCGTCCCCCTGCAGGCCCCGCACCATCGCCTCGGCGAACCGGCTGAACAGGTAAGGGTCCTCGCCAAATGTTTCCGCAACCCGGCCCCAGCGCGGATCCCGCGTGATGTCCAGCATCGGGGCGAACGACCAGTTGATGCCCGCTGCCGCCGCCTCCTGGGCCGCCATGCGGGCGCCCTGCCGCGCCAGTTCCGGGTTGAAGCTCGCGGCTTGCCCCAGCGGAATCGGCAATATCGTGCGGAACCCGTGAATGACGTCGCGCCCCATCAACAGGGGAATGCCGAGCCGGCTCTCCTCGACCGCGATGCGCTGCAATTCGTTGGCGGTCGGGAGATGCACCTCGTTCAGGATCGCGCCGACCCTGCCGCCGGCAACAGCGGCGCGAAGTTCTTCGGAGACCGACCCTTCATGGCCATTGACCTGCGCCATCTGGCCGATCTTCTCGGCCAGCGTCATGCGATCCAGCAGGTCGCCGACGCGGGTTTCCAATGCATCACAGGCGGCGTTGGCCGCCGCGGTTTCGGGAGCGCGGCTCACCCGTGCCGGCCCCGCCAATGCCCACACCCTGGCTGCAACCGGGTCATTGGGCATGCCGCGCCACCGAGGCGCGGCGCACCAGGGCCGGTTCGAAGCGGTTGCGGATTTCCAGCCCTTCCTGGCCGTACACGTCCCGCAACACGCTGCGCGCCGCCATCCGCCCCATGACGTCGATGGGGTAATTGACGGTGGATAGCGCCGGGTTCATGAAACGGGTGAAGAATACGTTATCGAAGCCGATGATCGACAGGTCATCTGGAATGACCATGCCCCGCTCCCGAACCTCCTCGATGGCGCCAATCGCCATCTCGTCGTTGGCGCTCACCAGGCCCGTGAACGGCTTGCCCGCCCTGAGCAGGCTCCGCATGCCCTGCTTGCCGCTGGCTTCCTGGTAGTTGCCCTCGGCCAGCAAAGCCTGGTCGAAGCTCAAGCCGGACTCTGCAAGGGCTCGCTGAAAACCGACGAACCGAGCCCGGGCGTCACTCTTCCACAGCGGCCCGGCGAGGTAGGCCACCTTCCGGTGACCCAGTTCGACCAGCGCACGGGTGGCCTGGTAGCTGCCCTCCTCGTTGTCCAGGCTGAAGCAGCGCCCGGGAATCTCCGGGAGGTTGCGCCCGATCAAGGCGATCGGCACCGGGCCATTCGCAAGCGTCCCGAGGTATTCATCGGAAACCGCGAACACGTGCAGGATCAGGGCATCACACTGGCGCGAGGCGAGAAACTCAATGCTGGCCTTCTCCTTCTCCTCGTCGCTGTGCCCGGCCGAGAAGATGACGTGCTTGCCGGCAGCGCGCAGCTCGTCCTCGATGCTGCTCAACATGATGCCGAAAAAGGCCCCGTCCAGCTCCGGCACCAGCACCCCCACCGAGTTGCTGCGGTTGGACGCCAACGACTGGGCGATGGTGTTGGGACGGTAACCCAGCTCGCGCATGGCCGCCTCCACCTTTGCGCGTGTCGCCGGGCTGACCTTGTCGCTGTTGTTGAGCACCCGCGAAACCGTGGCCAGCGACACACCCGCCAGTTCTGAAACTTCGTAGATTGTCGCCATCGGGGAACCGAAGTGAATGTAAGCGGTTACATTCTATACTGTGGGCGGCCAGCGAGTAAAACGCTGCGGGCCTGCAGTCGGGCTGCGGTCGTCTACGCGCCGGCCTTGCAGTACTGTTCGACGTAGGCCTGGTGGTTGGGCAGCTTGGCCACCGTGCGCGTGACGCGGTCCCGGATGTCTTGCATGAAGCGGGTCAACTCCTCGTCGCTCATCACCTCGGTGACGGGATGATACTGCTCGGGCATGATGCCCTGGCCCAGCATTACCTGGATCCACGAGTTTTCATGAAACAGTTCGCCCTGGGTGTGGAAGACGCGGGCGGTCTCCTCGAACAGGCGAATCCGGTGGGCCAGCGAATCCGGGACCACCAGGGATTTGCAGTGGCGCCAGAAGGGGGTGTCCTGCCGGTTGGTGACCTTGTAGTGCAGGATGATGAAATCCCTGATGTGCTCGATTTCGACCAGGCTCTGGCGGTTGTACTCGTCGATATCGGTTTGCTTGATGCCCTCGTGCGGAAACATCTGCAGCAGACGGATCATGCCGCGCTGGATGAGGTGGATGCTGGTGGATTCCAGCGGCTCCACAAAGCCGCTCGCCAGGCCCAGCGCGATCACGTTCATGTTCCAGTTCTTCAGGCGCCGGCCAGTCCGGAACTTGAGTACGCGCGGCTTGCCGAGCTGGCCGCCGACGATGTTCTTCACAAGGTAATCGCTCGCCTCGTCATCACTCATGTAGCGGCTGCAGTACACCAGCCCGTTGCCCACCCGATGCTGGAGGGGGATGCGCCACTGCCAGCCGGCATGATGCGCGATGGCCCGCGTGTAGGGTATGGCCTCGATAACGGACTCGGTCTGCAAGGCGACCGCGCTGTCGCAGGGCAGCCAGTGTGACCAGTCCTCATAGCCGGTGTGCAGGGTCTGCTCGATCAGCAGTCCGCGGAAGCCGGTGCAATCGATGAACAGGTCGCCCTCGACCACCTGGCCGGAATCCATCCTGAGGGCGGTGACGAAGCCGGTCTCCGGATGGGTTTCGACTTCGACGATCTTGCCCTCGACCCGCTCGGTGCCCAGTTTCTCGCTGAATGTGCGCAGGAAGCCGGCAAGCAGGGTGGCATCGATGTGGAAAGCGTAATTCAGCCCCTGGCGCGGCAAGTGCGCGAACTTGCCCTGCTGGGCGGCCACCAGTTCCAGGCAGTAGTCGCCGTAGTCGACCTGCGAGCCACGCGCGCGGTCGCGCAGCCAGAAGTGCTGAAAACCGGCCGTCCAGTGGTCGGTGCCGGTGGTGCCGAATGAGTGGATGTATTTCTCGCCCACGTCCTTCCAGTTCTCGAACGAGATCCCGAGCTTGAACGTGGCCTGCGTGGCCGCCATGAAATCCTGCTCCTTCATGTCCAGCAGCCGCAGGTAGGTGACCAGGGGCGGAATGGTCGCCTCGCCCACGCCCACCGTGCCGATGACGTCGGATTCGACCAGGGTGATATCGATCACCTTGCCGAGGGTTTTCGACAACAGGGCGGCTGCCATCCACCCGGCCGTGCCGCCGCCTGCGATGACTACTCTCTTGATCCCGTTTTCCAAGTCAGTTCCTCTCGATGCCTGTCGTTTGCCGCCTAGCGGTTGAGCCTGGTGAGCAGCTGGGCCCGGAGCCTGCGGGCCGTGACCTCGTCCATCGGTGCCAGCACCCCGCGCCGGTCTTCGGGCAGATGGGCGGCCGAGGCCGCCTCGAAATCGAATATGTAGTAATTGAAGATGGCTCGCCAGGCCTCGCGTTGCGCGCGCGGCAGGTCGCGCAAGGTGAACAGGGCGTAATCCAGCACATTCGCGGGCGCGTCCATCCAGGCTGGCGAGCGCCGCCACCAGTAATTCACGAGCACGTTGAAGGGTTCCAGCGCCTCCACATGATGCCACCACAGGCTGGGGATGACGATCGCATCCCCGGGCTCCAGTTCCGCCACCAGTGCACTGCTCTGCGCCTGTTCGAAGCGTGGAAAGCGCTGTGGGTCGGGAGCATGCAGATCGACCATGCTGATGATCTGCCCGGCCGGCGTGAAGTCGATCGGGCCGGGGTACAGATTGACGATCTGCTCCGGGGGAAACAGCACGAAACGGCGGCGCCCCGCGATACAACAGGCAAGGTTGTCGGGCAGGTCGAAATGCGCCGCGACGCGCGAGCGGTTGCCCAACCAGACACTGACCAGCGGGTCCAACGCCCCGAGGCTGAGATCGTTTTCGCCCCGAAATCCCGGCAGACAGGTATCCACCGTGGTGGATCCGACGTACACGGTGTCCGGCTCGTCTGCCGGCAGCAGCGCCTCGAGCTCGGCCAGCACGGTGTCGAGCCGTACCCTCGACGACTCGAAATTGAAGCCTGTCAGGTCCTCGTTATAGAACACCCTCCCCTGGTGGCGCGCCGGGACGCGGACCGCATTGACCGTGGCATCCGTGCAGAACTGGCGCAGATAGGCCATGGCGGACGCGGGCGACGCGGCCCCGGCCCCTACCGCCGGCCATTGCCTGACCAAACCCCGCAGCACCAGCGGCTCGGCAGGCTGCAGCGCCTCATGGGGCAGCCCCCCGGGCCCGATACCGGCCCGCTCCTGCACTGGTCGCGCCGCTTCAGCCATCTGCCGCCATCGCCGCGTTACGTTTGTTCTTGGCGGCTATCAGGTCCGGAATGTTGCTCATGGAGGCGATCACCATGTAAACCGCCTCCAGGTAACCCCGCCGATTGAGCATGGCCAGATCATCGCCCTCCAGCTCACGCAATGCGTCCTCGTTGATCGTGTAAAAACCGCTCAGGCGGTTTTCCGAACCGTCATCGAGCTTCACGTCGAGGACCAAGGATTCGATCAGGTTCAGCTGCTCGAGGGCCCCGAAGAACGGCTGGCTGCTGCGCGCCGCTTGTTGCAACACTTTGAGGATCGAGCTGATCTGCTCGATATAGGGGCTGTTGCCACCATGCTCCAGGAACACCGGCTCACCGCGCTCGGTATTCACCCGGGGCGAGTCCATGTCGACGGTGATGACCGGCTCGCGCGTCGTCTCGCCCGCCTCGGTCTGTTCCTGGAAGCCGATCAGAAAAGGCATGCGCATGATATTGAGCGGGATGTAGCCGGCATGCCAGCCATGCTCGCCCAGGAACAGGTTCTCTCCGTCTTCGAATCCGAACACCGCCACCGCCTCGAACTTGCCGGTTTCAGGGTGCTTGGTGAAGAAGATGGGGTAATCCCGCTGCAGGTTGCGGAATTCCGAGGGAAAGGTGGCCGCGAACCACACGTCATCGCCAAACTCGGCCGAGCGATCGATGATGATCCTCAGGTCCTTGTGGTCGACGTTGTTCAGTAATTGATAATTTGCCATACCTGGTCAATCCGTGGCGCAGCGGCGCTGAAAATAGAAATTCTATACCCGTCGCAGCCCATGCACCCTGACGTGCTCGAGCAGATCGCGGTTGGACGGCAGGCCGGCCAGGTACTTTTGGGTCAACTCGCCGACCGCCTGGATGCAACGGGCGGCGGCCTGCGGATCGTCCAGCCGCTTGGGTTCCCCCACCTCCGGCCTGAACCCCATTCCATACAGCACGAACTGGTAGCTCGCGGCGGGGAAGATTTCCTCGATCTCGTAGAAGTCGCGGTTGCTGGGCGGGCGAAAGCGCCACAGTTCGAGCAGTTCCCGCAAGCGTGCAGGCACCGTTCCGGGGCTGCGGTTCTCGATCCAGAAATCCGAATCCTCGCGCCGACTCAGAACGTAGTGGAGCTTCAGAAAATCGACGATGCGCTCCCAGCGATGGCGAAAGCGCCGGTTGAAACGTTGCGCGACGACATCCATCAGGTTTCGCGTCGCCGGCAACTCGTCGCTGATCATGCGCGCGGACAACTCGATCAGGGCCAGCGCCGAAGCCTCCAGCGGCTCGATGAAACCCGCCGATACACCGACCGCCACGCAGTTCCGATGCCAGAAGACCTCGCGATAGCCCGGGTTGATGGGGATGCGGCGGGCCATGGAGGCTGCCACCCCCGCGCCGGCGGTCTGCCGAACGTAACGTTCCAGGATGGCTTCCGCCGCCTCGTCCGTAGTGTGGGCGCTGGAATAGACATAGCCCACGCCGCGCCGGGTGGGCAGGCCGATGTCCCAGATCCAGCCCGCCTCCTGGGCGGTGGAAATGGTGTGGGACGCAATCGGGCTGTCGTCCGCCACGTACGGCACCTGGACCGCCACCGCCGTGTCGCAGAACAGCGTGTCCCGGGTGCTGATGTAAGGCACTTCGTAATGGCCGTGCAGCAGCATGGAAGCAAAGCCGGTGCAATCGACGAACAGGTCGCCCTCGATCAGGCCGGCCCGATCCGTCATGAGCGCCGCGATGTCGCCGTTCTCGGCGGAGCGGATTTCATTGACGTGCGCGAGCACATGGCGGACGCCCAGCTGCCGGGTGCAAAACTGCTGCAGGAACTGGCCAAACTTAACCGCATCCAGGTGATACGCGTAATTGGCCACCGCCGCGAATTCCGGCGTGGTCACCTGCTTGGGCGCCCGGCCGCGCTCGCACAGTTGGGGCTGGAAGCTGGCCACATCGGCAAAGCGCCGCTCACCATCCAGCGCCGCCCACGCCGGCACCAGGTTGACCTCGCCAAAGCCCTGCGGGAGGGAGAAGGGGTGGTAGTAGGCGTCGTCCGGCGCACCGGTCACCCAGCCCACGAACCTGGAGGCCTGCTTGAACGAGGCATCGCATTCGGTGACGAAGGCCGTTTCGGATACCCCCATCCTGCGCAGGGTGTCGCGCATGGACGGCCAGGTACCCTCGCCCACGCCGAGCGTGCGCACATCCGGGGATTCCACCAGGGTGATCGAGAGTTCCCTGGAGGAGGCGAGCCGATGCTCGCTGGCGAGAACGCCCGCAGTCAGCCAGCCAGCCGAACCGCCGCCCACGATGACGATGTTGCGAATCTGCCGGGCCATGCTCAGCGGTTTCCTCCCGCCGGAAAGAAGTCGATAAAGATATTGGCCGTCAGGCGCCCCGTTGCGGGATGCGGGTCGATGTCGACCGCCGGGTCCACCAGGCCCGAATGCAGCAGGTATCCGGGATAGACTGCCAGGCGGTTGGCACGGTATTCCAGGCGCTCATACAGTTCGAATTCTGCGTTGCTGCCTTTCACGTACGCCCTGTCCGGCGGCCCGTGCTGCTCCCGGTAAAGTTCACGAGCGCGCACGTATCGCTCCACGTCATCACCGATAATCCTCTCCAGCCCCGTCTCCAGGTGACGGAACAGGCCCGTATCGCAAAACCCGCCCTCGTTGAGGTAGTGCAGCAGGGCCAGGTAAAAAGGCCGGTTGCTGTCGAAATGGGGGCTGCGCTGCCGCGCGCTCAGGTCCGACTCAGGCGTGGTGATCAGGGAGAATACCGTATTGACCGGCCGCATCCTGAGTTCGTTCGGAACGCGGTAAACCTGCCTCAACAGGACCTGCAGTTGCTGCAGGACGGTGATCACGTAGTCTCTGGGCAGTGCCGCGCGCACCCCCGGGTACATCGACGTGTCGTCGGCCCCGAAGGAAACTTGCTCGGCTGCATAACGAATCAGCGGTTGCGGGTCGGCTGCAAAGTCATCGATGACGATGACCGGTGTCCTCGCCCGTCCCACCTGCTTGACCGCCAGGGATGCCTGCGGATTGACCTCGAAAAACAACTGCTGCATACGGGGAAATCAACTCGCCAGAGATGAAAAAGCCGCTGTGGCAGCGGCTTTTCCATCCTGGTTGGGTCGCCTGACCCTAGTATACCCAGCGAACACCCACGCCGTAACGTGCACCCAGGTTGGTGAGATACTCGTGCATCTCGTCGCGCCTGCTGTGCGTGCGGGTGTATTCGTCGGTCAGGTTGATGGCTTCGGCAAATACGGTCACGCCGTTCTCGAAGCTGTAGCTGACGATGGCGTCCACCTGCGAGTATTCCTCGAAGTAGACCGGGTGGAAGGCGCCGGCGCCGTCCTGCGTGGCGGTCAGGAACTCGTCACGCCAGTTCCAGGCCAGGCGGGCAATCCAGCCGTCCTTGTCGTAGAAAGCCACCAGGTTGGCGGAATCGCTCAAGCCCAGAATGGCAAACTGGTCGTTGAGGTTCGCGTTTTCGTATGCCACGTCTGCATCGACGATGGTGTAGTTGGCGATGAAACCGAAACCGCTGTCGCCGAACAGGTGCTGCAGCGCAAACTCCCAGCCGTCGATGGTGACGTCCCGCTGGTTGCTCGGGACGGCGATCGTGAACTCGGCGGCAGGATCCTGGCCGGGAATACCCTGGATGGAACCGGTAAAGTTGCCGCTCACGTCAGTACCGTCGATGGTGACATACTCCGTGTCACCGTAAGTCTCGAAGATGCACTGGCGAATGGCGCCCTGGTCACCCGTGCCGCCAGTGGCCGCGTTACACTCGTCATACCATTGCCCCCGGCCCGGGTGTGGCAGGTTGAAGGGTGTGCCAACCACCTGGGAGACGCCAACGTAATTGGACGTGTCCTTGTAGTAGTAAGCGACGGCAAGGTAACTGCCCTCGGAGTAGTACCACTCTGCGGACAGATCGTAGTTATCGGACTCCAACGGCAGCAGGCCGGGGTCTCCGGAGCTGCCGGTGCCGCCGGGTCGGCGGACATCCCGGCTCAGGGTCGTTCCACCCTGAATGGACTGCCAGTCCGGCCGCCCGATGGATTGGCTGTAGCTGGCCCTCAAGATGAGGTCGTCCCTCACTGCTATGTTGAAGTCGATGTTGGGCAGCCAGTAATCGTAATCGCCCTTGGCGGTATCGAAAGCCGGCGCCCCGACGTTGAGCCTGTACTCGTTCGCTCCGACCCACGTGATGTTTTGAGGAATGGGCACCAATGACGCCGATTTGACCTCCGTTTCCTCATAGCGCACGCCAAGCCGCAGATTGGCGTTCATGCCGCCGACGTCGAAGTTCTGGTGGAACTGCACGTAGGCGCTGGTGCTCTCCTCCGTGGTTCGCAGGTCGGTCTGGAAGTCGTCAGATGCCGCCATGACCTGCCCCGTGGCCGCCTCGCGCGCCGCCGCGACGTCGGCGAAATCCCAGATGAACATCTGGTTCCACTGGCCTGACTGGCCCGCACCCGACACACCGCTGAACAGCGAATTGATGTCGCGGAGCTGGAACAGGTCGTCCGGATAATCGGCCGGCGAGCCGATGCCGCCCCAGTTGTCGTACTGGACGAAGTTGTAGGCCGAACGGTTGTCCACGTCCGTCAGGGTGACACCGAAATCGAGGCTCTTGCCGTCGTCCATGTCCCAGCGCCCGCCCAGGTCGACCTGGTCGATTTCCATCTTCTGGTAACTGTTGCGGAACGACGCGCCGCCGGTCAACAGGTTGGATGCCTGGTAATCGCCCTCCCCGAGGGTCAGGTCGAGAGACGGGAAGTCCCGGCTGTAATCCGCCGTGGCCCGGCCACCGGTGGTGAACAGCACGCCGCCAATGACCGAGTTGGTCCCGAACGGGCTGGTGCGGCCCGACTCGGAAGTCGAATGATGGTAATCCAGGCGGAAGGATGTCGCGTCGGAGAAATC
>WVWV01000073.1:7222-11898 GCA_011773845.1 Lysobacterales bacterium | reverse complement strand
GCACCGCAGAGCCCGCACTGGATGAACCAGACGGACATGTCGTTGCGACGCTCCTCGATTTCCAGCTCGGAGTAGGTGTAGTCCAGGGTGAATTCCAGAGTGTCGGAAGGCGCGAACTGCAACACCAGCTGGCCATTGATGCGCTCGCGCTCGCCCTCTACGGTGATGTAGGCGAGGTTCTGAGGCATGAAATACAGCGTGTCGGCCTGGCCAGCCGGGTTGTTGACGTAGGGATCATCCGCCGTGACCACCTGACCGCTGAACATCGTGGCCCCCGGCGCCGGCAGCGCCTGCCAGCCCGGATCCAGAGTCGTGCCCGACAACCAGCCACTGGTGGTGCCGGCCTGGTTGTAACCGTACTCGCGCTCCTGGTAGGAACCCGAGAGCGCGATACCGAATTTGCCATCGGCAAATACGTTGCTGTAGATGCCCGACACTTCGGGCGTCCAGGAATCGTCATCCCGGNNCGTCATCCCGGGAGGTGTCCAGTATGCCTTTCGCGCCCAGGCTGATGCTCTGATCGCCAATGTCCAGCGGCCGCGCCGTCTTTACATTGATGGTCGCGCCGATTCCGCCCGTGGGGATCGAAGCGAGGCTGGTCTTGTAGACCTCGACGGCGGACACCGCCTCGGAAGCCAGGTTGGAAAAGTCGAATGCACGCGAGTTGTTGGCGGCGGTCGACTTCAGCGTCGTGGCCGGCATCTGGCGCCCATTGAGCAACACCAGGTTGTAGTCGGGTCCGATGCCACGAACCGTGACCCGCTGGCCTTCGCCCTCGGCACCACGCTCGCTGGAGCGGTCAATGGAAACACCGGTGATGCGTTGCAGGGACTCAGCCAGGTTGGTGTCCGGGAATTTGCCGATGTCCTCGGCAATGATGGCATCGACCACGCCATCCGAGTCGCGCTTGACATCCATGGAGGCCACCAGGCTGCGGCGCACGCCGGTGACCACCACTTCCTCCATGGTCAACTCATCTTCGGCCTCCTGAGCGACAACGGGGGTCAGGGTCGTGGCGCCCAGGGCAAACGCGATGCCACTGGCGAGCGGATTCTTTCGATAGGTAAAATTGTGCACGGTGTTTTACTCTCTATCGTATTGATTTATATATGATATTATTATTTTTGGCCCGACATGCGGGCCATTTGTTTTTGCCCATTTGCCGCTCACATGGGCTATGTAAGCGGTTACATTTGGTACGGTAGCGCATCTCTCGAGTTCCCGTCAACTTTTTTTTGAATGAATGAATGATGACGCCACGCGGATCTTCGGTGACGTTTCGCCTACAATCAGCTTACTGCCGTGCCAGCGGAGGCACCCATGAAAACGAGGCCGTCGAACGCACTCCAACTCCTGTCGCTCGCCCTGTGCAGCCTGCTCTGCGCGCCCCTCGCGCAGGCCCAGGCCGGCAGTGGCGCTGGTGTGCTCGCCGCCGAGGCGACCGTGTTCGAAGACAGTCCGGGGGCCAACGGCGGCGGTTACAGCGACATTTGCGTTGGCAATCTGGGCAGCGCCGGGTCGACCCGCCGCGCCTACGTGAGTTTCGATCTACCCGACATCCCGGCCGGCGCCACCATCACCCGCGTCGAGCTGTCGCTGCAACAGGTGCGCGTGCGGCGCCAGGGCGGTGGCAAGCCGGCTACCCTGCAGTTGCGCCGGGTGACCTCGGCGTGGCAGGAAGGCATGGGTGGCGGGCAGAGGGCCGCCTGCGGCGGCGGCTCCAACATGGCCGGGGTGGACTGGGACGGTGCGCCCACCAACCAGGAAGCGCCGAGTGGAACGGCAAACCTCCCGGGCGGTGACGGCGTGGTCGTCACCATCGACACCGACGCGGACGATGGCAGCGACGGGCTGATCGCCGACCTGCAGGCATGGGTGGACGGCGGCGCCAACCATGGCTGGATGCTGCGGGTGGCGGAGGAATCGGAGGTCGACAACGCCCGGCTGATGCGCGTGCAGGGCCTGACCGTGTACTGGACGGCAGACGACACGCCCGCGATTGCGATCAACGCCGGCCTCAGTGACGCCTGGTTCGACCCGCTCACCGACGGCCAGGGCTTCCTGATCGTGGTGTTCCCGGACACCGGGCTGGTGTTCGTGGCGTGGTTCACCTACGACGTGGAGCGCCCGCCGCAAGACGTCACCGCCCTGCTCGGCGAGCCCGGCCATCGCTGGCTCACCGCGCTCGGCCCGTTCGAGGGGGACACCGCCACGCTGGACGTGGTGCTGACCGAGGGCGGCGTGTTCGACAGCGCGCAACCGCCCGCCGTCACCGGCGATCCCATCGGCACGCTGACCATCGTCTGGCACGATTGCGAGAACGCCACCCTCACCTACGACCTGCCCGGCCTGGGCCTGATGAGAAGCATCGAAATCCGCCGCATCGTCAACGACAACGCGGCCCTGTGCGAGGCGCTGCAGGCATCCTGACGCCCCAGGCCCGATAGCGGTTTGAAAGGCGGCCCACGGCCGCCTCAGTCGCCATCGCCGACGGCCACCTCCACCCGGCCTTCGACCACGCGCACGGGAAACGAGCGGATGGGACGGATCGCCGGGGCGCCGGTCGCCGACCCGTCCCGGATATCGAAGGTGGCGCCGTGCAGGGGGCACATCAGCCGGTAGCCGCGCAGGCGCCCCTCATCGAAGGTCGCCAGGGCATGGGAGCACCGGTTCTCCAGGGCGAAATACGCGTCGCGAAAGCGACACACCACCACCGGTACGCCGCCCACCTCGAAACATCCGAAGCTCTTCTCCGCGATATCGCCCACTCGGGCGACAGTTGTGAAATGCGGTCCGGGCATGGGGGTCGATCCCTGTTGGCCGTCCGTGTCCGGCCGTTCGCGCGGCGNNAGTATATATTTTTTGAAGTAAATTCAAAATTAAGCCGCATTCACCAACCCTTGGGAGGCACCCGCCATGATGACCTTCTTAGCCCGCATGAAAGTCAAGCAGGACCGGGTGGCGGACTTCGTTAGGCTGGCCCATGCCATGACCGAAAAAGTCCACGCGCTGGAGCCCGACACCCTCCATTACGAATTCTTCAAGCTGCGGGACGAGCCGTTGGGCTACGCGGTGCTCGAACGCTTCACCAGCGAGGCGGCCGAGGAAGCCCACCGCAACACGCCACACTTCCTGGCCCTGGCGCCGGACCTGGTCGATTGCCTGGACGGTACCTACGTCAGGGAGTTTCTCGACCCGCTGGAATAGGCGCGGCCGATCATGAACGAGCGCCTGGATTCCGTCCGCCTGCACGCCACTTCGCTCGGCGACCTGCTGCTCATCGCTACCGACCGGCAACCCGAACGCCTGGCCGTGGTGCTGCCCGACGAACGCTGCAGCTACGCGGAGCTGCGCGAGCGCGCCCTGCAACGCGCCCTCAGCCTGCAGGCCCTGGGGATCGGTCGGGGCGATCACGTGGGCCTGTTGCTGCCCACCGGCATGGACTTCGTCGAGTCCATGTTCGCCATTGCCCTGCTGGGCGCCGTGACGGTGCCCATCAACGCGCGTTACCAGCCGCCCGAACTGGCCTACGTGATCGAAAACGCGGATCTCAAGGCGCTGCTCACCACCGACAAGATCGCCGAGGCGGTCAATTTCGCGGAGCGCTTGCACAAGGCCCTGCCGGAACTCGCGGCGGCCGACGCGAGCGGGCTGGAGCTGGCGGATGCGCCGCGACTGCGGCATATCGTGCTGTATGGCGACTCCGACGCCGCCGGCATGCTGAGCGAGCAGGGTTTCGCGGCCCGCGCGGCCGACGGCGACCCGGACCGACTGCACGTCAATCGCTTGCAGGTGCGCCTGGGCAACACGGCGCTGATCCTCTACACCTCGGGCACCACGGCCAACCCCAAGGGCTGCATGATTTCGCACGAAGCCATCGTGCGCAACAGCATGGCGCTGGCGGACCGCTACGAACTGACCAGCGAGGACAGCTTCTGGTCGCCGCTGCCGATGTTCCACATCGCCGCGATCCTGCCGCTGGTCGCGATCTTCACCCGTGCCGGCACCTATGTCACCACCGGCTATTTCCGCGCCGGCGAAGCGCTGCGGATGATGGAGCAGGAGGGCGTCACCGCCACCTATCCCTCCTTCTGGACCATCATGTCGGACCTGGTCGACCACCCCGATTTCGAAACCACCGACCTCAGCCGGGTCAAGCTGATGAACGCCAATTTTGCCGTCCAGCCGCCGGAGATCGGCGAGAAGATGAAGAAGGCGCTGCCGAATGCGATCTTCGTCGGCACCTTCGGCATGACCGAGACGGCCGGCACGGTAACGACCAGCCGGCTGGACGCCTCCGAGCAGCAGCGCTTCACCCGCCTCGGCACGCCGCTGGCGGGCATGGAAGTGCGGGTGATCGACCCCGAGAGCGGCCAGGAGGTGGCGGCGGGCGAGCGGGGCGAGGCCTGGATCCGCGGTTACAGCACCTTCACCGAGTATTACAAGGCGCCGGAGAAAACCGCCGAGGCGCTGGACGAGGACGGCTGGTTCCATTCCGGTGACCTGGTCTCCATCGACGAAGACGGCCAGCTGATGTTCCATGGCCGCCTGCGCGACATGCTCAAGGTGGGCGGCGAGAACGTCGCGGCGGTGGAGATCGAGGCTTGCCTGCAACAGCACGAGGCGGTGAAGCTCGCGCAGGTGGTCGGGGTGCCGCACCCGCGGCTGATCGAGGT
>WVWV01000073.1:0-7204 GCA_011773845.1 Lysobacterales bacterium | reverse complement strand
ATTCGTCGAACTGGAACCCGGACACAGCGCCGGGGAGCAGGAACTGATCGATTTCTGCAAGGGCCGGATCGCCGGCTTCAAGGTGCCGCGCTACGTGCGTTTCGTGGAAACATGGCCGCAGTCGAGCACCAAGATTCAGAAATTCCGGCTGCAGGAGCAGCTCACCGAAGAACTCGGGCTGTAAGCCCGCAGCCGCGAGACGGGTCACCGCGCCCGTCCGGGAGGGCCCCATGATCGCATTCATCGCCACGCTGAACGTCGCCGCCGGCAGGGAGGCGGAATTCGAGCGCTTGCAGACTGAACTCTCCGAGATTTCCCACGCCAACGAGCCCGGGCTGATCGTCTACGACGTCATCCGGCATGCGGAGGTGACCGGCCGTTACGTGGTTTACGCCCGCTTCGAAGATCAGGACGCATTCGACTTCCACCAGCACGCCGATTACCACCAGCGGCTGGTGCCGCCCATCCTGGACTGCGTGGCCGGCGAGATGGACCTGCAGTTCTACGACTGGGTGACCTGAGGCCGGGCCGCCCTTCAGGGCGACGCCGGCCCGATGGCCAGCAAAACGTTGCCCGGCATGTGATTGTAGATTCCGTAGCCGGAATTGACGTAAACCATGCCGTCCACCACGATGGGGCCACCGCCGGAAAACGAGCCGCCGCGGGCCGTCGCGCCGGATACGGTGGAGAAGTCCCGCAGCGTGTCCAGCTCCCAGAGCAACTCGCCCGAATCACTGGCGTACACGCGCAGGCGGCCATCCATGTGGCCGGCGATCACCGCGCCTGGAATCGCCGTGATGGCCTGCGAAATGCCCGGATCACAGTGCTCCAGGTCTCCGCACAGATTGGGCGCAGGCGCCGACCAGGCCAGCTCGCCGGTGCGGGCGTCCAGGGCGTAGAGCCCGGGCCGCACCGGGTCGGAGGGGGCGTACCGATCGACGTCCACCGGGTAGCTCATGTCGTTGATGGGAACGAACAGCCGTTCCCCATCCGCGGCCATGCCAAAATGCACCCCGCCCTGGATGCCGCCACGGCCGACCTGGGTCTTCCACACGGTGGCACCGGTGTCCGGGTCGAGCGCCATCACCGCGCCTGACTTCTGCCCGCCTACCACCAACTGGCGCCCGTCCGTCAACGTGACCAGGATCGGCGAGGCGGCGAAATCGTAGTCCGGCCCATCCTCCTCGGGACAGTTGACGCGGCTGGCTTCATCCTCCATCAGGCAGGCCACGTTCCAGGCATCGCGGCCGGTCTGCTGGCTCACCCACAATTTTGCTCCGCTCTCCAGGTCATAGGCGATGATGGCATCCGAGTTGCCATCGGCCGGCGAGGAATAGTTCTCCCCCGAACCGACATACAGGCGCCCGCGCGCCGCGTCGATCGTCGGCGTGTTCCACAACGGGGCCCCTGAAGGCGCCAGGATGGGCGTGCCGGCGGCGTTCGTGCCGGCGACCGCCGGTTCCTCGTCAATGCTGTACACCTTCCACACAACCGCACCGCTGGCCGCATCGAGCGCCACCAGTGCGCCGCGGAAGGAACAACAGGCATAGCCCGGGTCGGCCGCCGAGACCACCTCCAGCGACGATACCGGCACGTACAGGCGACCCCCATGCAGCGCCGGCGCCGCGGTGAGGGTGGCATCGGGGTGGTCGTCCACACGCACCTTCCAGCGCAACTCGCCCGTGCGCGCGTCCACCGCGTAGACGCGCCCGATCAGGTCACCGAAATACAGCATCGGGGTGAGGGGTGGCGCCTCGGCCGACCAGGGGCTGAGCACCGGCGAATTGCGCACCTCGGCCGAGGCCTTGAAGGCCCACCGCAGGCAGCCGGTCTTCGCGTCCAGGGCCCGCACCGTGCCGTCGTCGGCCCCGAAATAGATGGCGCCACCGCCGAACACGGGCTGCGAACGGGCCTTGGTGGAATTCGGGTAGGCGAATGCCCACTTCACCTCCAGGTTCGGCGCCTCGCGCACGTCGAGGCCGGCGCTCGCGGCGGGCTGCAAGCGGGAGTTGGCATGGTCCACACCCCAACCCACCGACACCGGTGGCCGCGCGGCGTCGAAGCCGTGCTCGGCATCGCAGGCCGGCGGCTCGGGTGGTTCGACATATGCGTCCAGGCTGACGCCGGTCACGTACTCCGCGATGGCGCGCCGGGTCTCGTCATCGAGGCCCGCCGCCTGCTCGGCCATCACCCCCCCCTGCATCGAGGCCAGCACGTTGCGCGGTCCGAGCATGCCCAGGAACAGGCGGCTGGGGGCCTTGTATACGGCCTGGTCGTGACATCCGGCGCAGCGCTCGAGGTAGGGTGCCTCGCCCGGGTGCGCTGCGGGCGGCGCCTGCTCCACGGCGCCCGTTGCCACCGGCTCCGGCGGCGGCCCGCCGCAACCCGCCATCAGCCAACATAGAACCCAGCACGCATGTCGCCGTATCATCGCAACCTCCTGCAGGCGCGGTTACTGGATCGACAAGGCATTGTCGATCAGGATTTCCGTGCCGTTCACGAACCTCGACTCGTCCGAGGCCAGAAACAGCACGACGTTGGCCACGTCCTCCGGCGTGCCCAGGCCGACCACCGGGCTGATGTCCTTCTTGTCGATGCCCAGCGTAGAGGTCGTGTTCTCGACCATGGGCGTGTCGATGGCGCCGGGATGCAGCGAATTGACCCGAATGTTGTAGCCGTTCATCTGGCAGTGCACGGCCAGCGCCTTGGTCATGGACCGCACCGCGCCCTTGGCTGCGCTGTAGGCGAAGAAGATGGGATAGCCGAGATGCGAGGCGGTCGAGGACATGTTGATGATCGAGCCGCCGCCGGATTCGCTCATGAGCGGAATGGCTTCGCGGCAACCCAGGAACACGCCCTCGTTCATGACGGCGTTATGCAACCGGAACGCGTCCAGAGAACAATCCTCGGGCGTGGCCATCTGCACCATGCCGGCGTTGTTGACGAGGATATCCAGGCGCCCGTGCCGTTCGCGGATTTCGGCCAGCACCGATTTCCACTCCGCCTCGCTGGACACGTCGAGATGCAGGTACGCGGCATCCCCGCCGCCCTCGCGAATGGCGGCCGCGGCGGCCTCTCCCTCCGCGTCGCGAATGTCCGTCATGATTACCGTCGCGCCCTCGCGGGCCAGCACCTGCGCGTCGGCCAGCCCCAGGCCCTGCGAGGCGCCGGTCACCAGCGCCACCTTGTCCGTCACTCTGCCCATCGCTACTGCTCCTGTCGTGTGGTCGGGCCGCGGTCGGCGCGCCACGCCGCCCCGCACGCCCCATCAATAGATTCGGTCGCCCTCCCGGGCCTTGTCACGCAACCATGCGCCCGGCCGGAACCGGTCGCCGTAGCGGTCGGCCAGGGCGTCGCAGCGTGCCGTGAATGCCGACAGGCCCAGCGTGTCCATGTAGGACATGACCCCGCCGGTATAGCTCGGGAAGCTCCATTCGAGCACCGATACCCGATCCGCATCAACCGGATCGATCAGCCCCTGCGCCCAGTATTGTGCCGCCGCCAGGGCCTGGATGCATAACAGGCGCTCGCGGATATCCCCGGTTGCGGGCGTCGCCCCGCCGGGCGCGTCGAGGGTCCCGGTCTCCCCCGCCAGGGCCAGGGGGCCGGTGGGCATGCCGGCTCCGAAAGCCACGTTGTCGATCAGCGCGGCGGGGATGCCTTCCCGCGCCATGCGCCGACCCTCGTCGATGTAGGCCTCGCGGAGCGCCTCGCACAACCGGGCAGCCCCCTCCCCGGCCTCCGCCGGCTCGCCCTCGCCCGGCGTCTTGCCCCGGTTGATGAACAGCGTGCGGATGATGTTGCGCGCCACCGGGTCGCGGGTGAGCGCAGAGAACTCGCGCGTTTCCACCTTCAGCGCCGCGTCCATGGAACCCAGCGTGGTGCCGTTGAACACGGCCCGCAGGGCCGCGATCGGCGCCGGGTAGTTGTGGCGGTGCTCGGCGCTGACCTCGGCGGTGAGCTGAATGAACAGGCCACCCACCCGCGGGTCGCTGATGCCGGCGCCGCCCGGCACGCGAAAGCCCCGGCGGTCCCACGGCTGCGTGGCGTCGTCGCAGCCAAGCACCCATTGCTCGGCGGCCGCGACCAGTTGCTCGGCGGGGACCAGCTCGTCAACGATGCCGGTCTCCAGGGCCTCGGCCGGGTTCAGGCGCTTGCCGGACAGGATCAGCCCGGCGGCCTTCCTGATGCCGATCATGCGCGGCAGGCGCTGCGTGCCACCGGCGCCGGGGATCAGGCCCAGCGTGACCTCCGGCAAGCCGAGCTGGATCCGCTCGTCCGCGAGACAGACGCGATGGTGACAGGCCAGCGCCAGCTCCAGGCCACCGCCCAGCGCCGTGCCGTTGATGGCCACGGCCACCGGTTTGCCGCAGGTCTCCAGGGCGCGCAGGGACTCGGTGAAGGGGCGAGATTCTTCGTAGGCCTGGCGAGCGCTGCGCCGCTGCTCGTAATAGGCGGCGATGCGCTTGAGGTCGCCGCCCGCCATGAAGGTCGCCTTCCCCGACCGCAGCACCGCGCCGCGGGCATTGTCGTCGGCGGCCAATTGCCGCGCCACCTCGCCGATCTCCCGGTGCAATTCCGGCGTGATCACGTTGTGCTTGTGGCCGCTGACGTCGATGACGATGTGCGCCACACCGCTGTCGGCGAGCTCGTAGCGAAGGGTGGTGAAGGCCACCGTTCAAACCCGCTCGATAATGGTGGCCGTGCCCATGCCGGAGCCGACGCACAAGTTGACCAATGCGGTGCCCAGGCCGCGGCGTTCGATTTCGTCCAGCGCCGTGCCCAGCACCATGACTCCGGTGGCACCGATGGGGTGGCCCATGGCGATGGCCCCGCCATTGACATTGATCCGGTCGTGGGGGATGTCCATTTCCTCCATGTAGAGCAGCACGACGGAGGAAAAGGCCTCGTTGAGTTCAAACAGGTCGATGTCGCCCTTGTCCATGCCCGCCTTCGCCAGGACCCGCTGCGCCGAGGGGGTGGGCCCGGTGAGCATCAGGGTAGGGTCGGAACCGACGGACGCGCAGGCACGGATGCGGGCCCGGGGCTCCAGGCCCAGCGCCCGGCCTTGCTCCAGCGAGGCGACGAGCACACCACCCGCGCCATCCACGATGCCGCTGGAATTGCCGGCGGTATGGACGTGACGGATGCTGCCGGCCTCGGGAAAACGCAGAATGGCCTGGGTATCGAACCCCGCCGCGCCCATCTTTTCGAACGCCGGCGGCAGCTTCGCGAGCGATTCCAGGGTGGTGGACGGGCGCAGGTGCTCGTCGCATTCCAGCAGGGTCAGGCCAATTTCATCCACCACCGGGATCACGGACGCACTGAAACGACCTTCGTCCCAGGCCTGCGCCGCGCGTCGCTGGCTTTCCACGGCATAGGCATCGACATCCTCCCGCTGGTGGCCGTGCAAGGTTGCGATCAGGTCCGCCGCGATGCCCTGCGGCACGAAGTAATTGTGGTAGGCCACCGAAGGGTCGGCCGACCAGGCAGCGCCTGAAGAGCCAATGGGAACCCGGGACATGCACTCGACACCGCAGGCGATCAGCAACTCGCAATGCCCGGAGGCGACCTTGGCCGCCGCCTGGTTGACCGCCTCCAGGCCCGAGGCGCAGTAGCGATGAATCTGCTGGCCGGGCACGCTGCCGGGGTAACCGGCCATGATCAGGGCGGTGCGGCCGATGGCGCTGCCCTGCTCACCGATGGGCGAGCCGCAACCGGCAATCACGTCCTCGACCAGCGCCGTGTCCAGCGCGTTGCGATCACGCAGCGCGACCAGCACCTGAGCCAGCAGGCGGGTGGGTGAAACGCTGTGCAGCGCACCGTCCGGGCGCCCTTTTCCGCGTGGCGTGCGGACGTGGTCGAAAATGTAAGCGTCGTTCACGAAATCTGGCCGGAAACGATTGGCTCGGAGGCAATTGGATACGCTATCATAGAATTTGTATTTAGTTCAAAAACTGTCGCATCCCGCGGTCGTGAACGATCCGTGATTCGGCGCTTTCAGCCCCGGACGGCGCGAGCTGCGCGCACGGTGGACCCGCTTGATAGCGGCTCGCGCAGGGCCCCGTGCACGGGCCTGCCGGGGCACCGGCAGCGCATGCGGCAGGGTCCGACACGAGGCACCAGCGTGAATTTCGAGCTCAGCGAGGAAATCCAGCTCTTTCGTGACGAGGTCCGCGACTGGGTCGACCAGGAGTGCCCCAAGGCGTGGTGCCGGGAACTGGAGCGCAGGGAGCACCAGTACCCCCAGGAATTGTGGGACAGGCTCACCTCGGCGGGCTTCCATGGCATCGGCATCGACGAGGAATACGGGGGGCTGGGCGGTGACATCGTGGTGCAGGCCACATTCATGCGCGAACTCAGCCGCAACGCCGCCGGGCTGAGCTGGATCTGGGGCATCACCTCCTTCTCCGGGGCGAAGTCGGTCGGCCTCTACGGGACCGAAGAGCAAAAACGCCGCTTTTTGCCCCCGATGGCCAGGGGCGAATTGAAAACCGCCATGAGTTTCACCGAGCCGGCCGGCGGCACCGACCTGCTGGGCGGCATGAAAACCATGGCCCGCAAGGCGAAGGGCGGTTGGGTCATCAGCGGTGAGAAGATCTGGAGCACCACCGCCGACACCGCCGACTACCTGCTGGTGATCGCGCGCAGCGATCCGAACGCGCAACGCCGGCACGAGGGGATTTCCCTGTTCCTGGTGCCACGGGCGTCCGACGGGGTATCGGTGACACCGCTGCCCAAGCTGGGCATGCGCGCGCTGAGCTCCTGCAGTGTCGTGCTGGAAGACGTGTTCGTGCCCGACGATCTGCTGCTCGGTGAGCCCGGCAAGGTCTGGAAACAGACCACCCGGACGCTCAACAACGAGCGCATCATGAATGCCGCGCTGTGCCTCGGCATCATCGATGGCGTTCTCGAGGACGCGCTGGATTACATGCACCAGCGCCGCGCATTCGGCCGGCTGATCGGCGAATTCCAGACCCTGCAGGGATACGTGGCCGCGATCGCCACCTGGCAGAAGCAAACCGAGTTGATGGTCTACAACGCCGCGTGGTTGCAGTCGCTGGATCGGCCCTGCGCGATGGAATCGACCATGGCCAAGACCCTCGCCTCGGACTATGCCTGCCGTGCAGCCGACCGGGGCATCGCGATCCTGGGCGGTATGGGCTACTCGGCAGAGACCGACATGCAGCGCTATTGGCGCGAT
>WVWV01000149.1 GCA_011773845.1 Lysobacterales bacterium | reverse complement strand
CTCACCAGGCGCTCCAGGTTGTTCAGCGCCCAGCTGGCATCCAGCGGATGCCCCTGGTGCCCCGTATCAGTGCCCACGGTTGCGTAACCGGCCTGGAGAGAACCGTACATCAGCGAGGTGTTCATGACCGAGCCGACAAAGCCACCACCACCGCCCATCGCGAACTTGCCGTTCCAGGTCTCCGGCAGCAGCAGTTCGAAGTGGGTCTCGGTGCCGATGACGCCCGCGACCTTGCAGTGCGGCACGGGTGCTTCTTCGGCCGTCACGGATGTGATGCGCACGTCGGGCAAGCTTCGCAGCGACTCCGCCGTGCACGGCTTCGCTCCTTCTGCCAGTGTGGACACCGACATGAGCAGGGCCACCACAGCGCAGAGTGAGGACAGGAAAGGATTTCGCATGGAGCACTCCATGGTCTTCGCGGGAAAAACTGGAGGTTAGCCAAATTACGGGCTTTTGTCAGCTTTGGGGTTTTGCGTCGGAGCCAAGCCCGACTGATCGCGGCATCCGCGCAGCCGGAGCTACAGTTGGCTCTTCGGCAGGATACGGAAAAAACCGTCCATGAAGCGCTGCCAGGCATTGCGTGCGGGCTGGCGTCGAGCCGTTTCCAGATCGTTGGTCCAGATCAGCTCGCCGTCCGGGTCCAGGCCGACCCGCCAGGCATTGGCGGCACCCATGTCGCGTTCGGCCAGCTGCAGCACGTCGGCCCCCAACGCCTCGCTGTCGATGAGGATACCCATCTCGGTGTTGATCGCCGCGGAGCGTGGATCGAAATTCATGGAGCCGATGAATACCTGGCGCGCATCCACCACGAACGCCTTGGTGTGCAGGGCCGAGAAGCCCGACACCACGGGCGCCGTGTCGATCCGCGTCTTGATCGTCGGATCGGCGCGGAACTCGAACAGCTCGGCGCCGGCCTCGAGCAGCGGCTGTCGCCACTGGCGGTAGTGGCTGTTGACGGCGGGCACGTCGTGGGATGACAGCGAGTTGGTCAGTATCCGCACCGAGACCCCGCGTTGCGTGATGCGCTGGATGCCGTCGATGAAATCCTGCTCGGGAATGATGTAGGCGTTGACGATGTCAATGCGTTCCTCGGCCGCACGCAGCACGTTTCCCAGGGGGTCGATCATCCGGCGCTCCAGGTTTCCGTTATCAAAGCGGTCGTATATGGTCTGGCTGCGGCCAATCCTGAGCCCGAGCGACAGCTCGTGCAGCTCTGCCGACCAGTCTGATGGACCGAGCGGAAAGGTTTCGAGCTTTTCCGAAACCCTCAGCTCTTCCAGCAGCTTTTCGAATCGGCGCTCGCGTTCTTCCTCGCTCACCGACACCGGCAGGAGACCGGCGGGGACCGACCACGGACCGTTCCAGAAATTGTCGAACAGCTCGGATGACTCCAGGGCGACGGGGCCGAAGCCCAGCACGTCGAGGTCGTGAAAGTTGTATCGGCTATTGAGCCCGAAATAATGATCGCCGATGTTTCGTCCGCCCAGAATGACGGCGCGATTGTCCGCCACGATGAGCTTGTTGTGCATGCGGGAGTTCATTTCCGAAAAGCGCAGCAGGGTATCCAGCAGCATGCCCAGGCGGCGCTGCCGTTTCGGGTTGAACAGCCGCAGGTCGATATTGGGATGCGCATCCAGCGCAACCAGCGCTTTCTCATTGCCGATCAGTAGCAGGTCGTCAACCAGCAGGCGCACCTCGACCCCGCGTTCGGCCGCCCGGATTAACCGCTTGAGCAACAGGCGGCCGGAGTCGTCGCCGTACCACAGGTAGTACGCCACATCGAGGGACGAAACCGCGGAATCGATCAGCGCCAGGCGCCATTTCAACGCATCGGCATTGCGGTCCAGCAACCAGAAGCCCGATTGATCCGGCCCGTGGTGGAGCTCGATGGCGCCAGCGACTTCAGCGAGAACACCCTCGACGGCCGGAGCACCAGCGTACGCTTCCTCGACGTCCACGTCGCGCGGCAATGTCGCGCAAGCGCTCAGCGCCACTGTCAGCGTTAGCGCCGTCGATCGAATCAAGGGTCTGAAGCTCATTGAAGACGTCGCTGTCCTGCCTGACCCGGCACGGAAGGGTATGGCCCGGGCCTCACGTTAGCATTTTCGACCGCCCGCAGCACCCGGGAACCCAGCCAGCGAAGTTCGGCCAGGGGAACTCCCGGGAAAACGGATTTCTTGGTTTTGTCAGAAGCCAATGGCGGGATGTGAAGAAACTTTCGTGCTCGCGTGGGAGCGACAGGTATTTCGGATAAAGGGTATTGTCGGGGCTCAATCTCCCGGCCCGTAAGCGGTCGCGGCAACCACGATGCAGCGGCGCGAATAGCCGACCCCGAAATACACTTCGTCATCGATCGACATGTCGACCAGGAATTCGGTGTTTGGGATCTGCGACATGGCATCGTGAACAGCGCGGTCGGTCGTGGCCCGCTCCCCCTTGGGCAGCGAATACAGAACCCTGGTTTGACAACTGCGGCCTTCGACCTTTCCGAGCGCGCGCGCTGGGCCTTGGCCAATCCGGTAGGTGCTCTGGGTAAAGGAACCGTGCATGTTCTGCGTGCATCCTGCCTGCACCAGCAGGAGCGTGTACAGCAGGACCGGAATCATGGTTTTCATTGGTGACTCGGGGCGACGGCGCGGTTTCGGATCATTGTAGAAGCAATCCGCGGCCGGGTCACCCGATCTGAATGATGGCCGCCCGCCCGGGCCGGGCTGGCATGCGCCGGTCCACCCGGACCCCAAGCCTCGGGGCGGCCCCGNNCCTCGGCCCGCCGACAGGCGGCGACGGACGGCTGAAATCGGGGCGGCCCCGGCGACCGGGGCCGCCCGACCGGTCAGGGCTTCAGGCCGCGGCGCTCGAGCAGCGGCTCGATCTCGGGGTCGCGCCCGCGGAAGGCGCGGAACAGCGCCAGCGCGTCTTCGGCGCCGCCGCGGGAGAGCAGCGTGCGGCGGAAATGGTCGCCGTTCTCACGCGTCATGCCGCCGTTTTCCTTGAACCACTCAACGGTGTCGGCATCCATCACCTCGCTCCAGATGTAGGCGTAGTAGCCCGATTCATAGCCGATCACGATGTGATTGAAGTAGGTGCTGCGGTAGCGTGGCGGCACGGTATCCATGGCCACGCCCGCCGCTGCCAGCGCCTCGGCCTCGAAGGCCAGCAGCCCGTCGGCGTCGGGCAGTGCGTCGGCCTGGCGCTGGTGCAGCGCCTGGTCGAGCAGGGCGGAGGCCAGGTACTCGGTGGTGGCGAAGCCCTGGTTGAATTGCTGGGTCGCCAGGATGCGCTCCACCAGCTCCGGCGGCATCGCCTCGCCGGTCTCGTGGTGGATGGCGAAGTGCTCCAGCACCTCCGGCCAGGTGATCCACATCTCGTTGACCTGCGAGGGGAACTCGACGAAGTCCCGCGGCACCTCGGTGCCGGAAAAATAGGGGTACTCGACGTCGGAGAACATGCCGTGCAGGGCGTGGCCGAACTCGTGGAACATGGTGTTGGCCTCGTCCCAGGTCAGCAGCGCCGGCTCGCCGGCGGGCGGTTTGGGGATGTTCTGATGGTTGGCCACCACCGCCAGCTGGCCCAGCAGGCGGGATTGCGCGACGTAGTCGAGCATCCAGGCGCCGCCGCGCTTGGACGGGCGCGCGAAGAAGTCGCCGATGAACAGGGCCAGGGTGCTGCCGTCCGCATCGAACACCTCCCACACCCGGACATCCTCGTGGTAGGTGGGCAGGTCGGTGCGCTCCTCGAAGCTCAGCCCGTACACCTGGTTGGCGGCATGGAACACGCCGTTCTGCAGCACGTTGTCCAGCTCCAGGTAAGGCCGCAGCGCCGATTCGTCGAAATCGTAACGGGCCTTGCGCACTTTCTCGGCGTAGAAATCCCAGTCCCAGGAGGCGAGCTGGAAGCCGCCGTCTTCGGCGTCGATCATGGCCTGCAGGTCGGCCGCCTCGCGTTGCGCGTTGGCCACCGCGGCGGGCGCCAGCGTGGCCAGCCGCTCGTTGACGGCCTCCGGGGTGCGCGCGGTCTGGCTCTCCAGCTTGTAGGCGGCGTGGTTCTCGTAGCCCAGCAGTTGCGCCCGCTCGGCCCGCAGCTTGAGGATGCGCGTCAGCACCTCGCGGTTGTCGTGTTCGCCGCCGTGACTGCCCCGCGCCAGCGAGGCCTTGTGAATGCGCTCGCGCAGAGCGCGGTTGGTGAGCGAGGCCAGCGCCGGCTGGCCGCTGGTGTTGAGCATGGTGATCACGTATTGCCCTTCGAGGCCCCGCTCGCGCGCGGCCTCCGCGGCAGCGGCGATGGCGTTGTCCGACAGGCCGTCCAGCTCGGCCACGTCAGCCACCACGATGGCGGCGGCGTTCATCTCCTCGAGTGCGTTCTGGCTGAAGCGGGTCTCGAGCCCGGCCAGCTCGGCGTTCATGGCTTTAAGGGCGGCCTTGTCCTCATCGCCGAGGCCCGCGCCGGCGCGCACGAAGTTCTCGTGGTATTTCTCCACCAGGCGGTAGGATTCCGGGTCCAGACCCAGTTCGTCGCGCTGCGCGTAAACGGCATTGATGCGCTCGTACAGCGCGCTGTTCAACAGGATCTGGTCCTGGTGCGCGGCCAGCCGCGGCGCCATTTCGGCGTCGATGGCGTCCAGCGTGTCGTTGGTGTGGGCCGAGGTCAGCGAAAAGAAAACCCGGGCCACGCGGTCCAGGGTGCGCCCGGAGCGCTCCAGCGCCACCAGCGTATTTTCGAAGGTGGGAGGCTCCGCCAGGTTGACGATGGCCTCCACTTCCGCGAGCTGCTCGGCCATGCCCTTTTCGAAGGCCGGCACGTAATGCTCCTCGCGAATCCGGTCGAAGGGTGGGTAGGCGAGGTACAGGTCGCTCGGCTGATCGAATGGCGTGTCCATGGACTCGGCCTCGGCGGCCGCCGGCTCGGGCTCGGTTTCGGCGGGTTCGGTGGCGTCCCGGGAACACGCGCCCGTCACCAGGACGAGCGCCGCGGCCAGGGCCAGCGGGTATCGGATGTGCATCGGTGAAGGTCCTCGAAAAAACATCGGAATCGAACCCCCAAGCATACCTTATTCCGGGCTTTTCCGCCTGCCTCGGGAGGGCGAGGGCGCGTCAGCCGCCGCGGCGCTCGGCGAGCCAGGAGGTGAGGCGGCGGATGCGGCTGCGCAGGCCGGTGTTCACCGCGCCGCCGGTGTAGCGGCCCTTGTGCACGTGCCGTATCCGGTACACGCTGGGTATGTCGAGCGGCGTGCCCTGGGTGCGCAACAGCCAGCGGAAGGCGCGGTCCTCGTGGGTCTTCAGCCACACCGGCGAGGGTTTCTGGTAGATCGCCAGGCGGTCACAGTAGCCGCAGGTCCGCGCCACGTCGCCGTGCACGATCTGCAGCGGGCCGGTGGCCCGGTCGCGCTCGCGTACGGTGAAGCGCTGCTCCGGGATGTCCAGCAGCTGCGGATGCCCCATGCCGGCCAGCAGGATGGGGTCGTCGGGCGCCAGCAGCGACGTGCAGCGCTCCTGGCGAGGAAACACCAGCGTGTCGCTGCGCCCCTGCACGGCCCGGGCCAGCGCGTCGAGGCATTCGTCGCGGAACAGCAGGTCGCAGTCCGTGAACCACACCCAGTCGGCGCGGCTGGCGAGCGCCGCGCGGTTGCGGCCGATGGCGCGGCGGAACAATTGCTCGCGCGGCAGGGGCTGCCAGTTCCAGTGCACGCGGGACACTTCCAGGCCCTGGAAATAATCCAGCAGGGCGCCGGTGCGTTCGTCTTCCGGGCTCCAGAACACCGTCATGGTGACCTCCGTGTCCGCCGGCGGGAACGTCACCAGCGAGCTCAGCTGGTACACCAGCAGGTGGGCGTAGTTCCAGCAATGGCTGACGATCTCGACGTGCAGGCGCCCGCTGCGCTGTGCCCGCGCCGCGGGTGGCGGCAGGTCCGGCTGGTACCAGCCGGCCGGAACCACGCCGCTGGCGGCGAGACGGAAATAGCGGTCCCGCCAGCGGTCCGTCCAGCGTCCGCCGTAGAACCGGGCCTCGTTCACGGCTCCGGGCATGGCGACGGGCTGCAGACCTTGACGCTGTCCGCGGAGCCGATGAGGGCGATCAGGGCGATGATGCCCAGCGCGCCCAGCACGTAACTCCAGGTCTGCTCGTTGCTGCCGGGGGTTCGCACCCGCAGGGACGCCATGTTCGAGTAGGGGATGAATGCCGACTGGCTGTACAGCCCTTCCGCGGAGATGCGCGCGACGGTGAATTCCAGCTTTTCACGGTCCCGGGTCACCACCTCGACGCGGCTGCCGACGAACACGTTCTCCGGCGGCCCCCCGCCGGCGAGGGGCAGGCGTACGGACTGCACGGTGGAGCAGGCCGCCAGGTTCAGCGACAGCGCCGCCACCACCAGCCGATGGCCCCAGCAGCGCAGGCACCTCATGGCGCGTCCTCGCCGGACTCGGCCGGCAGCGGGGCGAGCCGCTGCTCGCGGTACAGCCGCTCGACGTGCGCCACGGCGCGGGGGTAGTTGGCGATCCACGCCTCGATCTCCGCGCGCATCGCGGGCGGCAACTCCTCGCGGGGCAGGCGGGTCGCCGTGGCCTTGCCGCCGCCGTACCGCTCGGGCTGCAGCCACAGCCCGGTGAAGGCCGCATACGCGAGGTCGGTGTAATCGATGGCCTCGCCACCCAGCAGGGCCTGCGGCGAGCGCTGCAGGCGTCCCTCGACATCCGCCAGCAGCGCCGCGATCTTCTCCACCGCCCGCGCATGGCTGCGCGGCGAGATGCGGAACGCGTGGCGGATCAGCCGGCGCAGCACCGGGAAGGCCAGGCGCAGCGCGCGGCGCTGCCAGGCCGGGACCTGCGGGCTGTCGACGCCCCAGGCGCGCAGGGTCAGGTCCCGGTCGGCCTGGAGGTGGAAATACACCCACACCTGCAGGTCAACGCCGTACCGGTCCAGGCGCTGTTCCAGCTGGACGCGCTCCGGCGTGGGCTCGAGGAATGCCGCGTCGATGCCCGGCTCCGTGCCGTAACGGCCCCACAGGTAGCGCAGGATCTCGGGCGAATTGCCGATGCTGGAGCGCACCGCCCCGGTATGAACCTTCAGGCACGGCACCGTGCGGCCCACGAAGAACGCGCCCAGCGCGCCGCCAGCCGGGCGCTCGGTGTATTCCAGTCCCAGGCGGTCCATGCACCAGCGCACCTTCTCCACGAAATGGCTGGCGGTGATGGTCTGCAGCTCCAGTTCCGGGACGCGCGCCGGGGCCAGGAACACGCTCAGCGAGATCAGCCATCGCCACAGCAGGGCCAGCGCCACCAGCGCCAGCGCGGTGGCGACCGACAGGCCGAAAGTAGCCACCACCAGCGGCAGCAGGTAGAGAAAGGCGGCATGGACCAGCAGCCGGTGACCGGTCATGAGGCGCCCGCGCCGGCTGGCGGCCTCGCCGGGGTGCGATCGACCCCGTCACCGCGACGCGTCGTGGCTGGCATCTGTGACCTCCGGGCAGCGGGGGATACGCGAAAGTCTATGTCAAAGCGGGGCTGGGTTACAGCGCGGCCCCGGCGCCCGCCGCCGGCTCAGCCCTCCAGGTACGGTGCGTAAACACTGGTGTAGCGGGCCGCGCCGTCGGGGGAGATCACCACCGCCGTGCCCTCGCGGCCCGCGCCGAAGCGGCGGGCGGCGAACAGCAGGGCCCCGGTGGTCGGGCCGGCCATGATGCCTTCCCGGCGCGCCAGCAGGATGCCGGTCTCGCAGGCGTCGCGGTCCTCCACTGTGACGATCTCGTCCAGCACGGATTCGTCGAGGATGCGGGGCGCGTGCTCGGGCGGCAGCGTGGTGATCTTCTTCAGGCCCGAGAGCTGGTGTTGCCGGTGCGCGGGCTCGACGCCGATGATGCGGATATCCGGGTTCTGCTCCTTGAGGTAGCGGCCCACGCCGGTGATCGTGCCGCAGGTGCCGAAGCCGGCGAAGAAGTAGTCGATGCGCCCCCCCGTCTGCTGCCAGATTTCCGGCCCCGTGGTGCGGTAATGGGCCTCGACGTTGAGTTCGTTCTCGTACTGGTTCGGGCTCACGTAGCGTCCTTCGTAAGCCGGGCTTTCCACCAGGCTCTTGACCACGCCGCGGGCGCCCTCGGTCGGAAACAGCGGGCACAGCTCGTCCTCGACTTCCAGCAGTTCCACGCCGAGGAAGCGCAGCAGGGTCTTTTGCGCCTCGGGGGTGCCCTCGGGGACGGCGATTTCGATCGGCAGGCCCCGCGCATTGGCGAGCGCCGCCAGCGCGATGCCGGTGTTGCCGGACGAGGGCTCGACCAGGGTCTGGCCGGCCTGCAGTTGCAGGTTGCGCAGCAGGTAACTGGCGGTGCGGTCCTTGATCGATCCGAAGGGATTGAAGCCCTCCAGCTTGAGCAGGATCTCGAAGCCCGGCTCCAGGTTGCAGCGCGGGCTGAGGCGCACCATGGGGGTCGGGTTCTCCGGGTTGGGAACCAGCTCCGCGATGCTGTCGTGTACGCGTTTGCGGTGGTCGGCGCGCGGACGCGGGTGCCGGCACAGGGCCAGGCGGGCGCTGTGGGCCGTGCGGGTGCCCGCGTCAGCTCGAGCAGGTTTGCGGGCCTGCCGGGTGCGTGCGGTACGGGTGGTTTTCATCATCGGTGCTCCTGCCGGTTGCCGCCGGAAATGCCGAAGCACCTGCGCCCGCTTCGGCATCGCCGCTGCGGGTGCTGGGATTGAACTGGGGAATACTGGGGGTCAGATCACCTGGCAACCGCACGGCAGCGCGTCGCGCATACAGGCGCAACAGCAGGCGGTGCAGGTCTGGGCCAGGTAGATCATGGCGCAAGACTAGGCGCTGCGAGCGTATCCGTCAAGTTCAAGCGGCGAAACGGGTTCGCGCGCCAGGCAAACAAACGGCGTTCCCCCGCATGGCGGGGGTCAACGGATCAGCTTGAAGCGGTCCCAGAAGGTCTTGTGCACGAGGTCGGTGAATTCACCGGCGTCCAGGAAGGTGCCGTGCCCCTGCGGGCAGGATTCGAACATGACATGCGGCTGCTCGTCGTCGAAGCCCTGGCGCATGTCCTCCTCGCAGAACGGGCAATGGATGCCGCGGATGCGGTCGTACATCTTGCCGGTTTCCACGTCGCCCGTGTCGAACACGTGCTCGGCCATCCACTTGTCCCTGCGCAGTTGCGCCAGGTCGTCGCCGTGGAACCAGAGCCCGTGGCACAGGCTGCAGCGCTCGACCGAGCGCCCGGAATGACTGACCGTTTCCATCTTCGAATAGCACTTGGGGCACTGCATGGCCTGCCTCCCGCACGCCCTTGCACGAGCCGCCATTCTAGGCGCTCGGCACGGATGAGATCAAAGCCCTGGCGCGGGGCGATCAGTCCACGATCTGCCAGCTGCCGTCCGCCTGCCGGCACGCGNNGCCTCGCCGCCGATGGTGGCCTCCAGCGTGTACTCGCGGCACGGACCGGCGCCGGATTCGTAGGTTTCCGTCGGCGTGACCCGGTAGGCGTAGCCGGTGTCGGGGTTGACCCACTGCGTGGCCACCCCGGTGCGCACCGTCTCCAGCGCATGGGCGGTCTTCAGCCGGTCGGTGTCGTCCATCGAGCGGCCCACGCTGCCGCCGATCGCGGCCCCGGCGACCGCGCCGATGATGGTGGCGAGCGTCTGGCCTGAGCCGCTGCCCACCTGGTGGCCCACGATGCCGCCGACGATGCCGCCGATGATCACCCCCTGCTCCTCGTGGGTCGGGGGCGTGCTGCAGGCGGCCAGCACCAACGCGCCGGCCAGCCACGGAATCCAGGTTCGGGTATGCATTGCTGCCTCCTGCCGGGCATGGCCGGCAGTCATGGGCCGGGAGCGGCCCGCATTTTCGGGGACAGTCTCGCCCGGCCGCTTGCAGCCCGCCATGACCGGGGTCAGGCAACCAAAAGCGGGTTCGCCGCCGCTGCCGATTTGGGGCTGGGCCTCATCTGGGGTAGTCTTGCTGCTTTCGGGGCGGACGAGCGGCAACCACGCAGTGACGGGCACACGCAAACTCGCGGAGAACGCACACCGGCCACTGCGGCCGGGAGAGCGCTACGAACCGTACGTCCCGGCTCCGGAGTCGCTTCGAGAATTCACGCTCAAGGCTCTGTTTTTCGGTGTTTTATTCGGCGTGCTGTTTGGCGCGGCCAATGCCTACCTGGGCCTGCGTGCCGGCCTCACCATCAGCACCTCGATCCCGGTGGCGGTGATGACCGTGGCCGCGTTCCGCGCACTGCGAAGCCTGGGCGGCTCGGCGACCATCCTGGAGGCCAACCTGTCGCAGACCGTCGGCTCGGCCTCCAGCTCGGTGGCCAGCGGCGTGATCTTCACGCTGCCGGCGCTGTTCCTCTGGGGCCTGGATCCGCCGCTGCTGCAGATGACCCTGCTGGCGATGTCCGGCGGGCTGCTGGGCGTGCTGTTCATGATCCCGCTGCGGCGCTTCCTGATCGAGCGCGAGCACGGCAAGCTGCCGTACCCGGAGGGTACCGCCTGCGCCCACGTGCTGGTGGCCAACGAATCCGGCGGCGGGCATGCGCGGCCGGTGCTGATCGGGCTGGGCGCGGGCATGCTGTACAAGACCCTGACCGGCTGGGCGCGGGTGTTGGCGGACGAGGCGCACCTGCGCCTGCCGTTCCTGCGCAAGGGCGAGCTCGGCATGGACCTGTCGCCGGCGCTGTTCGGGGTCGGCTACATCCTCGGCCCGCGCATCGCGGCGGTGATGGTGGGCGGCGGCCTGCTGTCCTCGCTGGTCATCATCCCGGCGATCGCCTGGTGGGGCCAGGGCCGCCCGCCGCTGTACCCCGAACAGGTGCTGACCATCGCCGAGATGTCGGCCGGACAGATCTGGACCCGCTACGTGCGCTACATCGGCGCGGGGGCGGTGGCCGCGGCCGGCATCATCACCCTGATCCGCAGCCTGCCGGTGATGATGCAATCGTTCCGCATCGGCGCCCACNNCGGCATCGTGGCGATCGGGCTGGTGCTGACGCTGGTGGAGGCGCCGTTCGGCGCCCTGGACCATGCGGTCGAGCGCCTGGTCGCCGCGCTGTGCGTGATCGTTTTCGCCTTCTTCTTCGTCACCGTCGCCTCGCGCATCGTCGGCCTGGTGGGCGTGACCAGCAACCCCACCAGCGGCATGACCATCGCCGCCCTGCTGGGCACCGCCGGGGTGTTCCTGGTCATGGGCTGGACCGATCTCAACGGCAAGGCCGCGGCCCTGACCGTCGGTTGCGTGGTGGCGATCGCGGCGAGCATTTCCGGCGACACCTCGCAGGATCTCAAGACCGGCTTCCTGCTGGGCGCCACGCCCCGCAACCAGCAACTCGGTGAATTGGTCGGCGTGCTCACCTCGGCCACCTTCGTGTGCCTGTCGGTGCTGCTGCTCGCGGAGACCTTCGGCTTCGGCAGCGAGGAACTGCCGGCGCCGCAGGCCACCCTGATGAAACTGGTCATCGACGGCGTGCTCGACCAGGACCTGCCCTGGGGCCTGGTGGCCATCGGGGTCGGAATCGCGGTGGTGGCCGAGCTGTTCCGTATCCCCTCGCTGCCGTTCGCGGTAGGGGTGTACCTGCCGGTGTCGACCATGACGCCGATCTTCTTCGGCGGCCTGCTGCGGCTCGTGCTGGAGCGGAGCGCCCGCGACGATGGGCAACGCGCCGAGCGCCGCGATCGTGGCGTGCTGCTGGGCTCCGGGTTCGTGGGCGGAGAGGGCCTGCTGGGGGTGGCGATCGCGGGGGTGGCCTTCTTCCAGGGCGCCCGGCCGGAGGGCTTCGGCCTCGGCTGGCTGGGCCCCGAGTGGACCGCCCAGCTGGCCAGCTTCGTGGCCTTCCTGGTGTTTGCCGCGTGGTTCGTGTACGCGACCCGGAAATGACGGTGTGCCGGCCAGCGCCGCGCCCCGTTGCGACCCTCGCCCGGCCCGGGCGCCGCGGCGCATGAGGTGAGCGGGACCATGGCGAGACACTTCAAGGTTCCCCACACCCTGGTGCTGCTGTTCGGCATGATCGTGCTGGCGTGGCTGCTGACGCTGATCCTGCCCGCCGGCGGTTACGACACGGTGACCAACGAGCACGGCCGGGAGGTCGTCGTACCCGGTACCTTCGAGTACCTGCAGGAAGCCGAGAGCCCGCCGGCGTGGGACGTGTTCATGGTGATACCCCGCGGGCTGGCGGCGTCGCAGGGCATCATCTTCTTCTGCTTCATCATCGGCGGGACGCTGGCCGTGATCCGCGCCACCGGGGCCCTGGACGCGGCCCTGGCCCGGATCCTCAAGCACTTCGGCGCGCAGCCCGCGCTGCTGATCCTCGTGGGGATGCTGGCATTCGGTGTCGGTTCGGCGACGATCGGCATGGCCGAGGAATACATTCCGCTGATCGCGATTCTCATCACGCTGTGCTCGGCCATGCGCATGGACACGGTGGCCGCGGTCGGCATCATGGTGGTGGGCTACGGCGTGGGCTACGGCGCGGCCTTCATCAACCCGTTCACCGTGCTGGTGGCGCAGGAAGTGGCCGGCCTGGCGCCCACCTCCGGCCTGGGCTTCCGCATCGCGATGTTCGTGCCGCTCATGGCCATCGGATTCCTGCACGTGTGGCGCTATGCGTCCCGGGTGCGCGCCGACCCCGCCGCGTCGCTGGTGGCCGACGTGCCCGAGGCGCAGCCGCCGGAAGTGCATCCGCCCGCGGCCATCACCGTGCGGCACCGGCTGGTGCTCACCGCCACGCTGGTGGGGCTGGTGGCGGTGGTGTGGGGCATCATGCGGCATGGCTGGTACCTGGTCGAGATGGGCGCGCTGTTCGTCGCGCTGGCCCTGGTCATCGGCCTGCTGAGCCGCATGCCGTTCGACGAGATGGCGCGCCAGTTCACCCGCGGCGCGGGCGAACTCACCGGTACCGCGCTGCTGATCGGCTTCGCGCGCGGCATTGAACTGATGCTCAGCGACGGCCAGGTGCTGCACACCATCGTGCATGGCCTGGCGGAGCCATTGGCCACGCTGGGCGGGGAATTCTCCGCGGTGGGCATGGTGTTCATCCAGAGCGTGCTGAACTTCTTCATTCCCTCCGGCTCCGGGCAGGCGTACGTGACCATGCCGCTGATGGCGCCGATCTCCGATATCATCGGGGTGTCCCGCCAGGTGGCCGTGCTGGCCTACCAGATGGGCGACGGCTTCATGAACATGATCGTGCCGACCAACGCGGTGCTGATGGGCATCCTGGGCATCTGCGGCATCCCGTACGGCCGCTGGTTCCGCTTCATCTGGCCGCTGATCGTCCAGTTGCTGATTGCGGGCAGCGCCGTCATCGTGGTCGCGGTGCTGATCGGATACCACTAGGTCGAACCCCCAAACCTGCTATGCTGGAGGCGGGTCAACGCCGGTCCGGCCATGTTGTTGCTCACCCTATACGTATTGATCGCGTTGGTGTTCTCGTTTCTGTGCTCGATCGCAGAGGCGGTGCTGCTGAGCGTGAACAGCGCCTACATCGGCGTGCTGGAAGAGGAGGGCAAGCCCTCCGGCGCGGTGCTGAGGCGCCTCAAGGCGGACATCGGCAAGCCACTGGCCGCCATCCTCACGCTGAATACCATCGCGCACACCGTCGGCGCGGCGGGCGCTGGCGCCCAGGCCGCTGCGGTGTTCGGCAGCGCCTACCTCGGCATCGCCTCGGCGGTGCTCACGCTGCTGATCCTGGTGTGCTCGGAGATCATTCCCAAGACCCTCGGCGCGAGCCACTGGCGGGCCCTGGCGCCGGCCACCGCGCACGGCCTGAAGGCCCTGGTGTGGTTGCTGCACCCGTTCGTGGTGCTGTCGGAGAAACTCACTGCGGGCATGATCGAGGGGCCGACCCTGAGCGGTTTCAGCCGGCGCGAGTTCGAGGCCATGGCGGAGCTCAGCGCCAGCGAGGGGCAGCTGGCCGCCCGCGAGTCGCAGATTCTGAAAAACCTGCTGCGCCTGCGCAGCATCCGCGTGGATGCCGTGATGACGCCGCGCACCGTGGTGTTCGCCTTGCCCGAGACGACCACCGTGGAGGAATATTTTCTCGGCCACGACCACGTGCGTTTCTCGCGCATCCCGATCTACACGGGCGGGTTGGACCAGGTGCACGGCTTCGTGCTGCGCAGCGACCTGCTGCTGGCGCAGGCACGTGGCAATTCAGGCAAGGCGCTGGGCCATTACCGGCGCGACATGCTGGTGCTGCCGGAAACCCTGTCGCTGACCCGGGCGTTCAACCTGATCACCGAGGCCGATGCGCACATTGCGCTGATCGTCGACGAGTACGGGGACATGCAGGGCATCCTGACCCTCGAGGACATCATCGAGACCCTGCTGGGCCTGGAGATCGTGGACGAGGGCGACGAGGCGGCGGACATGCGGGAACTGGCCCGCAAGCGATGGCACAAGCGGGCCCGCAAGCTGGGTCTCGAAGTAGAACCATGAGCCGCCGCGCGCCACGGCGCGGAACGCTCAGTGCATGCGCTTGAAGCGATCCCAGAAGGTGTGATGCACGAGGTCGGTGAACTCGCCGGCATCGAGGAAGGTGCCGTGACCCTGCGGGCAGGCCTCGTAAACGATGTGCGGCTGGTCCTCGTCGAACTCCTCGCGCATCACGGCGCCGCAATCGGGGCAGCTGATGCTGTGTACGCGATCGAATTTCCTACCTTCGTGCGGGTCACCGGTATCCAGGATGTAATCCGCCATCCAGGTATCCTGGCGCAGGCGCGCGAGTTCGTCGGCCTGGAACCATAGCCCACCGCAGTGTGTGCACCGGTCCACCTTGACCTCGTCATAGGCGCTGACTTCCATGTCTCCTGAACATTTGGGGCAATTCATCATGTGGATCCCTCCCGTGGTTGAAGACCGCCGCGGGCCTCGGCCCGCGGTCACTGTGCGTGGGCATATTATGTCCGGTTTCGGGTAAGGGTCAAAGCGCGCGGCGGCGAGCCCCTGCCGCTCGGCCGGCCGTGCCGGCCCGGCGGTGGGGTACAATGCCGTGCCGCGCGCATCGGCCCGCGAGCCCCACCCCGCATTGACCCGGAGAGCCCGTCGTTCATGCAGCCATCCATCATCGCCCCCGACATCCGTGACCTCGGCACCTTCTCGGTGCGCCGCCTGTTGCCCGGCCGCGGCCGGCGGACCGTCGGGCCGTTCATTTTCTGGGACCACTTCGGGCCGGTGACCCTGCCGCCCGGGACCGGCGTGGACGTGCGCCCGCACCCGCACATCGGCCTGGCCACCGTCACCTACCTGTTCGAAGGCGAGATCATGCATCGCGACAGCCTCGGCTGCGTGCAGGCGATCCGCCCCGGTGCCGTCAACTGGATGACGGCCGGGCGGGGCATCGTGCACTCCGAACGCACGGCGGACGACAAGCGCGCGCAGGCCAAGCGCCTGCATGGCCTGCAAATCTGGCTGGCGTTGCCCGACGAACAGGAGGACGCCGCGCCGGCATTCCGCCACTATCCCGCGGGCTCTTTGCCGCTGTTCGAGCACGAGGGCGTCATGATGACCCTGATCGCGGGCAACGCGCTCGGCGAGGCGTCGCCGGTGCAGGTGCTCTCGCCCCTGTTTTACCTCGAGGCGCGGTTGCAGGCCGGGCAGTCGTTCCAGCTACCCGACGAGTATCCCGAGCGCGCCGTGTACGTCGCGCAGGGCGCGGTCACGGCCGACGGCACGCCGGTGGATAGCTACCACATGGCCCTGTTCGAGCCGGGCGGCACGCCGGTCATCGAGGCGCCCGAGGGCGCGCGCCTGGCCGTGCTGGGCGGCGAGCCGGTCGGGGAGCGCCACATCTGGTGGAATTTCGTCGCCAGCACCCGCGAGCGCATCCGGGCGGCCGCCGAGGAATGGGCGGGGGGCGGTTTCGAGCGCGTGCCGGGCGACGACGAGTTCATTCCACTGCCCGACGAACTGCCCTGGCAGGACTGAACGGTGGCGGCGCTGGCGTCGAGCAGGGTGTGCTGCCCCTACTGCGGGGAGCCGCTGGAATTGCTGATCGACTGCTCGGTGGCGGAGCAGCGCTACATCGAGGACTGCCAGGTGTGCTGCCGCCCGATGCAGGTGCACTGCGAGGCCGCCGATGCCGGGCAGCCGAGCGTGCGCGTGCTACGGGAGGATGAGGTTGCGTGACCGTCTGGTCCTCTGGGCGCGGCGGCTGACGGGCCGCGTCCCGGGCTGGCGCTATCGCGGCCAGTCGCGGCCTCCGTTCGCGGCGGAGCCGGGCCCGGGGCAGGAATCGGTGTGGGACTACCCGCGCCCGCCGTGCCTGGCGCCGGACGAGCGCCGCGTCGAGGTGCGCGCCGCGGGCGCCGTGCTCGCCCGCACCCACCGCGCCATCCGGGTCCTCGAGACCGCCAGTCCACCGACGTTCTACATCCCGCCGGACGACGTGGATATGCAGCGTTTGCAAGTGGTTCCGGGCGCATCCTTTTGCGAGTGGAAGGGCGCGGCCACCTACTGGGGCCTGCGCGACGATCCGGACGCCGGCTTCGTGGGCTGGAGCTACGAACACCCGCTGCCGGCGTTTGCCGCCATCCGCGGTCACCTGGCGTTCTATCCCGATCGCCTGGAGTGCCGCGTGAACGGTGAGATCGCACGCGGGCAGGGCGGGCGTTTCTATGGCGGGTGGATCACCTCCGAGGTGGTGGGGCCGTTCAAGGGTGAGCCGGGCACCGGCGACTGGTAACGACGACGGCCGCCGCGACCGGCCCGGGTTGCCCTCGTCCGCGGCGTGAAGGCCGCGCCCGGGCGATGTAAGATGCGTTGCGAGATAGCGGTCCCTGACAGCAGGCGATCGGCCCGCACCCCGGAGGAACACGCAGCATGCTGATCAAGCGCAGCCCCTCAATCCAGCCTTCTGAAATCACGCCGGAGTCCGTCTATCTCCGGCGGCGCGAGTTCCTGCGCGCGGCCGGCATCGCGGCCGGCGCCATCGGCAGCCAGGCTACGTGGGCGCGGGTGCTGGCGGACTCCGAGCAGGCCACCGGCCCGCGCCTGCCCGATGTCAGGCCGGGGCCGTTCAGCACCGAGCAGGCGCCGAATTCCTGGGAAGACATCACCACCTACAACAATTTCTACGAATTCGGCACCGCCAAGGAGGACCCGGCCCGCTACGCCGGGGCGCTGGTGACCCGGCCGTGGACGGTGACGGTGGCCGGCGAGTGCGACCGGCCGGGGTCGTACGCCTTCGAGGACCTGGTGCGCCCGCACGCGCTGGAGGAGCGCGTGTACCGGCTGCGTTGCGTGGAGGCCTGGTCGATGGTGGTGCCCTGGGTGGGCGTGCCGCTGGCCGAGATGCTCAAGCGCTTCGAGCCCAACTCGCAGGCCCGCTACGTGCGTTTCCGGACCCTGCTCGACCCCGGGCAGATGCGCGGGCAGCGGCGCCGGGTGCTGGACTGGCCGTACGCGGAGGGGCTGCGGATGGACGAGGCCATGCACCCGCTGACGCTGATGGCGGTGGGCATCTACGGGCGGGAGTTGCCGAACCAGAACGGCGCGCCGCTGCGGCTGGTGGTGCCGTGGAAGTACGGCTTCAAGAGCATCAAGTCCATCGTGTCCATCGAGTTCGTCAGGGAGCAGCCGCGGACCTCGTGGGAGCTGGCCGCGCCGCACGAATACGGCTTCTACGCCAACGTCAACCCGCAGGTGGACCATCCGCGCTGGAGCCAGGCGCGCGAGCGTGCCATCGGGGCCGGGCTGTTCGCGCCCAAGCAGCCCACGCTGATGTTCAACGGCTACGCGGACCAGGTCGGGGACCTCTACGCCGGCCTCGACCTGCGCGTCAACTTCTAGGCCATGCGGCCGGGCTCGCGGGCCTTCATCCGCCGGGTGAAGGTCATCCTGTGGCCGTTGTGCCTCGCGCCGCTGGCGCTGCTGGTGGCCGGCGCGCTGGGTCTCGCCGGCCAGGGCCTGGGCGCCAACCCGGTGGAAACCATCCTGCACACCCTGGGCAAGTGGGGGCTGAAGTTCCTGCTGCTGACCCTGGCCGTGACGCCGCTCAGCCGGTGGACGGGCTGGACGTGGCTGATTGCGTACCGGCGCCTGCTGGGCCTGTTCGCGTTTTTCTACGTGAGCCTGCACCTCACGACCTATCTGGTGCTCGACCAGTGGCTGGCGTGGCCGGCCATCGTCGAGGACGTGCTGGAGCGGCCCTACATCACCCTCGGCATGGCGGCGGTGCTGTTGCTGGTGCCGCTGGCCGCCACCTCCACCCGCGCCATGATGCGCCGCCTGGGGCAACGCTGGCGGCGCCTGCACCGGCTGATCTACCCGGCGGCCATCCTCGGCGTTTGGCATTTCTGGTGGCAGGTCAAGCAGGACATCCTGGAGCCGCTGGTGTACGCCGTGATCCTCGGTGTGCTGCTGGGCGCGCGGTTGTGGTGGTTCCGCCAGCGGCGGACGGCGCGCCGGGCGCCTGTCGCCGGGCGCCCGCCTGATTTAAGATAATGCGCCCGGCCGGGCGGTGGGCATTGCTATCGAAAAACCCGGCCGGCCACCGTTCGAAAAAAGGTCGAATCGAGATGAGTAACGCTGCCTGGCAAAGCCGAAAAGAGCAGGCCTTCGCACGTGGCATGGCCAACATGCTGCCGATTTACGTGCAACGCGCCAGCAATGCCGAGGTCTGGGACATCGAGGGACGCCGCTTCCTGGATTTTGGCAGCGGCATCGCGGTGCTCAACACCGGCCACAGCCATCCTCGCATCGTGGCGGCCGTGCGCGACCAGGTGGAGGCCTTCAGCCACACCTGCATCATGGTCTCGCCCTACACCACGGCCATCGAGCTGGCGGAGCGGCTCAACGCCGTGGTGCCCATCGAGGACGCCCGCACCATTTTCGTGTCGACGGGCGCCGAGGCGGTGGAGAACGCCATCAAGATCGCCCGCGCGGCCACCGGACGCCCGGGGGTCATCGCCTTCAGCGGTGGCTTTCACGGCCGCACCAACCTGTGCATGGGCCTGACCGGCAAGGTGGTGCCATACAAGAAAGGGTTCGGGCCCTTCACGCCGGAGATCTACCACGCCCCGTTCCCGGCCGATTACCTCGGGTTCAGCGCCGGGGACGCGCTCGCGGCGCTGGATGAGCTGTTCAAGTCGGACATCGAGCCGGACCGGGTGGCGGCCATGATCATCGAGCCCATCCAGGGCGAAGGGGGGTTCTACCCGGTGCCCGACGGTTTCCTGGGGCAACTGCGCGAGATCTGCGACCGGCACGGCATCGTGTTCGTGGTCGACGAGATCCAGACCGGTTTCGCGCGCACCGGGCGCATGTTCGCCTGCCAGTACGAGGCGCTGGAACCGGACATCCTGACGCTGGCCAAGGGCATCGCGGGGGGCTACCCGCTGGCCGCGGTGGTGGGCAAGCGCTCGGTCATGGATGCACCCGACCCGGGCGGCCTGGGCGGCACCTACGCCGGCTCGCCGCTGGGTTGCGCAGCGGGACTGGCGGTGCTGGACATCATCGAGCAGGAGCAGTTGTGCGAGCGCGCGCTGGAGATCGGCAGCCGCATCCGCGTGGCGCTGCAGGAACTGGATGCACGGCACCCCGGGCGCATCGGCGACATTCGCGGGCGGGGCGCCATGGTGGCCATGGAGCTCGTGGAGGAGGGCGACGTGGGGCGCCCGGACGCGGCGCTGGCCAAGGCGCTGGTCGCCGCCGCGGGCGAGGCCGGCCTGTTGCTGCTGTCCTGCGGCGTGCGCGGCAACGTGATCCGCCTGCTGGTGCCGCTGACCATCCCGTTCGAGCATCTTGACGAGGGCCTGCAGATTCTGCGCGGGGTGTTCGACGCCTGCGTCGCGGCGGGAGACTGAAGAGGAACGAGAATGCCTGTCATCAGGAAAACACTGAAATTCGTGGCGTGGTCGCTGGCCGTCGTGCTGCTGGTGGGTGGGCTGCTGGTCGCGCACACCTGGTACTTCAAGCCGCTGACCATCGACCTGTTTTTTGCCCGCACGTTTCTGCAGGTTGCCGTGGAGAGCCCGGAAATGCTGAGTTCCATCCGGATCCTCGAACCCCTGGGCATCAAGGGCCACAACGCCCGGCTGGACGACGAGAGCATGGCCGCTGGCGACCGCTTCCTGGCGCGGATGAAGGCGGCGGCCGAGACGCTGAAGGCCTACGAGGACGACAGCCTGAGCGAGGCCGACCGCATGTCGAAGCGGATCGCGGGCGGATTCCTGGGAAAACTGCTCGAGGCCGAGAAGTTCCGCTTCCACAATTATCCCGTTAACCAGTTATTCGGGGTCCAGAGCAATTTTCCCAGCTTCATGGAGTCCACCCACCAGGTGCACAGCGTCCGGGATGCCGAGCACTACGTGGCCCGCCTGGCCGCGGTCGGGACCAAGTTCGACCAGGTGCTCGAGGGCTTGCGCCACCGCGAGTCGCTGGGAATCCTGCCGCCGCAGTTCGTGGTGACCAAGGTGCTGGAGGAGATGCGCGCCTTCGTCGCGACGCCCGCCGAGGAGGGCCTGCTGATGGTGGCGCTGGGCGAGAAGATGCAGGCGGCCGACCTGCCGGAGGCCGAGCAGCAGCGCATCGCCCGCCAGGCGCGCGAGCAGGTCGAACAGGTCGTCTACCCCGCATACGGGCGCCTCATCGCCTACTTCGAGGCGCTCGATCCCAAGGTCGAGCACAATTACGGCGTCTGGAACCTGCCCGATGGCGAGCAATACTACAATCTCGCCATCCAGCTGATGACCACCACGGACTACAGCGCCGAGGAAATCCATCGTTTCGGCCTGGCGGAGGTCGACCGCATCCAGGCCGAGATCATCGAGATCCTGGCCGGGGAGGGTTGGGACACCAGCGCCGGCTTCACTGCCGCCATGCAGGCGCTATCCGAGCGGCCGGAATTCTATTATTCGGATAGCGATGAGGGCCGCGAGGCCATCCTGGCCGACTACCAGGCGATGATCGACGAGATCTCCGAGGGCCTGGAGCCGTATTTCGACGTGCGTCATGAATCGCCGGTGGAGGTCAGACGCATCCCCGCGTTCAAGGAAAAGACCTCGCCGGGCGCGTATTACCAGCGGCCGGCCTTCGACGGCTCGCGGCCGGGCGTGTTCTATGCCAACCTGTACGACATCAAGGCCACGCCCCGGTACAGCATGCGCACGCTGGCCTACCACGAGGCGGTGCCGGGGCATCACTTCCAGCTGGCCATTCAGCAGCAGCAGGAGGACCTGCCGTTCTTTCGCCGCATGCTGCCCATTCCGGCCTATTCGGAGGGCTGGGCGCTGTATGCGGAACGCCTGGCCTGGGAACTGGGTTTCCAGCAAGACCCCTACGACAACATCGGCCGTCTCAATGACGAACTGTTCCGGGCCGTGCGCCTGGTGGTCGACACCGGCATCCATGCCATGCGCTGGAGCCGGGAGGAGGCGATCGACTACATGATGCGCAACACCGCCACCGCGGAAAGCGAAGCGGTGGCCGAGATCGAGCGCTATTTCGTCATGCCCGGCCAGGCGCTCGCCTACAAGCTGGGCATGGCCCGCATCCTCGAGCTGCGCGAGCTGGCGCAGGCCGAGCTGGGCGAGGATTTCGATATCCGGGCGTTCCACAACGTCGTGCTCACCAATGGCTCGCTGCCCCTGGACCTCCTCGAGGACCTCGTGCGCCGGCACATCGAGGACGTGCGGGCCGCCAGCGGTTAATCGCCGCGCGCGCTCAGCCACGGCGGACATGGACAGCGGCAGGGCCGTGCTGACACGCGTGCTCCCGGCCATCGCGGCGCTGGCGCTGTGGATGCCGAGCCCGGCTGCCGGCCAGGCCCCGGGCGAGGTCGACGTCCCCTCCGTGGACTGGTACTACGCCTCGGTGTTCGGCACCGGCGTGTACCGGGCCGGCGAGCGCTCGGTCACCGTGCTGCGGGCGCCGGTGGCGTGGCGGCTGCCGGTCGGTGAACGACGCGACTGGTCGGCCCGCTTGCTGCTGCCGGTATCCATTGGCTGGGTCGATTTCGGCCTCGAGAGCGTCATCGAGGAGCCGCTCGATTCCGTTTCCATGCTGATCTTCACCCCCGGCGTGGAGTTCGAGCTGCCGCTGGCCCGTGACTGGACCCTCAAGCCATACCTCAACGCAGGGGGCGGCGTGGAGTTCCAGGGCGACGACAGCGCCTGGATCTACGCCGCCGGGCTGCGGGCGCGGCGTGCGCTGCCCTGCGATGCCGGTGAATGCACGTTTGGCGCGTCACTGACCTGGGCGGCGTACCATTCCAGCCATTACGGCCGCGATGACCTGACCCAGCTGAGCCTGGGCCTGGACCTCGTTGGCCGGCGCGGGCCCCGTTGGGGCGGGCAGCAATTTCGGCTCGGCGCGTTCGTGGTGTACCGCAACTACCTCGAGGCCCTCGATTTCGTTTTCGACCCATTGGGCATCGAACCGCTGGACAGCGAGTGGGAGCTGGGTGTGACCCTCAATCCCGAACGGGAACTGAAAATCCTGGGCCTGGGAATCCAGCGCCTGGGCCTGGGCTACCGGCGTGGCAAGGGCCTGCGGGGCCTGCACCTGGTGACCCAGTTCCCGTTTTGATCACGGCGCGGGGTCCGCGCTAAGGTAGCGGCTGGCAGCCGCACACGGCGAGAACACATGGAATACCTGTCATTTCGCAACGGCGACCGCATGCCCGCGGTGGGGCTGGGCACCTGGAAGGCCGGGCCAGACGAGGTCTACGGGGCGGTGCGCGAAGCCATCCGGGCCGGTTTCCGGCACATCGACTGCGCGCCCATCTACGACAACGAGCCGGCCGTCGGCGCAGCGCTCAGCGATGCGATTGGCGCGGGCGAGGTCCGTCGTGATCAGCTGTGGATCACCTCCAAGCTGTGGAACAGCGACCACCATCGGGACCGGGTGCAGCCCGCGCTGGAAAGCAGCCTGCGCGACCTCGGGCTGGAGTACCTGGATCTGTTTCTCGTCCACTGGCCGGTGGCGCTGCGCGCGGGGGTCGGCTTTCCCACCCACGCCGACGACTTTCTCAGCGAGGCGCAGGCGCCCCGCGGCGAGACCTGGCAGGGCATGGAACACTGCGCCCGTATCGGCCTGGCGCGTCACATCGGCGTATCCAACTTCAGTGTCACCAAGCTCGCCGCACTGATGGCAGCTTGCGAGATCGCGCCGGAGGTCAACCAGGTGGAGGCGCACCCCTACCTGCAACAGGACTCATTGCTGGATTACTGTCGCGCGCACGGCATCCACCTGACGGCTTTCTCGCCACTGGGCTCGCCGGACCGCAGCCCGGCAACCAAGGGCGCGGACGAACCCTCGCTGCTGGCCGATCCGGTCATCGCCGCCATTGCTGAACGTCACGGCGTGGGCCCGGCCCGGGTGCTGCTGGCCTGGCATGTCCAGCGCGGCGCCGCGGTCATCCCGAAATCCGTCGACCCGGCGCACCTGCGGGACAACCTGGCCGCCGCCGGGTTGCGCCTGGATACCAGGGACCTGGCGGCGATCGCCGACCTGGATCAAAACTACCGGTTCATCAGGGGCAGCTTCCTGGCCATCGAGGGTTCCCCCCACACTGCGGCCACGCTCTGGGACGATTAGCGGTCCGCCGTGTTCAGGGCGTCGCCGCCAGGCGGTGCTCGATGCGGGTGATGGTCAGCGGGTGGTAGCCACCGCGCGCGGACGCGAAAATCTCGCGGGCAGTGGCCAGGTCTTCGCCGTTCTCCGCCAGCGCCCGGTAGACCGGCTCGATCATCCAGATCCGGCCGATGCGGTGCAGGTAGGCGGTCATCTGCGGATACGCTGCCCGGTAACCGCGTTTCGCGACCTGCGCGAACCACGCGCGGCCGATTTCCGCATTGCGCGTCGCACTCAGACCGAGGTGCGCATCCAGCTCCCCGAGCCGGTCGTGCGCGACATCCGGCGGCAGCGCGTTGATCAGTTGGGTGATGACGTGCGGCCCCCAGCCCGATACCGGCAGCGCGTCGGTGCCGAGTTCGCCGGCCGCCCAGGCGAGCGCCACGGCCGAAGCGCGCTCCAGCCGCTCCGCGCGCGGCACGGGTGCATCGTCGGGCAGGCCCGGCTGATACAGCCACTGCCCGGCCTGTTCCCGGCTGTAGCGCCCGGGATATTTGCTCAGCAGGTGCGCGTCGAGATAGTCCAGGAACTGCTCGGTGGTGATCGACTGCCACGCGAAATGCTCGAAATACTCCGCCAGGAAGCGATCGAACGGCTCGCGTCCGAAGCGGCGCTCGAGGTGCTCGAGCAACATCTGGCCCTTGGTGTAGTGCACCGAGCCCTGCGACTCGTCGGGATCGGCACCCCTCATGTCGGGGGCCAGGGCCTGCATGGCCGGGCTGATGAACTCGAACTGCGCCAGCAGGTCCTGGTAGCGCAGGTATCGTTCCTCGTCCGCGCTCTGGGTGCCGTACAGCAGCTCCATCAGGCGCGCGTCCAGGTAGGAGGTGATGCCCTCGTTGAGCCAGATGTCCCGCCAGGTGGCGTTGGTGACGAGGTTGCCGGACCAGGAGTGGGCCAGTTCGTGGGCGATCAGCGAGACCAGGCTGCGGTCGCCGGCCAGCACCGCGGGGGTGATGAACGACAGGCGCGGGTTTTCCATGCCGCCGTAGGGGAAGCTCGGTGGCAGGATCAGCAGGTCGTAGCGGCCCCAGCGGTATGGCCCGTAAATCGCTGCCGCCTTCTCGAGCATGGCCTGGGTGTCCGCGAACTCCCAGGCCGCGGCCTGCAACACTTCCGGCTCCGCATAGACGCCGGTGTCCGGCCCGATGGCGGCGAAATGCACGTCGCCGACCGCGATGGCGAGCAGGTAGGAAGGGATGGGCTGGGGCATCTCGAAATGGTATTCGCCGTCGCGCTCGGCCGCGGGGTCGTTGTCGGCGCTCATGAGCGCGAGTAGATCCGGCGGCGTGCGGATGTTGGCGGAATAGGTGAAGCGCACCGCGGGGGTGTCCTGCAGCGGCACCCAGCTGCGCGCATGAATCGATTGCGACTGGCTGAACAAGAACGGGCGGCGGCCGCCGGCGGTCAGCTCCGGGGGCAGCCATTGCAGGGCGGTGGCGCCCGGGCTGGTGCGATAGGCGATGCGCACGCGGAAGGGGCCGGGCGGCTCGAAGCCATCCGGCAGGGTGATTTCCAGCGGTTGGCCGAGCATGGGGTCCACCGCCAACAGGCGAAAGGCCGCCGCCTGGGCGGGGCGGGAAGCGTATTCGACCTGCACCCCGTCGATGTGCAGCTCGCGCGTGTCCAGCAGGATCCGGGTGGCGGCGGCATCGAGGCGTTCCATTTCCAGGCTGGCGGTGCCATGCAGCGCCCGGGCCTCGAAATCCACCGTCAGGTCGAGCGCCAGGTGGCGCGTGATGAACTGGCGGCTGTTGGCGAACGAAAAATGATCGTGGGCGCTGTCTGCCGGCCGCTCCGCGCAGGAGACGAGAAGGCAGAACCCGAGGGCCAGGGTGAACACGAGCTTGGGCATGGTTCGGCGGCAGGGATTCAATGGCTGGCTGGCGGTTCGTTTGCAGGCCGCACTTTACCCGTTTTCGGGGCCGATCATCAAACGGGGGGCGTCACGTTCCCAGCCGGGCCACGAGGCGCGGATACCACAGTGCCTGGCCCAACCCGCGCAAGGCCATGAACACCAGCACCGCCCCCCACAGCCCGCCGAGACCCCAGGCTTCGCTCATGGGTTGCAGGATCAACAGGTAGGCGACGAAGGCACAGCCCATGGTGACCATCATTGCCGCGGCGGCGGTGGCACCGATGAACACGCCGTCGAACTGGTAACACCACACCGCCACCACCGGCAACGCGACCACCAGCGGCATGAGGGCGCCCACCTGCATGCGTACCGGCTCGATGTCCGTCAACAGTCGCGTGATGGCCTCCCCGCCGGCTGCGAACAGCAGTGCGTAGGCCAGGCTGGCGATGAACGCCCACCCGCCGGTCAGGCGTACCCAGCGCCGGAAGGCGTTCCGGTTGCCTTCGCCCCAGGCCTTGCCCGCCAGCGCCTCGGCCGCGTGCGCGAAGCCGTCGAGCCCCAGCGCCATCAGCAGCATGTACTGGGTGACCACGTGGCTGGTGGCCATCTCCTCTTCGCCGAGGGCCCCGGCGACCCGCATGATGAGCGCCAGGGCCGTCATCAGGAACACGGTGCGCACGAAGATGAACCCGTTGATTGCCATCAGCCGCCCGAGACGCTGCAGCAGCCAGGTGCCGCGATCGAGTGCGCCCTGCAGCAGGGCCGCCGTGCCGAACAGGCGGAGCATCATGCCGCAACCCCACAGCGCCGCCGCCCACTGGGCGATCAGCGTACCCAGCGCCACGCCGGGCACGCCGAGGCCGAGGCCCACCACGAACAGGACATTGAGGGCCGCATTGAGCACGTTCAGCGCCAGTTGCAGCACCAGCACCTCCCGCGCGCGCGCCAGTCCGAACAGGACGCCCGTGATCGCGAACACCAGCAGAGCCGCCGGTGCCGCCCAGATGCGAATCCGGAAATACTCCGTCGTCACCGCGCCGACCGCCTCGGGGGGTGCCATGGCGGCCATGGACAGCGCCAGGATGGGCTCCTGCAGCACCACCAGCAGGCCTCCGAACAGCAGCGTGAGGCCCGCGGCCCGCAGCACCTCCGCGATCAGCGCCGACTCGTCATTGCGGCCCCAGGCCTGCGCCACGAGCCCGGTGGTGCCCATGCGCAGGAAGCCGAACGCCCACAGCAGGTAGGTGAAGATGACGCTGCCGAGCCCGACCGCGGCCAGGTGCACGGCGCTGGGCAGGTGGCCCACGGCCCAGGTGTCGACCAGGCCCACCAGCGGCGCGGACGAGTTGGCGAGGATGGCCGGGCCGGCAATGGCCAGGATGCGCCGGTGCGGCGAAGGCCCCGTGTCGTCGGCGGGGGGCACGGGGGGCGCGTTCGGTACGGATGCGGGCGGCGATACGGACACGGTTCAGTTGTCGGGGTGCGGCGCTGCAGCATACCAGCACGCTGACAAGGAGGGACTTCGGTCCGGCGCATTCATGGCGTTTCCAGCAAATCCCGGATCATGTGCTCGGCCCGCGCCAGGTACGATGCCCCGAACAGGTTCAGGTGGTTCAGCACATGGTACAGGTTGTACAGGGTGCGCCGCCGCTCATAGCCGGGCGCCAGCGGAAAGTGGGCTCGATAGGCGGCCCGGAACCGGTCGCCGAAACCGCCGAACAGCTCGGTCATGGCCAGGTCCGTCTCCCGGTCGCCGTAGTATACGGCCGGGTCGTAGATGACCGGCTCGCCGGACGCCAGGAAGGCCCGGTTTCCGGCCCACAGGTCCCCGTGAAGTAGCGAAGGCGCCGGCTGGTGGCCCGCCAGCAGGTCCGGCAGCGCGGCCAGCAGGCGCCCGCCCAGCGACTGCAAGCGGCCGCCGTAACCGTTGCGGGCGGCCAGCTCCAATTGGTGTTGCAAGCGCTGCTGGCGCCAGAACCGCAGCCAGTCGGAATCGGGGCGATTGGGCTGGGCGGTGGTGCCGATGGTGTTGTCGGTTTGCCATCCGTGGCGATCCGCCGTGCAGCGATGCATCCGCGCCAGCCCGGCGCCGAGGGCCGCTTCGTCACCGGCGGGCTGCAGCGCCAGGAACTCCAGTACCAGCCAGCTGGCCGCGTCGTCCTGGCCATCACAGATGGGCCGGGGCACGCGCAGCGTATGGCTGTCCGCGAGTTCCCGCAGGCCCCGTGCCTCGGCGGCGAACATCGTGGCCCACCGGGCCTCGTTCCATTTCACGAACAGGCGTTGTCCGCCGTGGCGCAGCACGGCGGCCCGGTTGATGTCGCCACCGGCCACCGGCCGCAGATCACCGATCCGCGCGGAGTTGCCGGTGGCTGCCCGAATGGACGCCTCGAGCGAAGCGAGCGTGCCGCGCGTGAGCGGATTCACGGCCGGCACGCGCCGCAGCATGCGCAATCGTTGATTTGACTCATCTCGGCCACACTCTTTGCTTGATTAATCCGCACGCGGGATGCTGAAATTGTTATATTGGCATTGTTGCTCCGCACCCCGCCAGCGGCCGTGCCGCAGGGTGTGCCGGGGCATTCGACCGGGCATGCGCTCCGCGGCGCGGGCCGTGACATGAAGACAAGGGAGATCACGATGAGAATTTCGATGCGGTTGGTGATGTGTGCCGCGCTGGTGGCGCTGGTAACGGGCTGTGCCTCGACCGGCGGTGGATGGCATGACGACTGGAAGGGCTGTGCCGTGACCGGCGCGGCAGCCGGCGCGGCAGCCGGCGCGATTGAGGACAGCGATGCCGCGGTCGGCGGCGCCGTCGTGGGTGCCGCCATCGGCGCCATCGTCTGTGCTGTCCGGGGTGGTGACGAGGACGGCGACGGGGTGCGCGATGACGACGACCAGTGCCCCGGCACGCCACCCGATACCCCGGTGGACGCATTTGGCTGTGAATTCGACGCGGATGGCGACGGCGTCGTGGATCGGCTGGACCAGTGTCCGGACACGCCGGCGGGTGCCCGCGTGGACGAGCGCGGCTGCGAACTGGACAGCGATGGAGACGGCGTGGTCGACAGCAAGGACCGGTGCCCGGGAACCCCGGCCGGTGAGCCGGTCGATGAGTTCGGCTGCGAATTCGACGGGGACGGTGACGGCGTGGTAGACGGCCGTGACCAGTGCCCCGACACGAAGCCGGGCACGCCGGTCGACAACAATGGTTGTGACCTGCTTGCGCGTTACCGGATGGAAGGCATCCGCTTCGAGTTCGATTCCGCCGAGCTGACCGCAGACTCGCAGGCTGCCCTGGCAGATGCCCTGCAGATTCTCCAGCGCCACCCCGACCTGGTGGTCGAGATTGCCGGACACACGGACAGCATGGGGGCCGAGTCTTACAACCAGGGGCTTTCCGAGCGGCGCGCCAATGCCGTGCGGGATTACCTGGCGGCGAACGGCGCCAATGCCGCGAACCTCTCGGCTAAGGGTTATGGCGAATCCGAGCCGGTGGCCGACAATGCGACCGAGGAAGGACGCGCCGCCAATCGGCGGGTTGAATTGCGGCACGGCGAATAGCGCCAGGATGCGCCGGTGCCGGCCGCTGGCCGGCGCCGGCCCTGCGCCCGGATGGCCGCGGAAGGCCTGCGGCCCGGGTCGCCGGCACCGACTGGCCGGCGGGGAGACCAACAGGAGGATGTCTTCATGAACCTGCTCATCGTAGGTGTAGTGCTTTTCAGCGTCGCCCATTTCGTGCCGGCGGTGGCCACCGGGTTCCGGTCCGGATTGGTGAATTCGCTTGGCGAGTATGGGTTCAAGGCGCTATTGGGCCTGTTCATGCTGGCCGCCGTCGTGCTGATGGTGATGGGCTGGAAAGGCGCTTCCGAGGCCATGCTGTACCAGGCGCCGGCGTGGGGCGACAAGGCCACGTTGCTGTCCATGCTGATCGTGTCCGCGCTGTTCTTCGCGCCCTACATCGAGAACAACATCCGTCGCCGCATTCGCCACCCGCAGCTGGTCGGCGTGATCCTGTTTGGGGCGGGCCACCTGCTGGCGTCCGGCAGCACCCGCGGCGTGGTGCTGTTCGGCGGCTTCACGCTGTGGGCCATCATCGAAATCGTCCTGCTCAACCGGCGCGACGGCGCCTGGGAGCGCCCGGCGGCGGTGGGTCACAAAGGCGACTTCAAGCTGCTGTTGACCGGCCTGGGCTTTTTTCTCATCTTCCTGTTCACCCACGAGAACCTGTTCGGCGTTTCACCCGTCCCCGGCTGAGCCGGGATGAGCTGAGGCCATGAATACCGTACTCGTCACCGGTGCCAACCGCGGCATCGGGCTGGAGCTTTGCCGCCAGTTGCAGGCGCGCGGCGAGTCCGTGATTGCGGCATGTCGCCGTCCTTCTGCCGACCTCGAGGCCCTGGGGGTGTCGATCATCGACGGCGTGGACGTGAGCGAGGCGGCCGGCGCGGCCCGGCTTGCCGGGCGGCTGGAGCCAGACCGGATCGACTGGCTGATCAATAACGCCGGCATCCTCGAGCGCGACGCCCTGGAGGGGCTGGATTTCGGCGCTGCCGAGCGCCAATTCCGGGTCAATGCCCTGGGCCCGCTGCGCGTCACCCGGGCGCTGCTCGACCGGCTGGGTCCGGGCTCGAAAGTCGGCATCGTGACCAGCCGCATGGGATCCATCGGCGACAACACGTCCGGCGGCTATTACGGCTACCGCATGTCGAAGGCAGCGGTCAACATCGCCGGCGTCAGCCTGGCCGTCGATTTACGGGAGCGTGGGATCGCGGTGGGCTTGCTGCACCCCGGCATGGTGGCGACGGACATGACGGGCGGGCAGGGGGTGCCGGTCGCCCACGCCGCTGCGGGCCTGATCGCGCGCATGGACGGCCTCGAAGCGGAGAATTCGGGGTGCTTCTGGCATGCGGAGGGCGAAATTCTGCCGTGGTGAATCGCCCCCGGGCGATCCCGTCTACTCCAGCACTTCCAGCAGGCCCTTGAGCACGATATCGGTGTAGCTGACCAGGCCCACGATGCGGCCGTTCTCCAGCACCGGCGCGCGCGACAGGCCGAAGCGGTCGAACAGCCGCGTGCAGTAGCGGATGTCCATGTCGGGGTCGACCGCCAGCACCGGTTTCGACATGATCTCGTAGATATTGACCCGATCCGGAGAGAGGTCCCGGCCGAGCACCTGCCGCGCGAGGTCGCGGAACATCACCACTCCGTATTCATCGTCGTCATCCCGCTTGTCCACGATCAGGGTCCGGGTTTCGGGATACTTCATCTGTTTCAGGGCGTCGGCCACGGTCAGCATGCCGTCGACCACGTCCACCTCGGTCTTCATGACCTGCCGAACGCGGGTGATGGGTGCGGGTCCGTTCATAACCTTTCCTCCACGACTTCCGTCAGCGCGGCGATCTGGTGCCGGACACCGATGGCGTCCTCCACGTCGAGCTGGAACGCGATGCCGGTGCCGGGCCGTTCGTCGAACTCGCCGGCCTGGGCCACGGTTTCCAGGATCTGCCGGCTGAGGTGTTCCTCGGCCAGCAGCAGGATGACGTCCACCTGGCTGTCGACGCTCAGGCCGAGAAAGGTCTTGGCCGGAACCACGCCTTCGCCGCGTGCCTGGTTGAGCACGGTGCAGCCGGTCGCGCCGGCTTCGCGTGCTGCATCGAGGACGTCCCGCGTGCGGTTGTCCTCGACCATGATGATGATGAGTTTGAAATGCATGTCAATTCCCCGTTGCTGAGATATTGTCCTTGCGCGCAGCCTGGCGTGCAACGCGCCGCGATTGCCATTCGCCGAGCTGGGCGTAACCCATGACCGCGATGATGGGAAACAGGCTGGCGAACGCGATCAGTCCGAAGCCGTCGAGCAGTGGGCTGCGCCCGGGTATGGTCTCGGCCAGGCCGAGGCCGAGGGCCGCCACCAGGGGCACCGTCACCGTCGAGGTGGTTACGCCGCCGGAATCGTAGGCCAGCGGAATGATCATCCGCGGCGCCAGCGCGGTCTGTACGATCACGATCACGTACCCCGTGATGATGTACCAGTGCAGCGGTGTGCCGGTAACGATCCGGAACACGCCCAGGGCAACCCCGGCGGCGACGCCGAGCGCCACCGCAACCCGCAGGCCGCGCGCGGTGATGGTGCCGCCCGAGACCTGTGCGGCCTTGATCGCCACCGCGATCNNCGCCACCGCGATCAGGGGCGGCTCCGCCACCGTGGTGGCAAAGCCGATCAGGCCGGCAAACAGGTAGACCCACAGGTAGTCTGTCCAGTGCGCGGCGACGGCCACGGGCCCGCCCTCGCCATAGATGAATTCGGGCGCCGTCAACTGCTCCGCCATCAGCCGCCCGAGCGGGAAGAGGGCCATCTCCAGGCCCTGCAGGAACAGCGCCAGGCCGAACAGCACGAACACCAGCCCGATCCCGACCCGCACCGGGTCGCTGACCGGGCGCCGCAGCACCAGCACCTGGAAGCCGATCAGGATCACCGCGATTGGCAGCACGTCGCGCAGCATGACCAGCAAGGTGACACCGAATGCCGCCACGCCGTCCATCAGAACATCATCCCGTAGGCCATGACAAACATGATGGGCGTCAGCGCTGCAAACGCGATCAGTCCGAAGCCGTCGATCAGCGGGTCGCGCCCGTGGATCGTGCTGGCCAGGCCGATGCCCAGGGCGGCCACCAGCGGCACGGTCACGGTGGAGGTGGTGACGCCCCCGGAGTCATAGGCGATGCCGATGATTTCCGGCGGTGCGAACGCCGTCATGACGACCACGCAGAGGTAGCCGCCGATGACCAGGTACTGCACCGGCCAGCCCTTGAGGATCCTGAATACGCCAACCACCAGGGCGACGCCCACGGCGAAGGCCACGGTGAGCCGCAGGCCGACCGCATAACCCGTTCGGGCGGCCTCGGTGTCCTGGATGATGCGTCCGCCGGCCGCCACTTCGGAGGCCTCCTCGGCGATGGCGATCAGGGCCGGTTCGGCCACCGTGGTGCCGAAGCCGAGGGTGAACGCAAACAGCAACAGCAACCACAGGTTGCCGCGCCGCACGAAGCGGTAGGCCATTTCCTCGCCCAGTGGAAACAGGGCCATTTGCAGGCCCCGCACGAACAGCGCGAGGCCCGCGACCACCATCAGTGCGCCGGCCAGGATGGTGCCCAGGTCGGGAATGGGCTCCCGCAGCACGACGGCCTGGAAAAACGTGATGACCAGCACGATGGGCAGCAGCGCGAGCGCGCTCTCGCGCAACGAGCCGAGGCTCCGGCGCGCGATGCGCTTGATGGTCGCCAGCCGGGAGGGCTTGACCGGATGCTTCACCAGGGGGTTGTCGCGGGGGTGCATGGCGGCTGACTCGAACCTCGCTCTAGGGGCTGCCGGCTGTCATTTTCGCAGCTCGGGCTGGCGGGTCGCATCCGTGAAACCCCGCATGGGTTGGGCCGCGCCCGGCTTCACAGGTAACCTGCCGCCCGGGCGCACTCGACGGCCGCGCCCAGGCGTGCGGGGTCTGCAGGATCGGGTTGCCCGTCCCGGTCGGATACCGCCGCGCGCAGGGCCTCCTCCAGGCCGCCGGCAAGCCGCGCCATTGGGGGTGTCAACAAGGCGCGCGCTGCTTCCAGGGCGGTGTCCGTGCGGCCTTCCCGGTAGTCCATGGCCATTGACTGCAACAGCGCCAGCCACTTGAACGGGTACCGCGGTGCGCGTTCCTCCCATAGCGCCAGCGCCTGTTCGGCCAGCTGGCGGGCCGCCCCGAAATCGTCGTGCCGCCATGCCAGCCAGGACTCGCAGGCCGCGAGCACGGCAAGGTATTCCGCCATCCGCAGCGAATCACACAGCGCCCGGGCCTCGGGCAGCAGGGCCTCGACCGCGTGCTCCTGCCCCGCGCGGCGTTGCAGGACCACCAGGTAAGTCAGGCAACGGGCCTGCAGGGTTCGGTCACCACAGCGCCGTGCCAATTCCAGCGAGCGTGTGAACAGTTCCAGGGCTTCCGCGAGCTGGTTGCGGAGCAGGTGGATGAAACCCGTGCCGAACAGGCCATCGGCATGGTCGAGGATCTGGGTGCTGGCCTGGGCGGCGCGCAGGGCCTGTTGGGACGCTTCCAGGGTGCGCTCGGAGGGCGCGAAGCGGTCCAGCCGGTTGCCCAGACCCGTCTTGGCGCCGTAATAGCGGTATTTCTGCGTATCGTTCGCGTGGCGCTCCACGATGGCCTCGGCATCCTGCACGATCGCCTGCATGCCGTCCGTGTCGCCTTGCCAGTACAGCAGCCACAGGCGGCTGACCTGAATGGCGATCCATTCGTGCAGGACCGCAGTGTCACCGGAATCGCGAGCCTCCCCCAACAGCGCCGCGGCCTGCTCGAGTCGCTCCATCGCTTGGCCGTGCTCATGTTCCCGTTCATGCGTGGTGGCGACCTTGCGCAGAAGCCGCGCCCGAGCGATGCCGTCGTCATCGGCGGTCAGGCGCAGCGCGCGTTCCAGCTTGCCGCGGGCCGGCTCGAAGGCGCCGTCCAGCAGCAGCACTTCGCCGAGCGCGGTGAGGATGCCGGCCTGCCCTGGCTGCGGGCTCGTGGGGGCGGTTTCGGTGCCGTCTGGGGCTTGCAGCAACTCGAGGGCCTGCTCGAAGTGTGCAATGGCTTCCGCGTTGGCGAAGGCGCGCCGGGCTTCCTGGCCGGCCAGCACCCGGAATTCGATGGCTCGCTCGGTGATGCCCGCCTCGGCGAAATGCCTGGCCAGGTGTACGGCGAGCGGACCCGGTTCGGAGCCGAACAGCGCCTCCATCGCGAGCCCGTCGCCAGTACCCCGTCGCGCCCGCATCTTGCCCGCCGCCTGCGCGCCGAGGCGGGTAAGGACGGCTGCGCCCGGCACGAAGATGTCGATCAGGTCAGGGCCGTGTTCCTGCAGGATGCGCGCCGTGGCGGCGAAGAATCGCGGCGAACCCCTGCGCGCCGGGGCCTCGTCGGCAGCCGCCTCTGCACTGCCCGTGAGGTGACCCATGATCTCCCGGAACGGCAGGTAGGGGTCGACGGTGCCGGTTTGCGGGTTGCAGTCGCCGACGGCGAAAACGATATCCGGGTGCGTCCCCTGCAAGCGTCGCGTGAACTCCCCGAGCAGGCTGGATTTCCCGGCACCCGGCTCGCCGGTGACGAAACAGACGCCGCCCCCTTTCGCGAGGGCCTGGTCGAGGTAGCCGTTCAGGCGCGCCATTTCGGGCTCGCGGCCGACGAAACCGAGCTGTCTGGGGGTGTCGCGCATCCGCAGAAGCTTAGCAGGGAATGTCCCGGCGTTGGTGCCAGCCGGCCGCACAAACGGGTCCTGCTGGGCCGCGCGCCGATGTATCATGCGCCGACACGCATCCATTCACATCCACCAGGAGGGTTACCGCCATGTTCTATCGCTTCTTGCTCGCGGCATCGGCCGCCGTGTTCCTGCCCTTCAGCCTTGGCGCGCAGGAGGCAGGGGAGGCCGCCGACATCTGCCCCCGCATCCAGGCCTCGACCGTGTTCGTGGACGACAAGACCGGCAGCCGCAAGCGCGGCAGCGCCGACCGGATCAGCGAAACGCACAAGACGGCCGAGCGCCAGGGCTGGGATTTCAAGGACCTGGAGATTTACATCGAGGACGGCGATCTGCAGGGCTTTTTCATCACCTATACGCGCCCGCATCCCTGCAACGCGGGGCAGGCGCCGTCCACGCCCTAAAATATGCTCTTTTAATTACGAATAATAGTTCATCTGTTATCAGGGATAATTTATGTCATAATCAGGCTGATCAGTAAGTTAAAAAACATGATTCACTATATTTTTTTACTTGCTGATTTTAGGGGAGTTTGTTCGGCAAAGCAGATGGGCCCGCACGCTCGGCGGGGCAAGGAAGACGGCCGGACAGACCAAGGACAGGAAGTTGGGAGGGAGGGATCCTCATGGCCAACCTCGAGCGCACGACCCGACAGCGCGGCGCCCGCCTCGCGGGGATACTGTTTTGCCTTCTGATCATTCTGCCGCCGGTGGCCCATGGGCAGGCCGGTGGCAGCCGGGAGCTCGCCGGCATCGCCAGCGTGGTGATTTTCGACGATTTCGATGCCGGGTACTCGGAGTTGCGTTACTACCTTGTCGACCAGGCGACCCACCGCGAGACCCGCCTGTTTTTCACCGCCGACCAGGCGCCGGACGGGTTCGAGACCGGTCGGCGGTTTCGCGTCGTCGGCCGGGACCGGCCGGGCGGGCTGCAGGTCGATAGCGTTGCGCCGCTGGATGGGGACGGCGGCGGGGCAGGGGCGCCCGAATCCGGCAGCGCGCCGGTCGCGAGCCCGGAGACCCGCAACGTGTTGACCCTGCTGGTGGATTTCAACGACGCCAACGTCGATGGGTTCAAGGCCGATGGCGTGACGCCCATGAAGTATGGCATCAGCCTGCAGGAAGCCAAGGACCGCATGTACAACCAGGCCAAATCGGTGGCCGGGTTGTTCTACAACGCCTCGCTCGGCACCCTCACCATCCCGGATGACCCCGACAACGACGGCGTGCAAGACGTGTTCGGGCCGTACCAGATCGATGACAGCTACATTGGCGGCGACTCCTCGCAATGCTCACCCTCGACCTGGGTCAACCTGGCCTCGGCCGCCTGGGAAGCGGCGAACCCCGGCAAGGACATCAGCCTGTACCGGCACCGCCTGTTGATCGTGCCCAACTACTGGGACTGGTCCAACCGCCATTGCGGTTGGGGCGGCGTTGCGCAGGTCGGCTGCGGAACGTGGTGCTGGGCCATCGGGGCCGATGGCGACACCATCTTCCACGGCGTGCTGATCCACGAACTGGGGCACAACCTGGGCTTCAACCATGCGCAGACCGATACCGACAATAACGGCAGCACCAACGTGGCCTATGGGGACGGCTCGGACATGATGGGCGTGAGCCGCAGCTGGATGAAATTCAACGCGCCGCACGCCGAGGACAAGGGCTGGATCGACCCGGTCGATTACGAGATCCGCACCATCACGCCGTCCGCCTCGCCACAGACGTTCGATTTGATCGCCATCGACGAAGAGGTCTGGGACTGGCCCGGGCTGCGCGCCATCAAGGTGCAGCGCACGGCCAACACCGATTACTACGTTTCCTGGCGCAAGAAGGCCGGCGACTACAACAACGTCAACACCAGCATGACGTATGGTGGGGCGACCAACTATTTTGCCGACCGCCTCAACATCCATTACGGCTATGACAACTCGACCTATACCTATTTCGTGACGTCGTTGCAGGCTGGCGAGACCTTCAGCGAGCCGCACAACAACCTGCTCATCAAGGCCACCAGCACGGTGATCATCACCGACCCGGTGACCTCGGACACCACCGAGGTGATGGGTGTTGAAATCTGCCAGAATGCCTGTTCGACCATCACGGCGCCTTCCGACCTCACGGCCACGCCCGT
>WVWV01000126.1 GCA_011773845.1 Lysobacterales bacterium | reverse complement strand
CCAGCTCATCGAGCCGGGCGTCGGCGGGAATCCAGCCCGCGTCCACGTGCAGTTGGGCCACGCGCCGGTAGTCGCGGTTGAACAGCGCCATGAAGTTCTCGGAGATGTAGTAGAGGTCCTTTGGCGTGAGACTCGCGACGATGCCGAAGTCCAGCGCGATGAAGGTCGGGTCGGCCGGGTTGCTGGCATCGACCAGGATGTTGCCGGGATGCATGTCGGCATGAAACAGGTTGTCGCGAAACACCTGCGTGTAGAACACCCGTATACCGCGGGTCGCCAGCCGCTTGAGGTCGACGCCCCGGGCCCGGAGCGCCTCGATATCACCCACCGGCACCCCTTCGACCCGCTCCATCACCAGCACGTTGCGCTTGCAGTAGGACCAGTAGATCTCCGGTATGTAGAGGTCGTTGGAGTCTGCGAAATTCCGACGCAACAGCGAGGCATTGGCTGCCTCGCGCTGCATGTCCAGTTCGTCGAACACGAAGGTCTCGAACTCCCTGACGACCTCGGTCGGCTGGGTGCGCTCGCCACCCTCCCAGTAGCGCTCGNNTTGACCACGGCGCGTCGGCCATCCTCGAGGGTCGCGGGATGCACCTGCGCGATGGATGCCGAGGCCAGCGGCTGCTCATCGAACGCGGCGAACAGTTGCTGGACGGGCTGGCCGAGCGCCTGCTCGATGATGGCGCGCGCCTCGGACCCGGGGAAGGGCGGCACCCGGTCCTGCAGGTGGGATAGCTCGTCGGCGATGTCCAGCGGCAGCAGGTCGCGGCGGGTGGAAAGGATCTGGCCGAACTTGACGTAGATCGGCCCGAGGTCCTGCAGCGCGAGGCGCAGGCGTTCGCCGCGCGGGCGTCCGGCCATCTCCCGGCTGCCGGGGCGCATGCTGCCGAGCCATCGCACCGGCCGGAACAGGTGCAGCCCGGTCACCAGCTCGTCGAGCCGGTAGTGCGCCAGGATGGTGCTGATGTGCAGCAGGCGGACGAACTGGCGCAGCGCGTGGATCACGCGTCACCGCCCTGCAAGCGGGCAATCCGGCTCGCCAGGCGGTCGACCCCATCCCGCAGCGTATCCACCTCGGCGCCGAACTCCGCCAGTTCGCGGGGGGTCGCCAACAGCCCGGATTCCTCGCGCAGATAGCTGCCGGCCATGCCGGCAGTGCTTTGGGCGGCCTCCCGCAGGGCGGCAATGCCCTGCCGCAGCCCGGTGGCGAGCTGGTAACCGAGCACGTCACCCAGCCATTCGGACAGCTGCCCCTCCCAGTCCAGGTCCAGCTGACTGAATACGCGTTCCATGTCGCGGGCCAGATTCGCATCGCCCGAGATCATCACCCGCGTGCCCGGCAGGCCCCAATTCCCGATGTCACCNNCCGGGTGTCCGGCTCGCCCTCGGCCTCCAGGCGTACCTGCACGGCGCCGTCTTCGAAGGTGAGGAACAGGGTAATCGCGAGTCCCTCGAGGTCCAGCTGCAGCAGGCGTCCGGACAGCCTGGCCAGGCGTGCAGCGGATTCCGTGTCCAACGCCAGCACGCGATTGACCGCAGCCTCGAGGCCCGCCGCGAAGACCGCTGGCAGCGGTGTGCGGTACTCAACCACGACGGCCCCGGTGGATCGCGACGATACCGGCGCTGAGGTTGCGGTAGCCCACCTCGGTGAATCCCGCGTCTCGCATCATGGCCGCCAGCGTTTGCTGGTCGGGGTGTTGGCGAATGCTCTCGGCGAGGTATTGATAACTGTCCGCATCGCCCGCCACGATTCGGCCCAGCAGGGGCAGCACTCCAAACGAATACCCGTCATAGAGCCTCTGCAACGGCTCCGGCCCGACCCTGGAAAACTCCAGTATCAACGCCCGCCCGCCCGGCTTGAGGACCCTGCGCATCTCGCGCAAGGCGGCGCGCTTGTCGGTGACGTTGCGCAGGCCGAAGGCAATGGTCACGGCGTCGAATTCGGCGTTGTCGAAGGGGAGCGCCTCGGCGTCGGCCAGCGCGTAGCGTATGGTTCCGACCCGCCCACGGTCTTCCATGCGGCGCCGGCCGAGTTCCAGCATGGCCGGATTGATATCGGTCATCACCACCTCGCCGGTCGGGCCGAGCCGCGACGCAAGCAGGGCGCTGACGTCCCCGGTTCCGCCGGCCAGGTCCAGCACGCGGTCGCCCGCCCGGATGCCGCTGGTCGCCACAAAGTGGCGTTTCCACAGCCGATGGACGCCCAGCGACATGAGGTCGTTCATGAGGTCGTAGCGCGGGGCCACGGATTCGAACACCGCGTGCACCAGGCCCGCCTTGTCCGCGGTCGGCACCTCGCGGTAGCCAAAATCTGTCACGCCGGGTTTTGACCCGCCCATCGCTGCCTCCGCGCAGCGCGGCCCGCTGGCGGTGCCGCTGCTGCTGGTGAATGGTCTATTGCCGGCTATTGTAACCGCCGACCTCACAGGATATAGCGGCTGAGGTCTTCGTTGCGTGCCAGCTCCTCGAGATGCTCGTTGACGTACTCCGCGTCCAGTTCGACGGTATCGCCCGAGCGGTCCGGCGCCTCGTAGGAGATGGCGTCCAGCAGGCGCTCGATCACGGTGTGCAGCCGTCGTGCCCCGATGTTCTCGGTGCTCTCGTTGACCTGCCAGGCAATCTCGGCGATGCGTTGCACGCTCTGCGCGTTGAATTGCAGCCGCACACCCTCGGTCGCCATGAGCGCCGAGTACTGCTCGGTGAGCGAAGCTTGCGGTTCGGTCAGGATGCGCTTGAAGTCCTCCACGTCGAGCGCCCGCAGCTCCACCCGGATGGGCAGCCGGCCCTGCAGCTCGGGGATGAGGTCGGAGGGTTTGCTGAGATGAAACGCGCCCGAGGCGATGAACAGGATGTGATCGGTCTTGACCATGCCGTAGCGGGTGGACACGTTGCAGCCCTCCACCAGCGGCAGCAGGTCGCGCTGGACGCCCTCGCGGGAGACATCTGCGCCGGCATACTCGGAGCGTCGGGCCACCTTGTCCAGCTCATCGATGAACACGATGCCGTTCTGCTCGGCATTGCGCAGCGCCTGCTGCTTGATCTCGTCCTCGTTCACCAGCTTGGCCGATTCTTCCTCCAGCAGCAGGGGGAAGGCATCACGAATCTTCATCTTGCGCTGTTGCTTGCGCGCCCCGCCCAGGTTCTGGAACATGCCTCGCAACTGGTTGGCCATCTCCTCCATGCCGGGCGGGGTCATGATGTCGATGCCGACCTGGCTCGCCACGTCGAATTCGATTTCCCGATCTTCGAGTTCACCCTGCACCAGTTGCCGGCGCAGTTTCTGGCGGGTGGCGCTGTCGCCCTCCACCGTCGAGTGGGGCTCATTGGCGAAGCCCACCCCGCGCGGCGCGGGCAGCAGGATGTCGAGAATGCGGTCGTGCGCGGCGTCCTCCGCGCGTGCGCGCACTTTTTCGACTTCCTGGTCGCGGGTCATCTTGTAGGACATGTCCACCAGGTCGCGGACGATGGATTCCACGTCCTTGCCGACATAGCCCACCTCGGTGAACTTGGTGGCCTCGACCTTGATGAAGGGCGCGTTGGCGAGTTGCGCCAGGCGCCGGGCGATCTCGGTCTTGCCGACCCCGGTGGGCCCGATCATGAGGATGTTCTTGGGCGTGATCTCGTTGCGCAGCGCCTCGTCCACCTGCATGCGGCGCCAGCGGTTGCGCAAGGCGATGGCCACCGCGCGCTTGGCGTCGGACTGGCCGATGATGTGCTTGTCCAGTTCCTGGACGATTTCACGGGGCGTCATTTGCGACATGGCTCATTCCACCGTCAGTGTTTCGATGACGACGTTGCTGTTGGTATAGATACAGATGTCCGCGGCGATTCCGAGCGAGCGGCGCACGATCTCCTCGGCGTCCAGTTCGGTGGATTGCAGCAGCGCCCGCGCGGCCGCCTGGGCAAAGGGACCCCCCGAGCCGATGGCGATCAGGCCTTCCTCGGGCTCGATCACATCACCGTTGCCGGAGATCAGCAGGGAGTTCTCCTGATCGGCGATCGCCAGCAGCGCTTCCAGACGTCGCAACACGCGGTCGGTGCGCCAGTCCTTGGCCATTTCCACCGCGGCCCGGACCAGGTGGCCGGAATGTTTCTCCAGCTTGCCCTCGAAGCGCTCGAACAGGGTAAAGGCATCGGCGGTTGCGCCGGCGAAACCGGCGATCACGCGGTCCTTGTAAAGTCTCCGCACCTTGCGGGCATTGGATTTCATGACGGTATTACCCAGCGTCACCTGGCCGTCGCCGCCCATGACCACCTGGCCACCCCGACGCACTGAACAAATGGTGGTTCCGCGATACTGTTCCACAGCAGTGCCTCCCGCTTACGTGCACTGATAGGTGGGGGTATCGGCCGATGAATGCAAGCGGCTGGAGCCACCGGAGGGCTGGCATGCAGGTCCGCCAGGATTTAGGCTGGGCATTCCCGGCCTGGCCCACGGAGGAGTGCGGGCGGTGCCCCTGATTTCGGCCGACAACCTGTTTGCGCTGGTCGCGGTGATCGTCGCCGGCGCCGCGTTCGCGTTCTGGGCCGAGTCACAGCGCTGGGGGCGTCACGCCGCGGGACCGGTGTGGGCCATCGTGTTCGGCCTGGTGCTGTCGAATACGGGCCTGATACCGGCGCAGACGCCGGTGTTCAGCATGGTCAGCGATGTGCTGGTGCCGGCCGCCATTCCACTGCTGCTGTTGAAAGCGGACATACGTCGCATCCTGCGCGAGGGGGGACCGATGCTGGTGGCATTCTGCATTGGCGCGGCGGGCGCCACCGCGGGGGTCCTGGTCGGCTACAGCCTGCTGCCGCTGGGTGAGGAAAGTGCCGAGCTCGCGGGCGTCTTCACCGCCACCTATACCGGCGGCTCGATGAATTTCGTGGCGGTCGCCAAGGCCGTCGGCTTCGATGATTCCTCCCGGTATGCGGCGGCGATGGCTGCCGACAACCTCGTGGGCACGCCCTACCTGCTGGTGTTGGTGCTGCTGCCCGCGGTGGGCTGGGTGCGCCGCATGTTTCCGTCCCGAATCATCGAGGAGGCGGAGCGCGAGCACCGGGAACACCCGCCCGGGCTGCCCGACGGGGGGCTCAATTTTCGTGATCTCAGCGGGGTGCTGGCACTCAGCCTGGTCATCTGCGCCGCCGGCTACGGGCTGGCCGCCGGTCTGGGTCTGGCCAGGTTTGGCATCCTGTTCGTGACGGCCCTGGCCGTGCTGATAGCCAACCTGTTTCCCCGCGCCATGGCGCGGCTCGAAGGCGACTTCCAGCTCGGGACGTTCTTCATGTACCTGTTCTTCGTCACCATTGGTGCCTCGGCGCACGTGGGGGAGCTCGCCAGCGACGCGCTGGTGCTGGTGCCTTTCGCGGTCATCATCATCGCGGTCCACCTGGTGGTGCTGATGCTGGCCACCGGCCTGTTGAAGATCGACCTGGCCGAGGCGCTGGTCGCCTCAAACGCCTGCATCATGGGGCCGGCTACCGCTGCCGCGATCGCCGCCGGCCAGGGTTGGCGCGACCTGGTGACGCCAGGCGTGCTGGTGGGCGTGCTGGGATATGTCATCGCTAACTTTCTCGGAGTGGCGGTGACTGGCCTGCTGCAGTGACCGGGGCGGGGATGCTGGGCGTGGTTGTGAATCTGCTTCTCACCGTCATGCTGCCGGTCGGTGCGCTGTCATTTGGCATGGTGTGGTGGGCGCTAGACCGCGGCCACGTGGAGGGCAACCGTGGCTCCCGGGCCCTGAACCGGGAAATCAAGGCGCTGGCGAAGGCGCGCAAGCGGAACCGAAAGGGTGGCGATGACGCCGGCTCCGGCGGGCCCGGCACGGACCCGATGCACCGCAAGTGGCTCAAGTTCGGCGGCGGCTTCTACGGCATGGTGGCCCTGTATACCTACCTGCGCATTGAATGGCGTGACCTCAGCGATTTCGTAGCGGGCCTGGGCGGCCTCGCCGAGTTGCTCGAGCGATTCAACGTGGGGATGCTGGTCAACCTCCTGCTCGAAGCGATGTTCAACTTCGTGGTGGCCGTGGCCTGGCCCGTGCAGTGGTTGGTCGCCCGTCCGCCCGCTCACGCCCTGCTCTGGGTCGTGGCCGCATACGCGGGCTATTGGCTCGGCATGCAACTGGCCCAGCGGGTCGTGGCCGGTGCGTGGCGCCCCGACGCCCGGCCCGGCAACCCGGGCGGCGGCGCCTAGGGCCAACCGCACGGCCCGCTTCAGCGTTTGCGGCGCGCCCGGGGGTGGGCGCGGTCGTAGACCTTGGCCAGGTGCTGGAAATCCAGGTGCGTGTATACCTGGGTGGTGGAAATGTCCGCGTGGCCCAGCAATTCCTGCACCGCGCGCAGGTCGCCCGAGGATTCCAGTACGTGGCTGGCAAAACTGTGGCGCAGCAGGTGCGGGTGCACACTGCGCGGCAATCCCTGGCGAATGGCCCAGTGACGGATGCGGGATTGGATGGTGCGCGCCGCGATGCGCCGGCCGCGGCGGCTCACGAACACGGCCGGTTCTTCCAGTGGCGCCATCTCGGCCCGCACCTTGCGCCATTCGAGCAGCGCCTCGCAGGCCTTGCGCCCGACCGGCACCAGGCGCATACGGTTGCCCTTGCCGGTCACCGTCACCTGCCCCGAGGCCAGGTCCAGCTGCGGCCAGTCGAGGGCCACCAGTTCCGACAGCCTGAGCCCGGAAGAATAGAACAACTCCAGCATCGCCTTGTCCCGCAGCGCGATGGGCGTGCGTTCGCGAATATCGAGCAGGCGCAGGACGGTATCGATGTCGAGGGTGCCCGGCAGGTGACGCGTGCTGCGCGGCGCCCTGATCGCCGCGGCCGGGTTGTGTTCCGCCAGGCCCTCGCGCACCATCCAGCGGAAGAAGCCCCGAATCGAGGAAAGCAGGCGCTGCAGGGAGCGGCCACCCAGGCCCTGGCGGTGACACCGGGCTACCAGCGCCCGCACGTGATGTTCGTCCACCTGCTCCGGCCCGGTGATGTCCTGGGTATCGAGGAACTGTGCCAGCCGATGCAGGTCTCGCCGGTACGCCGCACAGGTGCGCGGCGACAGGCCGCGTTCATCGCTCAAGTGGGTGATGAACTGGTCGAGCTGATGTTCCATCGGGCACCAGCATACACCGCGAATGCGGCGAACTCAGGCTGAGCGTCGCTGGGCCCTGGGCTCCTCGGTCGCCAGGCGGCTGGTGACCACCGTCGCCAGCAGGTCCAGGAACAGCGTTCCCATGCCAGGATAGAAGCGGGCCGGGTCGCTGCTGCCGACCGCCATCAGCCCGTCGTCGCCGAGCGGGATCAGCGCGGTCGACTGGACCCATTGCGCGCGCTGGCCGAACAGGAAATCCAGCTTGTTGCGGTTGAGCCGGCCACAGACGGTCTCGCCCTTGTCCAGGTGGGACTGGAATTGTTGCAGGTCCGGTTCGTCGCGCCGCACGCTGAATAGCGGTGTTGTCTCATCGGTCGCAACTTCCCGGTCGAGCAGCGAAATGTTGAGAATGTCGGCATTGAATTCTTCGAGCAGCGCCCGGCTGAGATNNGTGTCAGGCGATGCAGGCGTGACATCAGCTGTTCGTTCTCGGACGCCACCTGCACGAGCTGGTCGAGCTTCTGGTTGAGCTTGCGATTCTGCTCACGCAGCGTATCGACCTGCTTTTCGATCAGGGACACGGCGCCACCGGCCTCATGATTGAGGTCCAGCGCTTCGAGGATGTGCGGATTGCGGAGCAGAAAATCGGGGTTATCGAGTAGGTAGGTGCTTACGAGTTCAACGATCGACGCGTTCTTGTCATTCATGTCAACGTCCCTTCGAAAACATGTGCCGCGGGGCCGGTCAGGGTCATCGGTGCCGGCGGCCCGGGCCAGTCTATTATAAGTTCACCGCCGGCCTGCTTGACAACAACCGGTGCTTCGACCTCGTTCGCTGACTGCAGCAATGCGACCGCGGCGCAGGCCCCGGATCCGCAGGCCCGGGTTTCGCCGGCGCCCCGCTCGAACACCCGCAGGGCAATCGTGTGCCGGTCGATGCATCGCGCGAATCCTGCGTTGCAGCCATTCGGGAATGTCGGGTGACGGGAGAGCGCCGGCCCCCAGCGTGCGATGCGCTGATCGGACAGGTCTTCGACCCGGCTCAGGGCGTGCGGGTTACCCATCGACACCGCCCCGACACGCAGCCGGTCCCCGACGACGTCCAGGGTGTGCCAGCTGCCCCTGTCCGGCGCATCGAAGGGAATGGTTGCGGCCTCGAAGTCGGGGCGGCCCATGTCGACGGTGATGCCATGCTCTGCCCGGCAGGTCCCGCGCACCCTGCCGGCGGGCCCCTGCAGTCCGAAAAGCCCGTCCCGGGTCTCCCCCCGCATATCGAGATACAGGCCGATGCAACGCACCCCGTTGCCACATTGCTCGGCGCGGCTGCCATCGGCGTTCCAGACTTCGAAGACCGCCTGGCAATCAGGGTGGTCGGCCGGACGCAGCACCAGCAGCTGGTCGCAGCCGATGCCGGTGTGACGGCAGGCCAGGCGGGCCGCCGTCGCTGCGTCGAGTTCGAAAGCCTGGGCCCGCGCGTCGACCAGCACGAAATCATTGCCGGCGCCGTGCATCTTCTGGAAGGTGACCGGCATGGATCAGGCGTCCGAGGCCTGTTCCCGTTCGGCATCGGCTTCGTCCGCGGTCGCCGCCGGGGGCGACTCGTCCTCCGGCAGGTAGAGTGGGCCGCGGTATCCGCAGCCCGCGCACAGGAGGCTCAGCAGGGCGGCAGCCAGCAGCGTGCGAAATTGGGTCATGGGCAGGCATCGCCGGTGATACGGACTGCTACACTATACGCCATGAAAGCACGCATATCAGCGCGTGGCGCGGAGCAGGGGCATGCCCGGGGGGCGCTGCCGGAGACGGTGGAGGTCGAGACCGGCGCCGAGCCCCGCAACACGGTCATCTGGCTGCACGGGCTGGGTGCCGACGGTCATGATTTCGAGCCGGTGGTACCGATGCTTGGTATCGGCGCCATCGGCGCCACACGCTTCCTGTTCCCGCATGCGCCCGTCCGTCCGGTGACACTCAACGCCGGGATGCGCATGCGAGCCTGGTACGACATCCGNNCCTGGACGAAGCCGGCATCGGGCACAGTGCCGACCTGCTGCGGGCGCTCATCGAACATGAGAACCAGCGGGGCATTCCCTGCGCGCGAATCGTGCTGGCGGGCTTTTCCCAGGGTGGCGCCATGGCACTGCACGTCGCCTTGCGCTACCCCGAGCGCCTCGCCGGCCTCGCGGTGCTGTCCGCCTACCTGCTGTTCCCGCAGCGCCTGACCCACGAGTGCAGCGAGGCGAATGCCGGCCTGCCCGTGTTCGTGGGCCACGGCAGCCAGGACCCGATGGTGCCGGCCTTTCTGGGGCGCGATATCGCGGACCGGCTCGGGGCCCTTTCCTACCAGGTGAGCTGGCACGAATACCCGGTGCCGCACTCGGTTTCCCAGCAAGAGATCGAAGATGTGGGTGCCTGGCTGCGTAACTGTCTCGCTGCCTGAGCCATGACGGGTGTCAACAGACTTGCGGCACCGGCCGGTCCGGGTGTTTACCCGCCCACCTTCTGTGACTGGCGCCTGCTGCTGGCGGTGGTGGCCGTCGCGCAGCTTTCCGTGTTGCTGATCGGGCTGGGGCGGGGCGCCCTGCTGGACTGGCGCTGGTTGGGGGCGACTTCCGCGTATGGCGTGTGCCTGGCCGTGCTGTGCGCCGTGTGGATATGCGTCACCCGCGCCTGGCTGCGGCGCTTGTCCGCCCGCGCCGCCTGGCTCACCAGTTGGTCGATCATGGTGCTCATGGCGGTGGCATTCAGTTACGGGGCGGCGGTGGTGGGCACCGTGCTTGGCGTCGGTCCCGGCCCGGCCGGCCTGACCGATTTCATGCTGCTGAGCGTGGTGCCGGTGGCGCTGGTCGGCATGGCATTTCTGCGCTATCTGTTCGTTCGTGCCCAGTGGCAGGCGCAACTGACCGCCCAGGCCGATGCCCGGGTAGCGGCCCTGCAGGCCTGGATCCGCCCGCATTTCCTGTTCAACAGCCTGAATACCATCGCCAGCCTCGTGGCAGAGGACCCGGAGGGCGCGGAGCGCGCCACGGAGGACCTGGCCGACCTGTTCCGTGGCAGCATGCGCCGCGCCGACCGGATGATCCCGCTGCGGGAGGAGTTACAGCTGGCGCGAAAGTTCCTGGACATGGAGCGGCGCAGGCTCGGCGAGCGCCTGCAGGTCGACTGGGAGGCGGGCGAATTGCCGCCGGCCGCCCCGGTGCTGCCGCTGTTGCTGCAACCCTTGCTGGAGAACGCCGTGATGCACGGCATTCAGCGGCGGGCGGAGGGGGGACGGGTCAGGGTCTACGGACGGGCCGAATCGGATAACATCGTTATCACCATCAGCAATCCGCTGCCGGCGGCTGCCGGCGCAATCCCCGCGGCGGAGGCGGGCCACGGGATGGCGCTGGGTAATATCCGCAAACGGCTGGAACTGGCTTATGGCGGCCGGGCCAGCCTGGTGACCGAGGAGAACGAGGAGCGATTTTTTGCGGTCCTGACGCTACCCCATGCTCAAAATTCTGATCGTTGACGATGAACCCCCGGCGCGTGCCCGCCTGCGGCGCCTGCTCGGCCCGCTGCCCGGGTGCGAAGTAGTGGGCGAGGCCGGTTCGGGGCAGGAGGCCTTGGCGCAGATCCAGCGCCTCGCGCCGGACCTGCTGTTGCTGGACATCTCCATGCCCGGGCTGGACGGCATGGCGCTGGCGAGAACCCTGCGGGGCCAGGAACGCGTGCCAGCGGTGGTCTTTTGCACGGCCTGGCCGGACCAGGCACTCGAGGCATTCGACACGGATGCGGTCGACTATCTGGTCAAGCCGGTCCGGGTCGAGCGACTGCGCCAGGCGCTGGAAAAGGCGCGCCGGTTTCGGGCGCCGGAGCCTGCGGACCCGGCGGCCATGCCGCGCCTGCGCTCCCGGGTCGGCAGCCGGACACTGCTGGTCGAACTTGACCAGGTCATCTGCGCGCTGGCCGAGCACAAGTACACCACCGTGATCCATACCGGGGGCCGGTGCGTGATCAACGAACCCCTGATCGACCTGGAGCGGGCGTATCCCCAGTACCTGGTGCGAATCCACCGCAACGCGCTGGTGGCGCCGAAATTCATCCGCGGCCTGGAGGGCCGGACTCGCGGTGCCACGCTACTGTTGCTGGAGGGCACGAATGTGCGGCCCGAGGTCAGCCGCCGCAAGCTGGCCGAAGTCAGGAAGATCATCCGGGAGTGGTCATGACCGACCGACTGCGAATCGCCACCCGCAAGAGCGCACTGGCCATGTGGCAGGCACGGCATGTCCGGGACCTGCTGCAGCGCGAGCATGCGGGCCTGGAAGTGGAGCTGGTTCCCATCGTCACCGAGGGGGACCGCATCCTCGACCAGCCGCTGGCCCTGATCGGCGGCAAGGGCCTGTTTCTCAAGGAGCTGGAACGCGCGCTGCTGGATGGCGCAGCGGACCTGGCAGTGCACTCCATGAAGGACGTACCGGCGGACATGGCGCCCGGACTGGCAGTGGAGGTGGTGCTGCCGCGGGCCAACCCCTTCGATGCCTGGCTCAGCCAAGGGCACGTCGGCCTCGATGAGTTGCCACCCGGCAGCCGGGTGGGCACCTCGAGCCTCAGGCGCCAGAGCCTGCTGCTGTCCGCGCGCCCGGACCTCGAGGTAGCGGACTTGCGCGGCAACGTGGATACGCGTTTGCGCAAGCTGACGGATGGCCAGTACGACGCCATCATCCTCGCCAGTGCCGGCCTGGAGCGCCTTGGCCTGGAGCGCCACATTTCCCAGGTGCTGCGGCCGCCGGACTGGCTGCCGGCCGCCACCCAGGGCATCATCGGCCTGCAGCACCGGGCGGACGATCCGGCCACGCGGCGGCTGCTCGACCCTCTGAACGACGAGCAGGCGCTGGTGCAGGCCCGCTGTGAACGCGCCGTGACGAGGCGGTTGCAGGCCACCTGCCAGGTGCCGTTGGCGGTGTACGCCGAGCCCGAAATCGGCAAGCTCGAGCTCCACGCGATGGTCGGCACACCGGATGGCACGCGGCAGCTCGTTGCCCATGCGGCGGGTCCATGGAGCGAAGCCGAGGCGCTGGGCGAAGCCGTTGCGGAGCAACTCCTGCGCGCCGGCGCCGGCGAGATCATAGCGGCCCTACTGCCCCACTGACGGACCCGGGGGCCGGTGTGCGCATGCTACACTGCCCGCAATTCAGAGGGCGGTTCCGGTCTTGAATTTCTCACACGTTCTCATCAGCCGTCCCGAGACGGAAGCGCGGCAGTTGGCGGCATCGCTGGCCGACACCGGCCTCGAGGTGGTGGTGATGCCGGCCTTCCGCTTCGGCCCGCAGCAAGCGGACATCGATTTTGCCGCGGGTTGGCCGGCTGCGGGTCGCAGGCTGGCGGTATTCGCCAGCCCCCGCGCCGTCGAATTCGGTCTGCGCCAACTGCCGACGGGTTTCCTGCGAGAGGCCCGCGTTGCGGCGATCGGGCCGGCGACCGCGCGGGCCCTCGAACAGGCGGGCGAGCCGGTGGCGCTGTTGCCGGAGCAGGTCTACGACAGCGAATCGCTCCTGCAGGCACCGGAGCTGGCGGATGCGCCCGGCGTCGCCATCATCTTCACCGCACCCGGCGGGCGCCGGGCATTGCAGACCGGCCTGGCCGCCCTCGGCTGGAGCGTACACATGGCACACGTGTATCGACGCATCGCCCTGGCCGCGCCGGTGACCGGGATCAAGAAGCTGAATTCAGCGCGCCGTATCATCAGCGTATGGACCAGCGGCAACGCGATGCAGGCGCTGGCCGAGGCGTTGCCGCCCCAGACCTGGGAGAAGGTCCTGGCGGGCGCGTGGCTGGTGACTTCCGCGCGGCTGGCAGAGCAGGCGCGCGCCCTGGGCAGCCGGGCGACTGAGGTGACCGAGGGGCCCGGCAACGATCGCATTCGCGAGAGCATCACGCGTTTGCTGGTCAACGTTTGAGATCGGCCGCCATCGGTCCGGATGCGTCCCCAGTGGCTTTTGGTTAGCATCAAAGCGGCACCGCACGCGAGGAAACCGGGACAGTGAGCAACCACAACAGCGAAGCGGAATTCGATCCGTTTGCCACCGAGGAACAGAAGCCAGGTTCGCGCGGAGCGGCCACAGCGCTGGCGGGCCTGGCGCTGATCGTGGCCCTGGCGGCCGCAGCGGCGAGTGCCTACCTGTGGTGGCTCGGACGGCAGGACGATCGGGGCGAGGCTGAGCGATCGGCGGCGGTGCAGCAGCTGCAGAGCGCGCAATCGGGCGCCGAGCAGGCGCTGCGGACGCTGGATGGGCGATTGTCCGCGATGGAGGCGGACGATCCGCTGGCCGACCTGGCCTCCCTGCGGCAGCAGCTCGCGGATGTGCAGGCACGGGGTGCCGATCATGCCCGCCTGGCCGCCGGCGAGGCGGCGCGGCTGGATGCCGCCGAGGGCGCCCTGGCCGAACTTTCGGCCCGCACGGCAACACTGGAGACCGGCATGGCGGCGCTGGCCGCGCGGGGCGATACGCCGGAAATGCGGCTCGACCTGGCCGAAATCGCCTACCTCTTGCGCCTTGCCAGCGAGCGCCTGCAGCTGTTTGGTGATGCCCGTGCCGCGGACCGGGCGCTGGCGATGGCCGACGAACAGCTCGCCGCGCTCGATGACCCCCTGTACCTGCCGGTGCGCCAGCAGATCACTGCCGCGCGCCGGGCGCTGGAGGCCATGCCCCGCCCCGACACCGTTGTGCTAAGCCAGCGCCTGGCGGCCTTGCAGGCCCGGCTTCCGTTCCTGACCTTTACCGGTGAGCGCCCGCCCGACGCGGTTGCAGAGCCCGCCGCGGACGAAGGCGTCTGGGCGCGCCTGAAACGCAGCCTGGCCGGGCTGGTCACGGTGCGCCGCCGCGTGCCGGAAGACGATTCGGTGCTCAGCCTGGAAGACAAGGACTACATTCGCCAGGGGCTGTGGCTGCAGCTCGAGACCGCGCGGCTCGCGCTCATGCGGCTGGATCCGGAACCCTGGAGCCTGGCCCTGGGGCGAGCCACGCACACCCTGGAGCGGCGCTTCGAGCACGGTGATCCCGCGGTGCGGGAGGCCATGGCCGAGGTGAGGGCACTGCAGGCGGTCGAACTCGTTGGCACACTGCCCGACATCAGTGCGCCCTGGTCCCAGCTCAGGCTGCTGCGCGAAGGCCGCCGGTCGGAAACGACGGTGGCCCCTAACGGGGCGCCGCCGGCCAGCGCCGAACCCGTTGCGGAGCCGGTGCCCGCGGCTGGAGATGCCGGCGGATGAGGCGTTCGGTGCTGTTCCTGGTGCTGCTGGCCCTGCTGCTGCTGACCGCGGCCCTCGCGCCGCTGTTCCGCGACGACCCCGGGCAAGTGCAGATTCATTTCCTCGACTGGACGCTGGAGACCAGCGTGCCGGTCGTATTGTTGGCCATCGCGGTGGCGTGGCTGGCAGCGCAAGTGCTGGTCTGGATCTGGCGCCTGCCGGCCGATACCGCGCGCCGCGTGCGCGAGCAGCGATCGCTGGCCCAGCTCGAGAAGGGCCTGTTGGCCCTCACGGAAGGTGACTGGGGCGCCGCGGAGCGGGCCCTGCAAAAGTCCGCCAGCGCGCACGGCAAGAATACCGCGCGCTACCTTGCCGCGGCCCAGGCGGCGGACGGGCAGCAGGCAACGGACCGCCGGGAGTACTACCTGGAGCAGGCGAACACCGGCGGCACGCGCAAGCGCTTCCTGGTCGAGTTGACCCGGGCCCGCATGCTGATGGCCAACGGTGCCCGCGCCGAGGCATTGCCCATACTCGAAGATTTGCACCAGCGCCGGCGCCGCCATCCGCAGGTACTCGAACTGCTGGCCAGGTGCTACCGGGAGCTCGGCGCCTGGGACGCCCTGCAGGCACTGGTGCCCGCCCTGCGCCGGTCGGAGGTGCTGGAGGAATCCGAGCTGGAGGACCTGCAGGTGGAAGTGGCCCGCAGCCGGTTGCGGGACAGCGACGGCGGTGGGGCGCTGGAGGCGGCGTGGAAGCAATTGCCGCGGGCCATGCGTGCCGAGGTGCCGGTGGTCGAGGTGTTTGCCGAGCAGGCAGGCAAGCTGGGTCGGTCCGAGCTGGCCGAACCGATATTGCGTGCGGCCCTCAACCGCCACTGGAGTCCCGCGCTGGTGCTGCTGTATGGCGATCCCGGCGCGGACGATCTCAAGCGGCGGCTCAAGCAGTGCGACAAATGGCTGCAACAGTATCCGGACGATGCCGGCCTGCACCTCGCGCTTGGGCGCTTGTGCGCCGGCGACGAACTCTGGGGCAAGGCGCGCGAGCACCTCATCAGGAGCCTGGAGCTCGAGGCCAGCAGCGCCGGTTACGATTCGCTGGGACAGCTCCTCGAACGCCAGGGCGAGCTGGAGCTGGCGATGGCCTGCTTCCGCAACGCCCTGCGCCTCAACCAGGGCAAGCCGCCGGTGCCGTTGCCGGGCGACCATGCCCGGCTGGTTTCGCCGGAGACCTGAGCGCGCGGGCCTTTACAGGGCCCCGTAGCAGATAAAGGCGCCGAACGCGAAAGCCATTGCCAACCAGGCGCGGATCGCCCACGCGGGACGCCGCTGCCACCAGCGGATCATCCGATCGAGTCGCTCGCGGCCCATCACGGGAATCAGGACGGCTGCCACCAGCATCAGGTAACCGAGGAAGCGAAACAGGTCCGGAAAACGGGTCCGGTGCGCGGCGAGGATGAACACCAGCCCCAGCAGCACGCGGATGGCGACCGCCAGGTGAATCCCCCACGGCGCTTTCCAGAAGCGGAGCACCCGATCGATCAGACGCGCGGGTTGAAGTATGCCCCACAGGCTCAACAGGGCCATCGTCAGGCCGAACACGGCGATCAGGCCAGTCAGTGCGTTCGCTGGCATGGTGTGCTTCCCCCGAGTGGTGGGATGCCTTCAGTATAGGCGGCCTGGGCGCGGGGGGTACGGCTGCCCCTAATGGGGCCGCGCCAGGATTCGCACCGGTACATCCAGTCCGAATTCAAAGGAATCGTAGAACAGCCGCGACTCCGGCAGGCCGTGTTCAAAAAACGCGTGTCGGGCCTCATCGATCATGGCCGGCGGTCCGCTCATGTAGACGTCGTGCCCGGACAGGTCCGGGTAGGCTTGCAGCACCGCCTCGTGCACCAGGCCCCTGAAACAGCCGGCGGGCGCGTCGGCGCCCGCCTCGGACAGGGCGGCGCGGTAGCGGATGTGCGCATGCTTGGCCGCCCAGGTCCCGGGCAGGTCATGCAGGTACAGTTCCTCGGCGGTCCGCGCCCCCCAGAACAGGTGTATGCTGCGCCGATCGCCGGCCTCGAGCAGGTCCTCGATCATCGATTTCAAAGGGGCAAAGCCGGTACCGCCCGCCATCATGATCATCGGACGTGCCTCGTCGTGCCGGACGAAAAAGGTGCCAAGCGGGCCTTCCACCCGCAGGATGTCCCGCTCCTTCAGGTGCTCGAACACCCAGCCGGTGAAATCACCGCCCTCGACGTGCCGCACATGCAGCTCGATCTCGTCCTCCAGCGACGGCGGGTTGGCCAGCGAAAAGGCGCGGCGTTTGCCGCCAGGCAGCAGGATGTCAACGTATTGCCCGGCCAGGAACTGCAGTCGCTGCGACTTCGGAAGCTTGAGCCGCAATCGCATGACGTTTGGCGCCAGCTTGGTCTTTTCCAGCACCCGCGCCGGCATCATGCGCACCGGAATGTCGCGCAGCGCCGCGATTTCACGGGCGGCCACCACCAGATCCTCGAGCGGCTCCGCCTGGCACAGCAAGGTGTAGCCGGCGGCGATCTCGGCACGCTCCAGGGCCAGCGGCGGGTGAAACGGGTAGTGCACCTCGCCCTGCTCGATGCGGCCCTTGCAGCTGCCGCAGGTGCCGTTCTTGCAGCTGTAGGGCAGCATCACGCCCTGGCGCAGGGCGGCATCGAGGACCGATTCACCTTCGCGGACGGTGAACTCGGCGCCGCTGGGGCTGATTGTGACCTTGTGTCGGGCCATGGACGATGTGCGTAGCCACCCCCTCGGGTGGGGAACGGAGCAGCCGCGTATTGTCGTATATTCCAGGTTCGGTGCACAAATCGCGGGTGGCGCCGGCACGCTCCGCGGCTCGGCCCGCGTATGCGATAATTCCGCGCTCCTGAAAGCTGACCGACCCCTTTTTGCGTGTCCACATTCCTGAGCCAGATCAGCGGAGACCTGCTCGCCATCAATGCCAGCCAGCGCGGCACCATGGTGGAGTTCCTCGGCATCACCGTGTGCGCGGTGGGTGCCGGGTTCATCTGCGCACGGATGCCGCTTACCGAACGCACGATCCAGCCGCATGGCATCATGCATGGGGGCGCGTTCGTGACGCTCGCGGAGTCGCTCGGCAGCCTCGCATCCGCCTTGCTGGTGGCGCGCACCGAGGGTGCGCGGGTGGCGGGCGTGGAGGTCAGCGGCAGCCACCTGCGGGCGGTGAATGCTGGCGTGGTGACCGGCATCTGCCGGCCGTTGCGGATCGGGCGCACGCTTCACGTATGGGCCATCGATATCCGGGACGCGGACGGCCGCTTGTGCAGCAGCTGCCGTCTCACGGTCAGCATCAGCCAGCCGGGCGGCAAGGCTTAGGACGCCTGAGTGATGTGGACTGATCGCCTGACGCCGGTGCGCATTCTGGCGCGGCTGTTGCTGCTCATGGTGCTGGTCGGCCTGTTGTTGCTACCCACCGTGGTGTGCCAGACGCGGCCGGGTCACGCGTTGCGCGGGCCACGCCGCACCCTGGCGGAGTTCATGCTCAACACCTGGTCGCGGGCCCTGTGCCGCGTCTTCGGCGTTGCGGTGCAGGCCTCGGGCCAATTGCTGCCGGGACCGGTGTTGGTGGTGGCCAACCATATTTCCTGGCTGGACATTCCCGTGCTGCACAGCCTGGGCGCCATGTCGTTCGTGGGTAAATCGGAAATCGATGATTGGCCATTGTTCGGATTTCTGGCGCGGGCGGGCGGCACGGTGTTTCATCGTCGCGGTAGCCACGATTCCGCCGACGAGGTGGCCGCGCGCCTGGTCGAGCGCTTGAACGCGGGCCACCGGGCCGCCATTTTCCCGGAGGGCGGCATTCGCCCCGGGGAGGCGATCAACGTCTTCCACGCGCGGATGTTCCGGGTCGCGGTCGAGGCGCCGTGCCCGGTGCAGCCGGCCATGATCCGCTACCTCAGGGGTGGCCGGCGGGACCCGGAGATGACGTTCCTCGATGGCGAGGGTTTTCCGGCCAACGTATTGCGCCTGCTGGGGCGCCCATCCAGCGTGGCGGACGTGCATCTGCTCGAGCCGCTGGCGGCGGTCGACCGGCCCCGCAAGGAGATCGCCAGCCTGGCCTACCGCGCGGTGCGGGCGGCGTACGATTACGAAGTGCGGATGGGATGAGCGAGTACAGCGATACGTTTCGGCCCGCCCCCGGGTTGCGCAGCCCGCACCTGCAGTCGCTGCTGAACAGCAGCGCCCTGCGCCGCTGGGTGGTCGGGCGGCGCGCGGCGCCGCTGAAGTCGGCGCAGCAGGAGTGGTTGCTGAGTGGCGGGCCGGGCGTGCGGCTGGTCGGCCATTATTCGCCACAGCGCGATGCCAGTCGCGGGCTCGCGGTGCTGCTGCACGGCTGGGAGGGGAGTTCCCAGTCGAACTATATCCTGGCCACCGGCGCGCGGCTGTATGGCGAGGGCTACGACGTGTTCCGCCTGAACTTTCGCGACCACGGCGAGACCCACCACCTGAACGAGGGCATCTTCCATTCCTGTCGGCTGGACGAGGTCATCGCGGCGCTGGCCGACATGCAGCGGCGGGGCGGGTTCGGGGCCTGGGCCCTCATCGGGTTCTCTCTCGGCGGCAACTTCGCCCTGCGCATCGCCCTGCACGGCGCGCGCGCCGGGCTCGACATCCGCCGCACCATCGCCGTCTGCCCGGTGCTGAACCCGGCCAATGTGCTCCGGGCCATGGAACAGGGCCGGCGTTTCTATGAAAACTATTACGTGCGCAAGTGGGCGCGCTCGATGCGTATCAAGCAGGCTCACTTTCCGAACCTCTACGAGTACGATCACTGGCACCGCCTGCCGGGGCTGCGCGAACGCACCCGGTTCATGGCCACGCGCTATTACGGCTACGCCACGCTGGAGCAGTACTTCGACGGTTACGCCATCGATGGTGAACGCCTGGCCGCCCTCGCCGTGCCCAGTCTCATCGTGACGGCCGCGGACGACCCCGTGGTGCCGGTCGCGGACACGCAAAGCCTGCCAGCCAACCCGCTGCTGGAATTGCTGGTGACCCGCCATGGCGGGCACTGCGGTTATATCAGTAACTGGAAGCTGCAGAGCTGGGTGGAGGATCTCATTGTCCGGGACCTGCAGGACCCGGCCTGAGCTCACTCGCTGAACTGGAAGTCGCGGTACTGCTCGCGCAGCGCGTTTTTCTGAATCTTGCCGGTGGCGGTGTGCGGTATCTCGTCGACGAACAGCACCTCGTCGGGCATCCACCACTTGGCGATCCTGCCCTGCAGCCAGTCCAGCACGTCTGACTTGCCGAGCTCCGCGTCAGCCTGTGCCACCACCAGCAACAGCGGCCGTTCACCCCATTTGGGGTGGGCGATGCCGATCACCGCGGCCTCCGTCACTCCGGGGCAGCCCACCGCGGTGTTCTCTACTTCGATGGACGAAATCCATTCGCCGCCGGACTTGATCACGTCCTTGTCGCGGTCGGTGATCTGCATGTAGCCCAGCGCATCGATGTGTGCGATGTCGCCGGTGTCGAACCAGCCGTCCGCGTCGAGGATCTCCTCGTCGTGCTTGAAGTAACCGCTGGCAATTGCCGGGCCCCGCACCAGCAGGTGTCCGAAGCTCTTGCCGTCGCGCGGCAGCTCATTGCCGTCGTCGTCGACGACTTTCATCTCCACCAGGTAGGGGGAACGGCCCTGTTTCAGCTTCAGCTGCACGCGCGCCTCGCCCTGCAAATGCGCGGTGGCGTGCTTGATGCTGCCGGTAGTGCCGACCGGGGACATCTCGGTCATGCCCCAGCCATGGATGACCTCCACGTCGTAGACGTTTTCGAACTTCTCGATCATCATGCGCGGGCACGCCGCGCCCCCGACCACCACCGACTTCAGCCACGGCAGATCCTTGCCGGTCTCCTCGAGGTACTGCAGCAGGCCCAGCCACACCGTGGGCACCGCGGCGGTCGCGGTCACGCGCTCCTGGTCCAGCAGCTCGTAGATCCGCTCGCCGTCCATGCCGGCCCCGGGCATCACCATGCTGGCGCCCGCGGCCGGCGCGGCGTAGGTCAGTGCCCAGGCATTGGCGTGGAACATGGGCACGATCGCCATCACCACGTCGCTGGAGGTCAGCCCGAACACGTCCGGCTGGTTGACCATCAGCCCGTGCAGCACGTTGGAGCGGTGGGAGTACAGCACGCCCTTGGGGTTGCCCGTGGTGCCGGAGGTGTAGCACAGCGCGGCGGCGGTGTTCTCGTCGCAGCGGACCCAGGCGAAATCCGCGTCGGCCTGCGCCAGCCAGTCCTCGTAGGCCACCATGTTGGGGGGTCCCGACTCCGGCAGGTGCCCGGCATCGGTCAGCACGATGTATTTTTCGATGGTGGGCAGCTTCGGCGCCAAGGCCTCGAGCAGCGGCACGAAGGTGAGGTCGACGAACATCAACCGGTCCTCGGCATGGTTGATGATGTAGGCGAGCTGCTCGGCGAACAGGCGCGGGTTCAGCGTGTGGCAGATTGCGCCCAGGCCCATGATGCCGTACCAGGTCTCGACGTGGCGATCGGTGTTCCACGCCATGGTCGCGACCCGGTCGCCCATGCCGATGCCTTCCATCTGCAGGGCCTTGGCGACCCGCAATGAGCGTGTGCGCAGGTCACTCAGGGTGCAGCGGCGGATGGGCCCTTCCACCGCTCGGGTAACGATCTCCCGTTCGCCGTGGTTGAGCGCCGCATGGTCCAGGATGGTGTGGACCAGGAGGGGGTAATCCTGCATCAATCCGCGCATGGGCTGTGCTGAGCGATCGGCTGTCGATGCCCCAATATTAGAAGATTGGGGCGCCTGAAGGGAATCGACCCCACGGTCCCAGCGTGGAAAGCTGATGTCCTGCCATTGAACGACAACGGCGATTCACGGCGTTTGGTCACTTCCAGCCAAGGCCGAGCCTGGCAGCGAGGCGACTCGCCTTCTCGCCCGAGCTAGGGATACTCCGGCGGCTGATACGGGTCCTGCTGGCCGGCCTTGACTGGCGGGTACTTGATCAACGTGGCCACGTGCTCTTCCAGCTGTGGCATCGCAGCCTTCGGCACCCAGGTATGGGGGAACAATACATTGTCCGTCTCCCTGGGGTCGTTCATCAGGTTGTAGAGGCGAGGCATCGTGTAGGCGCGCAATACGCCGTTCCATCCCGTCTGTTCCTTGAAGTGGAGCTTCCAGTTGCGCCACTTCACGCCGAAGACGTCGTTGCCCATGTAGACGATGAAGCCCTCGCGGCCTGATTCCTGCGTCGATCCAAGGAAGAATTCCGACATATCGATCCCGTCGATGACCCGGTCGTCCGGGACCTTGCCCCCTGCTATCGCAGCCAGGGTCGGGAACAGATCCATCGCGTGCACGATTTCGTCGCTTTCGCGACCCGCTTCGATCCGGGCGGGCCAGCGCACCGCGAACGGCACGCGAAGCGCCCCTTCGTAGCCGGTAAACAAGGTGGAACGCCATGGGCCCGCGGATCCGTTTATCGCCGTCTCAACCGTCATCGACGTCTCACCCGCGCTCAGGGCCTCGGGACCATTGTCTGCGGTGAAGATGAAGATCGTGTTCTCCGCGATCCCCAGATCATCGATCGTATCGAGCAACTCGCCAACGTAGCTGTCGATCTGCATCAGCAGATCGCCCCAGGGTCCATTGCCGGATTTTCCGACGAAGTCCGGGTGCGGCATGGTGGGAAAATGCGTGGCCGTGTACGGGAGGTAGACGAAAAATGGCGTGCCCGCCTCGGCCTGGCGCCGCATGAAACCGATCGCCCGATCCGTGAGATCCCGATCGATGATTGGCCGGTAATCGAGACGATAAGGGCGCACCTTTTCGGGCGCACTGCCCTTCTTGCCATCCATGACCCAGGTTTCCGCGACGCCGCTTTCCGCAAATCCCTGCAGCGACGAATAGGGCGACTCGTCAGTGGAGTTCGGCACGCCATACCACTCGTCGAACCCCTGGTCGGTCGGGAAGCGGCCCTCCGTTCGCCCGAGGTGCCACTTGCCGAACATGCCGGTGGCGTAGCCGGCCTCGGAGAGCATCTCGGCCATCGTCACTTCCCACTGCACCAGGCCGTACACACCCTCGCCGATCGGTACGGTCGCGTTCCCGCTGCGCATGGCGTAACGGCCCGTCATCAGCGCGGACCGGGACGGCGTACACTGCACTTCCACGTTGAAGTTCGTGAGTCGAAGTCCCTCGGCGGCCAGCTCATCCAATTGCGGCGTCGCAGCGCCGCGAATGATGCCGCCGCCGTTGAACCCGGGCTCGCCCCAGCCGAAGTTGTCCATGAAGACCAGGACGATGTTCGGCTTGTCCTGGGCATGGGCGACCGGCATCAACAGACCGGAGAGGGCGACCAACAACAACGATCTCATCAGGTTCATCAGCATCTTTCCTTTGCTTCCATTCGCGGCGACCGGCGCGTCCCCTTGCCGTGGCTAGGGCGTGTACCAGATCGGCGAGGTGTAAGCACGCTCCTGGCCCTTCATCTGGACGGTAGCGGGCATCTCGATCCCGAAGAACTTCGAATCGTAGGCCTGCCAGGTCGGCGTTGGGATCTCCAGCACGCGCGCATAGTAAAAGGCCCGGTGCTTGGGATTGAAATCCGGGTCGGTCCAGACAGCGCGCAGCTCCGCGTCGCCGATGGTGTTGAGATAGCTCGCGTCTCCGACATCGACGGTGTCGCCAACCGGGGTCCGGCAGCGACCGTCGGCGTCAATGGTCCGGCCATCGGATACGGCCACATCGTACACCCGCTCTTGCCGCTCGCCATCGCTGTCGATCCAGCCCTTGATGATCTGGATGCGGTCGAGATTTCCGGACCACGGGTCCTTCAAGGCACCCACCATGAATGTCGGAGCGTGCTTTTCGGCCGGCTTCTCTGCGAGGTCACCGCCCATCGGCACGCCCTTGCGATAGCCGATGGATATCACGTCGGGCCGATATACCTCGTCCTGCTCATATTCCCAGCCCCCGAACAAGCGGACAACGATGCGGGTGCCGGTCGTGGCGTAGGTCTCCTTCTTCAGCATCGCGTTGAAAATGCCCTCGCGCGTGTTTTCGCGCGCCCAGACCGCCGCGAGGCCGGCGCCGATCGACTCGTAGGAATAGCTCGACAAGTTCGGATCACCGGCCAGGGACGCGATGATGACGTGCTCCCAGCGCTCGGCTTCGGGCTCGAGGTGCGCTGCCTTGCCGAAGAAATTCTCTTCGCGGGTCGTCGCCAGTGACGTGTGGGCGTCGGTGCTGCCGATCATGCCGAATTTGTAGGGATTGACCCCGAGCTTCTCCTCCAGCTGCATGCCGATCTGCAGCGCGGAGCGGGCGTACTCGTACTGCAGCATCCAGTCTTCCTTGGGCTTGAAGCCGGCGATATCCGACTTGTCCCAGGTGCCATAGTCTGCAAACTCGTCGTTGGGCGAGAGGAACGGATGCGCCTCGCCGTCTCCCTTGATCTGCGTCACCTCGTACAGCGGCTCGAACCGGGAACGCAGCTCCGCATACGCCCGATTGATCGGGCGGCCATTCAGGCGCTCGGTGGCAAACATTTGCCCGTTCGAGACATTGCCATTGTGCGCAATCGCCAAAACGCTGCCGCCTGTCGTCCGCTCATAATCGGCCATGTAGTCCCACAGATCTTCAGGATCGATCGAGTCAAAGGTCGAGAAGGGCAGGACCTGCCCTGCCTTGTCGGCGCCGTCCTTGAAAATGACGACCCGGTGCAGATTGCCGGGCGTTTCCTGCGTCGCGATGGAGGTCCATTCGAAGCCGATCAGGGCGGTGAACCTGCCCGGCTCGTTGTACTTGTCGGCAAACGCGATCTCTCGCTCCCAAACAGAACGCGACATCCTGGGATTGTCGATCGGGTCNNGATCCAGGTCTGAAACGCTTCGCGTGATTTGCCGGCCTTCACCAGGTCGTGGACCTTGCGGCCCCAGTCGCTCGCCAGCAAATCGGGATGCGACTCGGCAATGTAGGGCGCAAGACCCAGATTTTCCGCATGGTCCGCCACTACCAGGAAATCCAGCGGGCGAATCAGGCGAACCCGCATGTTGTGCGATGTCAGGACCTCCTCTCCGCGGGCGAAACGGTATGCCTCTTCCGGGCCCAGCTTGTTGCCCATCATGCCGGCGTCCGTTGAATACGACGTATGTAAATGCGTGTCGCCCCAGTAGACTCCCTCAGCGAGATTCGAATCCGCTGCCGTGCGCTCGACGTAGGGCGAGTAAATCTTCGCCGGCTCCAGCACGCTCTCCGGCTGACCCGCATGGGTCTGCGCGACGGCTGCGCTGATGGTGAATATGGGCGTTGCCAGGCAAAGAATAGCCAGGGTCGTCATCGCCTTTGAGTGTGTCCCGGTCATGGTATGCTCCGTTCCCGTGTCGAATTGCGGAATCCGCTATGAGGCGCAGGCTTACCTGCGGTGCGGCTGTTCCGATCGCCGTGGCTCGTGGCATCCGCCACATGCCTCCGATTCACCGTGGAGGTCCAGATCGTCGGCCTTGCTGGCCGTTATGACGAGAAATTCCAGACTCGCGCGATCGTGTCCATCACCGGCTGCCGCCCGGATGAGCGGTCAATCGCCGGACCGCCGACCATACAGTACCGATCGGTTGGCTGTCGATGATTGAGGAACAGAAAAAACTGGAGCGGGTGAAGGGAATCGAACCCTCATTAAGAGCTTGGGAAGCTCCCGTTCTACCATTGAACTACACCCGCACAACCGGGGTTGCGAGGCGGAACCGGCAGGCCGCGGCACCCGCGTTCCGCGCCTGATTGTATGCCATCCGAGCGGGGCTGTCGCCTGTTTCACGCGCACGGCACAGCGCCGGGCTGGAGAGCGCTCAGGCGCACAGGGCATCGACATGGGCGCGGGCCGAGGCACCCAGGGCGCCGAGATCGTAACCGCCCTCCAGAGTGGACACGAGACGGCCGGCGCAGCTCTGCTCCGCCAGCCCTCGCAACTCCGCGCTGATCCAGTGGAAATCCTCCTCCACCAGCTCCAGTTGGGCCAGGGGATCATCCCGGTGGGCGTCGAAGCCCGCCGAAATCAGCACCAGGTCGGGTTCGAAACCATGCACCGCCGGCAGGCCGAGCGTGGTCCAGGCCTCGCGGAACTCGCGGCCGCCGGCACCGGGCTCCAGCGGCAGGTTGAGGATGTTGCCGACGCCGGTCTCGTGCACCAGCCCGGTACCGGGATACAGTGGCGACTGATGGCTGGAGACATACAGCACCCTCGGCTCGGCGGCGAAGATGGCCTGCGTGCCATTGCCATGGTGGACATCGAAATCGATGATGGCCACCCGCTCGCAGCCTGCCTGCGCGAGGCCGTGGCAGGCCCCGACGGCCACGTGGTTGTACAGGCAGAAGCCCATCGGCAGTTCCGCCTCGGCGTGGTGCCCGGGCGGCCGGGTCGCGCAGAAGGCGTTGCGGGCCTTGCCGGCCAGCACCTCGTCAATGGCAAAACAGATGGCGCCGCTGCCGCGCAGGGCGGCATCGATCGAGCCGGGGCTCAGAAAGGTATCCGGATCGAGCGCCACCCGGCCCTCGGCCGGTTCCTCCGCGGCCAGTTGCCGGCAATACCAGTCGGGGTGCACGCGCTGCAGTTGGTCCGGTGTGGCTTTGGGGGCCGGCAGGAACTCCAGCCCCCCCAGGCCCGCCAGGGCCTCCAGGACAGCGGTGATGCGCGCGGGACGTTCCGGGTGCCGGGGTCCGGTGTCGTGCCGCAGGCAGTCGTCATGGTGAATGATGAGTGTAGGCATGGCCTGTCCGCTGCGAGGCGCCTACAGGATACTCCCGTTTGGCGGTGGCCGCCCTATTTGAACAGTGGCAGGTGCGTGGTCTCCTTGACCTGCTCCATGACCACGTAGCTCCGGGAACCGTTGACCCCGGGCAGGGAGAGAATCTTCTCGCCCAGCAGTTCCCGGTACTCCTGCATGTCCCGCACGCGGGCCTTGATGAGGTAGTCGAAGTTGCCGGAAACCAGGTGGCAGTCGAGCACTTGCGGCAGCTGGCTCGCTTCGCGGCGGAAGTCCCGGAACACGTCGGGCGAGGTGCGGGTCAGGTCGATCTCGACAAACACCAGCAGGCCGGCATCGACCAGTTCGGGATCCAGCAGCGCCGTGTAGCCGCGTATGTACCCGTCCCGCTCCAGCCGTTTCACGCGTTCCAGGCAGGGGGTAGGGGTGAGGTTGACCTTGCGGGCCAGCGCCACGTTGGAAATGCGGCCCTCCGCTTGCAGGCACTCGAGGATGCGGCGGTCGGTCCGGTCCAGTGGTTTACGGCCCTGTTTGGGCTCGGGCATGGGGAGTTACCGAATCAGCTTGGATTAAAAACCTGTATTTCCAGAATTTATAGCATAAAAACCTGAACAACACGGCATAAAATGGTGATTTTAGCCCGGTGAGTGCTGACATGAAGCTCGGTGTACCTAAAGAGATCAAGGATAACGAATACCGGGTCGGCATGGTGCCGGCCTCGGTGCGGGAACTGACCCAGCGCGGACACGCGGTGTATGTCGAGACCGGGGCGGGGGCGGGTATCGGTGTGGATGATGCGGCCTATCAGGCCGTTGGCGCCGAGGTCCTGGACTCCGCGGCAGCGGTGTTCGAGGTCGCGGAGATGATCGTCAAGGTCAAGGAGCCCCAGGCCGTCGAGCGCGCCATGCTGCGTGAGGACCATACCCTGTTCACCTACCTGCACCTGGCGCCGGACGCGCCCCAGACCGAAGACCTCGTGCAGAGCGGGGCCACCTGCATTGCCTACGAGACCGTGACCGACGAGCATGGCCACCTGCCGTTGCTGGCGCCCATGTCGGAAGTGGCCGGGCGGCTGTCCATCCAGGCGGGCGCGTGGTGCCTGGAAAAAGCGCGTGGCGGCTCGGGCGTGCTGCTCGGCGGAGTGCCGGGCGTGGAGCCCGCCAAGGTGCTCATCATCGGTGGAGGCACGGTCGGGTTCAACGCAGCCCAGATGGCAATCGGCCTGGGCGCCCGGGTCGTCATCCTCGATCGTGACGCCGAGGTCCTGCGCTTCCTCGATGCCAATTTCGAGAGCCGCATCGAGACCGTGTTTTCCAACATGGACGCGATCGAGCGTCACCTGGTGGATTCCGACCTGGTGATCGGGGGCGTGCTGATTCCCGGCGCGGCGGCGCCCAAGCTGGTGCGTCGCGAGCACCTGTCGGGCATGCGCAGCGGTTCGGTGCTGGTGGATGTCTCCATCGACCAGGGTGGCTGTTTCGAGACCTCCCATCCGACCACGCACGCGGAGCCGACCTACGTGGTGGACGACGTCGTCCACTACTGCGTGGCCAACATGCCCGGCGCCGTGCCGCGCACCTCGACCTTCGCCCTCAACAACGCCACGCTGCCGTTCATCATCGCGCTGGCGGAACAGGGCCCGACACAGGCCATGCGAAACAACCCGCACCTGCTCGAAGGCCTCAATGTGCACCGCGGCATGGTCACCTATGACGACGTGGCACGCGACCTGGGCTACGATTACGTGCCGGCGAGCGAAGCGCTCGAACGCTGAGCCCGCCGCCTGCTAACATGGGGCCTGCTGGCCCCGGGAGCGCCGTATCTGTGCAAACTCTGAACCACTACATCAATGGCCAAGAAGTGGCCGCTACCGGCGACCGTTTCGGGGATGTCTTCAATCCCGCCACCGGCCAGGTGCAATGCCGTGTACCCATGGGGACGGCGGCCGAGCTCGACAGCGCCGTGCAGGCAGCCCGCGCGGCTTTCCCCGGGTGGTCTGCCCAGCCCGCGTTGCGCCGTGCCCGCTGCATCTTCCGGCTGAAAAGCCTGCTGGAGGAGCATGCCGAGCCGCTGGCGCGCATCCTGACCAGCGAGCACGGCAAGGTGCTGGAAGACGCCCGGGGTGAGGTGACCCGCGGGCTGGAAGTGGTCGAGTTCGCTTGCGGGGCGCCGCAGCTGCTGAAAGGCGAATATTCGGACAGCGTGGGCACCGGCGTGGACAGTTACGCGTTGCGCCAGCCGCTGGGCGTGGTGGCGGGCATCACGCCGTTCAACTTCCCGGCCATGGTGCCGCTGTGGATGTTGCCGATGGCGCTGGCGTGCGGCAACACGTTCGTGCTCAAGCCCTCGGAAAAGGACCCCTCCGCCTCCATGCTGCTGGCAGACCTGATCCGCCAGGCCGGTGTGCCGGACGGCGTCTTCAACGTGGTGCACGGCGACCGGGAGGCGGTGGACGCGATACTCGCGCATCCCGACATCCAGGCCATCAGCTTTGTCGGCTCGACACCGATCGCCCGCAAGATTTACGAGACGGGCACCGCCCATGGCAAACGGGTACAGGCGCTCGGTGGCGCCAAGAACCATCTCGTGGTGATGCCCGATGCGCCGCTGGAGGCGGCGGCCGATGCCCTGATCGGCTCCGCCTACGGTTCCGCTGGCGAGCGCTGCATGGCCATCTCGGTGGCCGTGGTGGTGGGCCATGACACGGCCGATGCGCTGGTGGCGCAGCTCAAGCCCAGGGCCGAGGGGCTGGTCATCGAGCCGGGGGAGGTGCCGGGCGCCGAGATGGGGCCACTGATCACCGGCGAGCATCGTGCCAAGGTTCATTCCTATGTCGACCTCGGTGTCGAGGAAGGCGCCGAGCTGGTGGTCGACGGGCGTGCTTTCACTCACCCGGATGCGCCGGACGGGTTCTTCTTTGGCGGCACCCTGTTCGACCGCGTCACGCCCGCGATGCGCATCTACCAGGAGGAGATTTTCGGGCCGGTGCTGGTCGTGGTCCGGGTCGGCTCCTTCGACGAGGCCGTGGAACTGATCAACGCGCACGTTTACGGCAACGGTGTGTCCATCTTCACCCGCGAGGGCGATGCGGCGCGCGCGTTCGTGCAGCGCATCCAGGCCGGCATGGTGGGGGTGAACATCCCCATTCCGGTGCCCGTGGCCTTCCACAGCTTTGGCGGGTGGAAGCAGTCGCTGTTCGGCGACCACCACATCTATGGGCCGGAGGGCATTCGCTTCTACACGCGGCTGAAGACGGTCACCCAGCGCTGGCACCGTGGCATGCGGGAAGGCGCGGACTTCTATTTTCCCAAGCTGGGTTAGGGGCCCTGGCGGCCGGTCGCGGCCGGCCGGCGCTCAAGCGGGATCGCTGCCGCGCTGGTCTCCGTGCACCCACACCACCTCGCGGCCGCCATCCGCCCGCGCCAGGCAACGCGCGATGACGAACAACAGGTCGGACAGCCGGTTGAGATACCGCAGGCTGGCCGCGTTGATGTCCTCGTCCCTGCCGAGGGTGACCAGCACGCGTTCGGCGCGCCGGCAAATGGTACGCGCCAGGTGGCACCGGGCCGCGGCCTCGGACCCCCCGGGCAGGATGAAGTCCTTGAGGGGCGGCAGGTCGGCGTTGAGGCGATCCAGGTCCTGTTCGAGCCCTTCGACGTAATCGTCCGGAATCAGCGTGTGGCCCGGCATGCACAACTCGCCGCCGAGGTCGAACAGCTCGTGCTGAATGCGGGTCAGGCAGGCACGCAGTTGCGGGTCGATGTCCGAAGCCAGCACCAACCCGACCGCAGAGTTCAGTTCGTCGACGGTGCCGTAAGACTCGACCCGCAAGGCGTCCTTGTCCACGCGCGTGCCGTCGCCCAGCCCGGTGGTGCCCCGGTCGCCGGTGCGGGTGTAAATCCTGGAGAGCCGATTAGCCAATGCCCCGTCCTGTCGTGCGGAAAGGCCGCAAACTATACCACGGGGACGCCGCTTCGATTCGGCATGACGCAAGGCCCTGGCAGCGGTGAGCCCATGGCGTGAATTCCATGCGCCGGGCGCCAGCGATTGCCGTCGCTCGCGTCGAGCCGGAACCCCGCCCGGTGTAAACTCCCGCTTCACGCGATCGAGCAGAACCCGGTTTACCCGGCCCGAATGCGGGCCGGGCCATTGGAGTCGGCCCACATGCAGGAAAAAATCAGCTTCCAGAATTCACGCGGCGAACGACTGGCAGGGGTAGTGCACCGGCCGGACACCGGGCACCTCAGGGCTTGCGCATTGTTCGCGCATTGCTTCACCTGCACCAAGAACATCCGGGCAGCGGTGAATATCGCCGAGGCGCTGGCGGGCGAGGGGATCGCCGTGCTGCGCTTCGATTTCACCGGCCTGGGGCAGAGCGAGGGAGATTTTGGCGCGACGCATTTCTCCAGCAACGTGCAGGATCTGGTGGATGCCGCGGGCTTCCTGGCCGCTCACCTGCAGGCCCCGGAGCTGCTCGTCGGCCATTCACTGGGCGGCACCGCGGTGCTGGCCGCGGCCCACCGGATCGACTCGGTTCGAGCGGTGGCCACCATCGGCGCGCCGGCCGATGCCGAGCACGTGTTGCATCTGCTGGACGACGACCTGGAGCGCATCGAGCGGGAAGGCGAGGCGGAGGTCAGGCTGGCAGGCCGCAGCTTCCGGGTGCGCAGCGATTTCGTCGCGGACGTGCGCGCACAGCGCGTGCGCGATGGCGTCCGCCAATTGCGCCGCGCCCTGCTGGTGATGCACTCGCCGGTCGATGCCATCGTGCCCATTGCGGAGGCCGGCCGTATTTATGCCAGCGCCCTGCATCCCAAGAGTTTCATCACCCTGGATGATGCGGACCACCTGCTCAGCCGCGCGACGGATGCCGCCTACGCCGGGCGGGTGCTGAGCGCCTGGGCCGCCCGCTATCTGCCCGAGGACGAGGAGCGGCCGGCACCGGCACGCCTGCAACGTGGCGCGGTGGTGGTGCGCGGCCAGCCGGAGGATATCTTCCGCTGCGCCGTGAACGCCGACGGCCACCGCATGCTGGCCGACGAACCGGAACGGCACGGCGGCACCGACCTGGGCCCGTCGCCATACGCGCTGCTGGCCGCCGCGCTGGCGTCCTGTACGGTGATGACGCTGAACATGTACGCCCGGCGCAAGCGCCTGCCGGTCGGCGAGGTGGAGGTGGCCGTGACCCACGATCGCATCCATGCCGAGGACTGCGCCGGCTGCGAAACCGTCACGGGCAGGATCGACCGCCTGCAGCGCGAGGTTCTGGTGACCGGGGATCTCAGCGACGAGCAGCACCAGCGCCTGCTCGAAATTGCCGATCGGTGTCCGGTACACCGCACGCTGGAGGGCGAGATACTCATCGAGACGCGCGCCAGGGACTGAGTCTCCACGGCATTGCAATTTGGCCACGCGCGGTTATAGTCAGCGGGCACCCACGGGAGGCCCCGCATGGCGCGCCGTACGCCCCATTTCGACACCCACGTTGCCGCCGGCGCCAAGATGGTCGAGTTCGGCGGCTGGGAAATGCCCATCAGCTACGGCTCGCAGCTCGAAGAACACCACCAGGTTCGCAGCGCGGCGGGCATCTTCGATATTTCGCACATGACGATCGTTGACCTCTCCGGGGACCGCGTGCGGGAATTCCTTTCCCGGCTGTTGGCCAACGATGTCGAAAAGCTGCAACAGCCGGGCAAGGCGTTGTACAGCTGCATGCTGAACGAACGGGGCGGGGTGGTGGACGACCTGATCACCTATTTCGTGGACCAGCGGCTGTTTCGCATGGTGGTCAACGCGGCCACGCGGGAGAAGGATCTGGAGTGGATCAGGCGCCACGCAGGCGCCTTCGGGGTAGTCGTGCACGAGCACCTCGAGCTGGCGATGATCGCGGTGCAGGGGCCGACCGCGCGCGAGGCCGTGCTGGGCGTGCTGCCGCCGGAGGCGGCGGAGCAGGCCGCGGCGCTGCCGCGATTTTTCGCGGTGCAGCTTGGCGACCTGTTCGTGGCCCGCACCGGCTACACCGGCGAGGACGGATTCGAGATTTGCCTGCCCGATGCTGCCGCCCAGTCGCTGTGGGACCGGCTGGTGGCGGCCGGGGTCCGGCCGTGCGGTCTCGGGGCCCGTGACACGCTGCGCCTGGAGGCGGGCATGAACCTGTACGGCCAGGACATGGACGAGGACGTCAGTCCCTTCGAGAGCGCATTGGGTTGGACGGTGGCGATGGACGGCGAGCGCCAGTTCATCGGGCGCGCGGCGCTGGAGCGGCAGCGGGCCGCGGGGGTGCCGCGCAAGCTCGTGGGGCTGGTGCTGGAAGCGCGCGGGGTGTTGCGCACCGGCCAACGCGTGGTAACCGCGGCCGGCGATGGCGCCGTGACCAGCGGCAGTTTTTCGCCCACCCTGCAACGTGCGATCGGGCTCGCGCGGGTGCCAGCAGAAGCCGCCGGCGAGTGCCAGGTCGAGATTCGCGGCAAGCTGCTGACGGCGCGCTTCGTCCGCCCGCCATTCGTGCGCAACGGGCGTGCCTGCGAGGGTATCCTGTAGCCGGCATGCCGGCCGGCCGGCGCCGCCGCAAAAGGTTCCGGCCCGTCGCCCAGCGGTGCTAAAATCCCGAGTACGCGGCGCCAGCAGACACGTCAACGAAGATTTTCGAGGGGCTCCCCAATGAGCAATATCCCAGCCGAACTCAAGTACACGCATTCGCACGAATGGGTCAGCGTCGAGGTGGACGGCAGCATGCGCGTCGGCATATCAGACCACGCCCAGGAAGCGCTGGGCGACCTGGTGTTCATCGAGTTGCCGGCCGAGGGAGACCAGCTCGAGCAGGGCGACGCCTGCGCCGTGGTGGAATCGGTGAAGGCCGCCAGCGATATCTACTCGCCGATCACCGGCGTGGTGGTCGCCGTCAACGAGGACCTGGCGGACGATCCGGGCATCGTCAATTCCGATCCCTATGGTGACGGCTGGCTGTTTGCCGTCAACCCCAGCGACGAGAGCGAACTGGACGGACTGCTCGATGCGGAGGCCTACGGGGAAACCCTCGAGGAGTGACCCGCCGCACCGGGACGGTGCGCCCCGGCCCACAGCGGCGGCCGCCCTGACTTCCGATAGACGATAATCAGCCCGCGGCGGCCAGCCGGTCGGCGGCGCGTATGGGCTCGGGCAGCCGGAACCGCGGCGCGCACTCCAGCACCCAGTGGACCGCGGTGTCGATCGATACCCGGTGGCCCGGCGATACGAACAGCGGCTTGACGCCGGCGCGAGTGCGCAGCACGGCGCCCAGCAGCTCGTCTCCGTCCATCAGGGGCGACCGCTCGCCGCGGGCGCGCCCGGGTTCGGTAAAGGTGCCCACCAGCCGCGATTTGCCAACCCCGATGGCCGGCAGGTCCAGCCACACGCCGAGGTGGCAGGCGATGCCGAACCGCCGCGGGTGGGCGATGCCCTGGCCGTCGCACAGCAACAGGTCGGGGCGGGCGCGGAGCTGCTCGAAGGCCGCCAGCACCGCGGGCAACTCCCGGAACGACAACAATCCCGGCACGTAGGGAAAAGAGGTGGCGCGCTGCGCCCGCGCCTCATCAACCACCTCCATGCCGGGCCAGGACATGACCACCACCGCGGCGCAGGTGGTGGCGCCCCGGTCGGCGAATGCGACGTCCACGCCGGCGACCCGCCGGATGCCGCCGAGGCGGTCCCGGCGCACCACCCGCGCCGCCAGTTCACCTTGCAGGGCACGGGCCTCGGCGGGTTGCAGGTCCCAATCGTGAAGTGCCGGCCGCGGCAAGGTCGTCAGTAGCGCAGGCCCAACGAACGGTAAATGAAGGACATCAGCCAGGCGGGCCCGACCAGCAGGAATTGCAGGTCCTTGAAGAACGAGGGCCGCTTGCCCTCGATGGCGTGGCCCACGAATTGCAGTATCCAGGCCGCCACGAATACCGCCAGAGCGCTTTGCCACAGCGGGCGGGTAGCGTCCTGTTCCAACAGGAACGTGAGCTGGAGGAGGAACACGCTGTACATCAGCAGTCCGAGCCCGAGGGACCAGGACAGGCTGAACCAGTAGACCTGCGCCAGCAGCAGCGCCAGCGTCGCCCAGTTGACCGGCAGCGCATCGGTGCCCACCCGGAACGGAAACGGGATGACCCACAGCAGCGCGACCATCGTCCACACGATGACCGGCACCGCGATCCAGTGGATCAGTTTGTTCCAGCGGTTCTGGTGGCTCTCGCCGTACTCCGCCAGGAGCCGGTCGACGCGCCGTATGCCCACCGTCTGCATGCCCGTCTCACCCACTGGCGACCAGGCGCTCGCAGACTTCGCGGTACTTCTCGTGGGTCGCTTCGATCACCTCGCCCGGTATCCGCGGCCCCGGCGGTGTCTTGTCCCAGCCAATGCGCTCCAGGTAATCGCGCACGAACTGCTTGTCGTAACTCGGCGGACTGCTGCCCGGCCGGTAGGAATCCGCCGGCCAGAAGCGGGACGAGTCGGGCGTCAGCACCTCGTCCATCAGCCGCAGCGTGCCGTCGGCGTCCAGGCCGAACTCGAACTTGGTGTCCGCGATGATGATGCCGCGTTCCCGCGCATGGTCGCCGGCGGTGCGGAAGATCTCGATGCTGACCTCGCGGACCCGTTCGGCCATGTCCTGGCCGATGCTCTGGCTGATGGCGGTAAAGTCCACGTTGACGTCGTGCTCGCCGACCGCCGCCTTGGTCGAGGGCGTGAAGATGATCTCCGGCAACCGGTCCGCGAGCTGCAAGCCGGGGGGCAATGCAATGCCGCACACCTCGCCGCTGCGCTGGTAATCCTTCCAGCCCGAGCCGATCAGGTAGCCGCGCACGATGGCCTCCAGCGGCAGGGGCTTGAGGCGCTTGACCACGACCGCACGTGGCGCCAGCAGTTCCGCCAGTTGGCGGTCGGAGAGCACCTCGCTGACCGCGATGCCCGTGAGGTGATTGGGAATGATGTGCTCGGTCAGGCCGAACCAGAAATTGGAGATCCGGGTCAGCATTTCGCCCTTGCCGGGGATGGGGTCGGGCAGCACCACGTCGAAGGCGGACAGCCGGTCGGAAGCGACGATCAGCATGTGCTGGTCGTCGACCGCAAAGCAGTCCCGCACCTTGCCCTGGTGGATGAGTGGCAGCTCGCTGACGAGCCCGGCGTGGTAGTCGCTGGTCATGGATTCGGATTGCTCGCTGTGCCGGTGAAAGCCGCAATTATATACTTGCAGATCGGGCCAATTCAGCCAGGCCGTTCGGAGCGTCGCCGATCCCCATGAGCGAGATGTCCACGACATTCCCCCGTCACTGGTGGGGCAAGATCATCGGCGCCATCCTCGGGCTGCTGAAGGGCGGCATTTCGGGGGCGTTCATCGGTGGCCTCATCGGGCATTTCGTCGACCGCCTGCTGGCCGGCTTCACTGGCGCCGGCGACATTCGCCGCCTGTTCTTCCGCACGCTGTTCGCAACCCTGGGTCACGTCAACAAGGCGGACGGCCGCGTGACCGAGGCGGAGATCCAGGCGGCCGAGGGGCTGATGCGGCGCATGCAACTGTCCGCACCGGAACGCCAACAGGCCATTCACTATTTCCGCGCCGGCAAGGCGCCGGATTTTGCGCTGGAAGCCGCGCTGCGGGAATTTGCCCACCACACCGTGATGCGCCATGATCTGCGGCAGATGTTCATGGAGATCCTGCTGGAGGCGGCCGCGGCCGACGGCCGCATCAGCGAGCGCGAGCAGGCGGTGCTGGTGCGCGTGTGCCACCATTTGCGCATTCCGCCCGAGCAGTTCGCCGCGATGTGGAACGTCCGCTATGGCCCGGCAGGTGGCGGGGCCGGCTACCGGCGTGCGCGGACCGCCGCCGCGGCGGGTTCGCTGCAGCAGGCCTATGCGGCGCTGGGCCTGGAGACCAGTGCCAGCGATGCCGAGGTCAAGCGGGCTTATCGTAAGCTGGTCAGGCAGTACCACCCGGACAAGCTGGTCTCGCAGGGTCTGCCGGAGGAGATGATGGAAATGGCCAAGAAGCGGGTTCGTGAGATCAACACGGCCTACGACCTCATCAAGCAAACGCGGGGAATCAAATGAAGCAAGCGGCCGTCATCGCACCATCCATCCTGTCCGCCGATTTCGCGCGCCTGGGCGAGGACACCGAGGCGGTGCTCGCGGCGGGCGCCGACTGGGTGCACTTCGATGTCATGGACAACCACTTCGTGCCCAACCTGACCATCGGGCCGATGGTCTGCGAGGCGCTGCGGGATTACGGCATCGAAGCGCCGATCGACGTGCACCTGATGGTCGAGCCCGTGGACGAGCTGGTGTCGCGCTTCGCCGAGGCCGGGGCGACGCTGATCAGCTTTCATCCCGAGGCGTCGCGGCACGTGGACCGCACCATCGGCCTGATCCGGGACCGGGGTTGCCAGCCCGGGCTGGTGCTCAACCCGGCCACGCCCGTCGAGCAACTCGAATGGGTGCTGGGTTCCCTGGACCTCGTCTTGCTGATGTCGGTGAATCCCGGGTTCGGCGGCCAGCGCTTCATTCCCTACGTGCTGGAAAAAGTGTCCCGCGTGCGCGCGCTGATCGACGCCAGCGGGCACGAGGTGCGCCTGCAGGTGGACGGCGGCGTGAAGGTGGACAACATCGGCGCCATCTTTCGCGCCGGGGCGGATACCTTCGTCGCGGGCTCCGCCATATTCGGCACCGACGATTACGCGGCCACCATCCGCGCCATGCGCGCGGCGATCGGCGAGTGACCGCAACGTTCACGCCCGCGGAAGGGGGTTGCGACTGCGGTGCGGTGCGCTATCGCCTCACCCGCGAGCCCTTGTTCGTGCACTGCTGCCATTGCCGCTGGTGCCAGCGCGAGAGTGGCTCGGCCTTCGCTCTGAACGCGCTGCTGGAAACGGGTTGCGTGCAGATGCTCCGCGGCGAGCCAGAGTGGATCGACACGCCCTCGGAGAGCGGCAAGGGCCAGCGCATTGCCCGCTGCCCGGCGTGCAAGATTGCCGTGTGGAGCCACTACGCAGGCGCCGGGGACGCGCTGTGCTTCGTGCGGGTGGGCACGCTCGATGAACCCGCGCGCATGCCGCCCGATGTCCATATTTACACGGCCTCGCGCCAGCCGTGGGTGATCCTGCCTGCCGACCAGCCTGCTTTCGAAGCCTACTACTCGCCCAAGGCCCTGTGGCCGCCCCGGAGTCAGCAGCGCTACCGGGCCCTGGTGCAGGCCCGGTCCGGGGCGGAGGATGCCTGAGCCGAATGGCGGCAGATTTGCTGCGTCTACTTGACCCCGATCAGGCGGGCGGCGCGCGCGTGCTACCGGTCACGCTGTCGATGGCTTAGGCTGGTCGATGTGCGGCCGGCGCTTCCAGCGGCCGTCCCGGAGAGGCGACGCCCAGTGACACCCCCCCTCCTCACCACGACGAGCAGTCCCCGGCTTTGGCGCTGGGCACTCGCCCTGTGCCTGCTGCCGGTGCTGGCCGCCGGTGCTGAACGACCGGGGGCCTATGCCGGGCTGGAGCGCGAGGCGCGGCTCGCCTTGCCGCGGGCCGCAGTCCGGCTTACCGGCACTCAGCTGCGGTTGCCGGGCCCGGCGGGGGAGACCCTGAGCTTCGACCTGGAGCGCCGCCACCTCCATCGCAACGGCGACCAGAGCCTCGAGGCCACCGCACCGGATGGCGCACGGATCGACCTCACCCTCGGGCGCGCGGGCGCGTTCGGCCGCCTGTACCGGGAAGGGCGGGCGTACCTGCTGCACAGCGATGCCTCGGGCACCTGGCTGATCACGCTGCCGGAATCCGGGGTGACCTACAACGCCTGCGGCCTGCACGCGGCCCCGACGAAGACCGGCATGCGCCGGCCGGCCGCCGGCGGGGCGGAGGGAGCGGCTCCAGCGGCCGCGCATGGGGACGCCCCGGCCACGGTGCTGGACATCCTCATCGGCTACAACCGGGCGTTCGCGGAGCGCTACCCGGGAGATCTGCTCGAAACCCGCATCAATCACCTGGTACACATCGGCAACCAGGCACTGGCCAACTCCGACATCGACCTCGGCCTGCGCGTGGTCGGCCGCGAATTCTTCGACTATCGCAACGACAACACCAACCTCGAACTGCGCGACCAGATGATCGCCGTACTCGGTGGCGGCGTCGCGCCCGGGCTCGCCGGGCTGCGCGAATTGCGGGATGCGCTGGGCGCCGACCTGGTGATCATGCTGCGCCCCCACGACATCGAAACGCGCGGCAGCTGCGGCATCGCCGCGTTCCCGCAGGACGACGATCCGAAGTACGGCGTCAACGTGGTCAGTGACGGCATGAGCAGCTGGTCGTTGTGCCTCGACGATGTGCTCATCCATGAAATCGGCCACAACCTCGGCGCCGGACACCAGGCCGGCGCGGGCGGTGGCTTCTTCGATCCGCGCGGCTCGGCGCTGTCGGTGCCAGGCCAGTTCACCACCGTCATGGGCTCGTTCGGTACCGGTCGTCCGGACCGCTTCCGGGGCCTGCCGGTGTTCTCCAACCCGGAGGTGCGCTGCGGCGGGCGCGCCTGCGGCTCGTCCGATCCCGCCGCCCTGGCCGACAATGCCGCGGTCATTCGCTCGGTCATGACCGCCGTGGCCGGCTACCGGCCGGCAAGCAGCGACGAACCGCTGCCGGGAGGCCTCGCGCGCGTACAGCTGGATTCCGATGCCGATGGCGTCAGCGACTGGGAGGATCACTTCCCCTTCGAGGGCAGTGAATTCGCGGATTCGGACCTCGATGGCGCGGGCGACAGCGAAGACCTCTTTCCGGCGGACCCCGGGGAGCAGGCGGACAGCGACGGCGACGGCCTTGGCGACCGGTCGGACCCGGACGACGACAATGACGGCGTGCCGGACGTGGACGATGCATTCGCCCTGGACCCGGCGGAGTCGGCGGACACGGACCGGGACGGCACGGGCGACGCCGCGGATGCCTTTCCGGCCAATGCCAACGAGTCGGCGGACAGCGACGGTGACGGCCTCGGTGACCATGCGGACGATGACGACGACAACGACGGTTACCCGGAACTGGACGGTGCCGGCCAGGATGTGCTGGTGGTCAGCGTGGGCAACAGCCGCGTCCTGCGATTCGACGCCGCCAGCGGCGCCAGCCGCGGCGTCGAGATCACGGCGGCCGATGGCCTGTTCACCTTCCAGTCGGACCTGGCCCTGCGCACCAGCGACCAGGTGCTGCTCTATCTCAACGACAGCTCGGTCAAGCGCCTGGATTTGCTGAGCCGCGAGACGCTGGGCATCTGGGTGCCTCCCTACGACGACCTGCATCCCGGCCGCCCGCAGCTGGGCACGGGTTTTCCGACCGGCCTGGCGGCCTTCAACCGCGGCACCTGGCTGGGCGTGAGCCTGATGCGGACCGAGCAGCCCCGCGTCTACGCCGGCCAGGGGGTCGCGCGGAACGAGCCGGTGCTGGCCTGGAACCTGCCGGAGGGGGAGAGCCCCATCGATATCGTGGCCAATGGCGACGGCGTGATCATTCTGGGTCAGTCGGAGCGCGCGCTGTACGGCGCCGACCGGCTGGGTGTGCGCACCCTGAGCGGGCCGGCAAGCGCCTGGATGGTGGATCCCCACCGCATGGCGCTGGCCCCGGACGGCCGGCTGCTGGTCAGCGATCAGGGCCTGAACGCGGTGGTCGCGGTGGACAGCGCGAGCGGGGCGTTCCTGGGCGAGCTGGCCGATCTCGGTGCGGTGGGGTACAGCAACCCCACCGGGGTGGCGGTCACCGACCAGGGTGACCTGCTGGTGGCCAGCGCGGACCACGACGCGATCCTGCGCTTCGATGCGGACAGTGGGGCGTTCCTGGGCGAACTGGTGGCACCCGGTGCCAGCGGCCTCGACCAGCCGCACGCCATGGTGCTGGTGCCCCGCCTGCTGGACCGCTTCGCCCGCGATCCGCAACGCGTGCTGCGCCCGAATGCCGGCCTGTGGTCCAATCCCGACACCAACGGACGGGGCTTCGATATCGAGGTCTTCGGCCATCTCATATCCGCCATCTGGTACACCTACGACGCCCAGGGGCTCCCCACCTGGTACCTGAGCGCGGGGCCGCTGGAAGGCTTCGAGTTCGAGCAGCCCCTGCAGCGCTTGCGTCTCGGCGCGGACGGCGTGCCCGAGATCGAGGATGTGGGCATGCTCTACCTGTGGTTCGACTCCGAACGGCTGGCGCGCATGGAATGGTCCATCGGCGAGCAGTCCGGCGGCGAGACGCTGCAGTGGTTCGAATTCGACCCGGACCCGGCCGCGGAGGACCACACCGGCCTGTGGGGCCGCGCAGACGGCCCGGGGTGGGGCATTTCGCTGGCCAGCCAGGGCCGCGAGACGGTGGCCATCGCCTATATCTACGATGCGGCGGGCGAACCCCGCTGGATCATTTCCGATCCCCTCGAGGGCCCCGGCCCGTTGCGGTTCGAAATGAATGCCGTGTTCAGCGACACGCTGTGCCCTGGCTGCATGGGCGTGCCGGAATTCCAGATACGGGCAGCGGGGGTCATGGAACTCGGGCTCGGGCCCGAGCGCTACTGGTCCAGCGCAGTGGTGTTGCCGCCACCAGCCACTGGCGGTTGGGACCTCGACCGCACGCCGATCATCCGTTTCTCGGAGGCACCCACGCGCCCCCGTTGAAGTGCTGCGGGGCGGTCACCACCAGTCGCAGCGGCCCTCCCCCGAACGGGGCGTCGAACGGGAAGCAGGTGATCAGGGTGAGCCGTTCGCGGCTCGCGTCCAGCACCAGCTGCCGCTGGCGGCTGTCCACGACTTCCCGCCAGGCAACGCGATACTCGCGCATGCCCGCCCGCGTGCGCAATCGCAGGACCTCGCCGCCGGTCAGCCACTGCAGAAAGCCGAAGTGCGTATCGCGGTGACCACTGATCACCAGGTCGTTACCGTCGATGGGTGTGAGCGCCGTGGGGCCAAAGGCGAGGTTGCGCCCGGAAGCCCCGGCCAGTACCAGCCGTCGAACGCCCAGTGCCGGCACTTCCAGCTCGGCAACCGGATGCGTATCCGCCCACGGCCAAGGTCGTGCCTGGACCTGGCCGGCCAGGGTGCGGCGCCAGGCGGATTCCAGCAGGAACTGCGCCAGCTGCGCCTTGGCGGGAATCCACAGCGTGTGGCACAAAAAGAGCGCGGCGGTGGTGGCCACCGCCGCGAACAGCCAACGGGTGCGGGTCGGCCCGGAGGGAGGTTCAGCGGGCAGCACCTGCTGGCAGCCCCGCGTTAACCGTTGGCAGGCGAGCGCCACTGAGCCAGAACAGCGCGGTGGCGATGAGAAGGGTCAGCGCGGCGAGCAGGGCCCGGGCCCGCCAGCCGGTGGCGGTGGCCGGGAAACCGGCGACCTGCCGGCTGCTGCCTGCCGGCAGCAGGCTGGGAATGTCGCTGCGCGCGAGCCCGGCATCGGCGGGTCGCACCGGGGTGCGATCCACCGCCACCAGACTGGTGTACTGGGTCAGCAGACCGTGCTGGAGCGCCAGGTCCGTCACCACATCCCGAACCTGCCCGGCATCCGCACCGAACATGATGCTGTCCTGCAGGGCCTCGATCTTGCGCTGGGCCCACAATGTGGCGACGGTCTGCCCGCCGCCGTCGGGCTCCGGTCGCACGGCAAGCTCCCACGGCCGGCCTTCCAGGTGGCCGCACAGGCGAATCACCCCCGGCTCCAGCGGCAGCTTCGCCACCAGCCACAGTGGCTGGCCGCTGTAGAGGTCGGGAATCACCTCCGGGTAGTATTCCGCGCCTGCTCCCCAGTCCACGCAGATATCGGATACGGCCGGCATGCGTAACTGCGACCACAGGCGGCTCATGCGCTGGTCCACCTCCTCGAGCCGGCCAATGTGGGTATGGCTGCCGCGACCGATCTCGGCCGCCTTGCGCATGAACCAGGAATTGGGCGCTGGTCCGATACCGACGGTGAACAGGCGGCTGTCGCCCAACCCTTCGGCGACCAGCAGCAGCAGTTCATGCTCATTGCCAACACTGCCGTCGGTGATGAAGACCAGCTGGCGCAGCAGGCCCGGGGTCTCGGGCAGAGACAGGGCGGCCTGCAGGGCGGGCGCCATCACGGTGCCGCCATCTGCTACCAGGCTGTCGATGAAATCGATCGCCTGAAACAGCGAATGGCCGTTCACGGGCATGGAGGCCTCGAACAGCGACTCGGTCCTGGAGTTGAACCGGATCAGGTTGAACAGGTCATCGGGCCCCAATTCGTCGAGGCCCTGCAGAAGCGCGGAGCGGGCCTGCTCGATCGATGGGCCCTGCATGGAACCGGACGTATCGATGATGAATACCACCTCGCGGGGTTGCGGGGCGATGGCCTCCGGCAGCGGCGGCACGATCAGCAGCTGCGCGTACAGGGCATCGCCGCCGTCCCAGGTCAGCAACGCGGATTGCGGCTCGGCGGTGAGTTCCGGGGCCCAGGTCAGCAGGAAATCGCGGTTGGGGGCAGCGTCCGGTTCGGCCAGGGTCACGCGGTAGCCGTCCGGGCCGGCCTCGATGTCCACGTCGTGGTATTGACTGTGAATGGCGCTGAATGCCAGGCCGGTGCGCAGCAACACATCCACTTCCAGCGCCGGGCCGGAAGCACCCGCGGCAGCGGCAAATTGCGGCGCCCCCGCCATCACATCCAGCGGCCAGAGCCCCGGGCTTTCCCAGCGCGGCGTGAAGGTCATTGGCAGGCGCAGGCTGTAAGTGCCCTCGTCGAGGTTCACCCTGGCCAGGAAGCCGATATGTACCTCGATCTCCTCGCCGGGGGCGATATTGGCGAGCCGCGTCTCGAACTGGTTGACGCGTTGCTGCTCGACCAGCGAAGCGGTTTGCCCGGCGGCTGCCGCGTGCTGGTAGACGCGCCGCGCGTCCTCCTTCTCGCGGATCTCGCCCTCCACCAGTCGCTCACCCACCTGCACCAGCAGCCGATCGACGGCGGCGCCGTCCGGCAGCGGGTAGCGATAGGTGCCTTCGGCCCAGTCGAGCCCGTGATTGGCGAAGCGCTGGCTGACCGCCACCCGGGCGATCAGTCCGGTGACCTCGACGGTGATGCGCGTGTGGAGCGCCAGGCCCACGACCGAGCCCGCATCGGTGCTCAGTTCCAGCCCCCACTCGGAGGGCTGTGCCGCCGCGGTCTCGATGCGCAGCAATACCAGCGACAGCAGGGCGATGGCGAGGACCAGCAACGTGCGGTCCTGCCAGCGCAGCGAGCGCGAGCCATGCCGGCTCGTGCGTGTTGGTGGGTGCGTTCGTTCAGGGGCGTGCAGGGCTGCCATGATGTCGAAGTCCTTCTCTGGCCGGGTTTGTCACGACCGATTACACCGTGCTCAAGTGGCCTGGGCATGGCGGCTTGGGGCGGGCTGCGGCCCGAATTCGGGCAGGAGGGGGGCAATGGCGGCCCGCACGGCGCCGGGTTGTGNNACCCTCGATCCGGCACAATTACGAGGACGCCCTGCGCCGCTATGGTTACCAGGTCAGCGGTTTTGCCGACCGGGCCTCGGCCATGGCGGCTTTCAACCGTCGGCTGCCCGATCTCGTGGTCATCGACATCGGTCTCGGCGAGGAGGTCGAGGGGGGGTTCGAGCTCTGTCGGGACCTGCGCGGGCTGTCCCGCACGGTGCCGATCATTTTCCTCACCGCGCGCGATTCGGACCTGGACGCCATCTCCGGACTGCGCCTCGGTGCCGATGATTACCTGGTCAAGGACATCAGCCTGCAACACCTGGTGGCGCGCGTGGTGGCGCTGTTTCGACGGGTCGAGGCCCTCAGTGGCGAACGCGGCGAGGACCGCAGGCTGGAACGGGGCCCGCTGCAGTTGTCGGTGGATCGCATGCAGGTGCAGTGGCGGAGCCAGCCGGTTCCGCTGACGGTCACCGAGTTCTGGATCCTGTATTCACTGGTGCGCCACCCCGGCCACGTGCGCAGCCGGCAGCAACTCATGGACGATGCCAACCTGGTGGTCGACGACCAGACCATCACCAGCCATATCAAGCGCATCCGCAAGAAGTTTCGCGAGGTGGAGCCAGCATTTGACCGTCTCGACACGGTGTACGGAGCCGGCTACCGCTGGAAACCGGGCCCATCTGACTGACCTGGGTTGGCCATGAAACTCCGCAACCAGGTGCTCACGCTGTCGCTGGTCACGCTGCTGGTGCCCTGGTCCGGCTGGCAGCTGGTGCAGGAACTCGAGGGGTTCCTGCGTGCGGGCCAGGAGCACGCCCTGTTGGCCTCGGCGCGCACCGTGGCGCAGGC
>WVWV01000118.1:49957-53413 GCA_011773845.1 Lysobacterales bacterium | reverse complement strand
AAGGGAGCCCCTTCGAACGCCTGCGCGAAGTCCACCCGAATCAGGTCGACCGCCAGGTCGTCGTTTTGCGCCCCGTCGGCCGCGCTGGCGCTGACCGCCAGGCTGGCAGTGCCCTCGGGGACGTCGATGAACGCGCGATCGTAGCTGCCGCCTGCGGCCACCGCGAAACGATGCGCCTGGGCATCCATCAGGGGCAGCGTGCGCTGAAAGGCAATATCCGTTCGATTGAAGCGGACCGGGATCACGCCGATGTTGGCGGGGAATTCGCGCCGCGTGCCGATTCCCACTGCACCCAGCCACTCTTCACCCGGCAGCGCGTTGACGTTCCACCAACTCAGCCGCAGCTTGAATGCTTCCCCGCCGGCCACGATGCCGGGACCCGTCGCCGCCAGCGTCGGGCTGGTCTCGCCGCCGATGACTGCCGAGGCCAGCGTCGCCTCGTCCGGCGGGGCGGCGGAGGCCGACCAGTTCTGCACCAGCACCCACCAGCTGCCAGCCTCCGGGTTGAAAATGTCGCAATTCTCCAGCTCATCCGGCGAGGTGCTCTCGCACACCATTTCGCTTTCCTCCGCGAACCCGTCGCCGTTGCGATCCACGCCCACGAACAGGTCCAGGTCCTCGGCGGTGGAAGGCAGGGTCTCGGTATACAGCCACAAGGCCCCTGCGGGCACGTCGAGCAGCACGGTGAAGGTGCCGGTCTCGCTGTCGTAGGGATCGTCACGGGTCGGGTCCTGCACCAGCGCCCGGGTGGTGAGATCGGGGGCTGTGAGCCCGCCGGCGCTGAAGGTTGCGTCCGGCATCGCGCTCAGCTGGGCAAGGATGAAATCTTCCGCGCCCGCGTCCGTATCGGCATCGATGACCCATTCCGGCGGCAAGTCGCCACCGCTGGCAAACACCGCCGCCGTCAACACGGCATCCGGGCGCCCGGTGGCGCTCAACCGGATATCGCCGTACACCCACTGCCCCGTCACCAGGCCGCTGGACACGTCGATATTGATGGTCAGCTGCTGGCTGGCGCCCATGGCGAGGGTGAACTGCTCCGGCGCGATGCTGACGCTGACGCCAGCGGGGAAATTGGCCGCCGAGGCGGTCCACGTGTGTCCGCCGGCCAGCGCGGTGACCGTGCGCGTGAATGAACACTGTTCCTGGCAGCCGTTATCGACCAGGCCGGCCAGGTTGAGCGCCTGCGGGTTGCCGCCCAGGTTTGGATTGGCGGCCTCGAACGCGGCGCGCGTCTCGCGCAGGTATAGCCCCGAGTTGGCCGCCGCGCCCAGTTGCGGTCGGCCCGAACCCCGCTCATGCGGCGTGGCCGGGCTGCCATCGAGGTCGGTGGCCTGGCTGGCGGTGGACGTCAATTGCAGCGCGGAAGCGAGCATGTCGGGCGGCCAATCGGGATGCACCGAGCGCAGCAGCGCCGCCGCGCCGGCAACGTGAGGCGACGAGAACGAGGTACCGGAAGTGAAAATGAAGCCATTGGCTTCGCTGGAGGCGGCCAGGATGTTCTCCCCCGGCGCGATCAGGTCGGGCTTGAGCAGGTCCTGCGCCGGGGGCAGGTTGGGCCCGCGCGAACTGAAACTGCTGACCCGGTCGCCCCGCTCGTCGAGATACAGGACCTGGAACCCGGACAGCGAGCCCTGGTGGCCCGACCCGCTGGCCAGCCAGGCCCGCAGGTCGTCACCGTCCTGCCGGTCGATGTGCATGGCGGGAAGGCAATGGTCGTCGGCCCGGGTGTCCTGCAGCGACTCGCCGGTGTTGGCGAGGATCATCGCGCCGGCACCCGCCAGTTGCACGTTCTTGCCCTTCTCGACGCGCCCGTACTCGCCCCGGTCACAGACCACGATTTCGCCGTTGAACGTTCCTGGCGGAAACGGGTTGCTGGCCCCGGTGTTCTCCTCGCAATCGGCCTCCAGTTCCGGCTCGCCCGCGCCGCACAGGGCATTGCCGAAATCGCCGGCGTGCACGATGGGGCTGATCCCGAAGCCGTCGGTGAGCGTGTCGCCAATGATGCCAGCCGGGGGCGGGGTGTCGCCCCCGCTCAGGTTTTGCAGCGCACTGCCCAGAACCCGGTCGTGGCTGGCGCTGCCCACCGCCATCAGCCAGGGCGCGTTGGCCGGGGTATTGACGGTCGCAGCGGCTGGTCCTTCGTTGCCACCCGATGTGGCGACGAAAATACCGGCGTCGAACGCGTTGAGGAACGCCCGCGCCTCGGGCGAACTCCAGGGCGACACCGCCGGCGAGCCAATCGAGTAGTTGATGACATCCACGCCATCCGCCACGGCCTGGTCGATGGCCTTGAGGATGGCGGAACCCTGGCACAGGTCGTCGCTGTTGTCGTCCGGGTCGCCGAGGTAGCAGGTGCGGTAGGAAACGATGTTGGCATTCGGCGCCACACCGGAGATGGGCGTGGGAGCACCCCCCTGGATGGTCACGTTTAACCGGTTGCCCGCCGCAATGGCCGCCACCGCGCTGCCATGGTTGGTGTTGTCCCGCCCCTTGGTATTCTCCTCGGTCACCTCGGTATCGGGATCGTCCTCGACAAAGTCGTAAACGCCGACCAGCTTGTCGTTGCAGGCCACCTCCGGGTCCGAGCATAAGCCCAGCTCCATCCCGAACGGGTTGACGTGGTCGTATGCGCCGCCGAATGGCGCGCCACCCTCGCCGGGGTCTTCGAAAGAGCTGTGCTCCCAGTTGATGCCGGAATCGATGACGCCAATGACGATGCCCTCGCCCTGCGCCCCCGGTAGCGAGCCTGCGCCGTTCCAGACTTCATCGGCACCGATCCACTCCGGACCGGCATCGGTGTGCAACCGATGCATCACTTCGGGCTCGACCACCGCGATGCCGGGCCGCCCCGCGAGGCGCTGCGCCTCTGCCTGCGTCAGGCGGGCGGAAAAACCGTTGAGCGCGTGGCGGTAGCGGTGGATGGGCTGGAACTGCCGCCCGAGGGCGCCCTCCCAGTCCTGTTTCAGGGTCCGGAAGTCCGTATCCAGCCGAGCGAGGTAGTTGCGCGCCTCGGCGCTGCGGGCATCGAGTTTTTCCGATGCGCGAGCGGGCGGCGCCTTGGACGGCCCGCCGACCGACCGGGTCGCGCTCGCCGCTCGTGCGTCCTGTTGCCGGTGCCACTCCGCCAACGACGGTTCCTCCAGCACCACGATATAGCGGCGAAACTCCGACCCGCCCGCCTGCTCCGGGGCCTTCGCGGCCGCCACGCCCATCGCCAGCGCGCCGGCGAGCGCGACAGCGCAGCGCGCCATGGAGCCATGCATGAGTGAAGTCTTCATCCCTGAACCGGAGTCCTCAATGTGACCAATTCTTCCGCAGCGGTCGGATGGATGCCGATGGTGGCGTCGAACCGGTCCTTGGTGAGTCCGGATTTTACCGCCACGGCAAAACCCTGGACGATTTCAGGGGCGTCCGCGCCAACCACGTGCACTCCGACCACTCGCTCCGCCGAAT
>WVWV01000118.1:10542-49920 GCA_011773845.1 Lysobacterales bacterium | reverse complement strand
TTCGGAGCGGTACACGTCCACCGCGCCGAACACGTCCGCCGCGTTGTCCTCCGTGTAGCCCACCGTCCCCACCGGCGGGTGGGTGAAGACCGCGGTCGGCACGAAGGCATGGTCCACCGAGCGCGGCCGGTCCCCGAACTGGGTGTCGGCGAACGCATGCGCCTCGTGGATGGCGACCGGAGTGAGGTTCAGCCGCTGCGTGATGTCGCCCACCGCGAACACGCTGGGCAGGTTGGTGCGGGAGTACTCGTCCACCACGATGCTGCCATCCGCGCGCACCTCCACGCCCGCCTCGAGGAGGCCGAGACCGCGGGAATTCGGCACCCGGCCGGTTGCGAACAGCACGCAGTCCGCAGCGATGATCTCGCCGCCGGCCAGGTGGACTTCCAGCCCGTCCGCGGCTTCCCGCACCTGCTCCACCCGGGCTTCGAAATGGAAGCGGACCCCCTTGGCGGCCATCTCCCGGCCGAGCGCGCGCCGCACCTCCGGGTCGAACCCGCGCAACGGCACGTCACCCCGATACACCTGGTGGACTTCTGATCCCAGTCCATTGAAAATACTCGAGAATTCGCAGGCGATATAACCTCCGCCGACGGTCACCACGCGACCCGGCTGGCGCTCGAGGTGGAATGCTTCATCGGAGGTGATGACGTGTTCGCGCCCGCTGAACTCCGGCACCCACGGCCGGCTGCCGGTCGCCAGGAGAATTCGGCCGGCGGATACCGTATGGCCATCCACCTCCGCGTGATGCCCGTCCCGCAGGCGGCCGTGACCGGTGAACAGGCGCACGCCCGCCTTCTCGAGCAACGACAGGTAAACACCGTTCAGGCGGTCGATCTCGCGGTCCTTGGCGGCGATCAGCGCNNGCGGCCTCTACCTGCCAGCCGAAGCCCGCTGCATCCTCGAAGTCCTCGGCGAAGTGGGCCGCGTAGGTCAGCAGCTTCTTGGGGATGCAGCCGCGTATCACGCAGGTGCCGCCGACCCGGTCATGCTCGCAGATGGCGACCCGCGCGCCGTGGCTGGCCGCAATGCGGGCAGCGCGCACGCCGCCGGACCCGGCCCCGATCACCAACAGGTCATAGTCGAAACGCTTCATTTCCTACGCTCTCGCCTCCTGCCCACCGCAAGCGCCACCGGCCGCCAACATTAGCGCCCGTGGCCGCCAAAAGGCATAATCTACCAGCGATTTTCGCGCCGTTCCCGACAATCTGCCCCGGCCGCCCCGATGGGACAGGCCTGCCGGGCCCGGTGGGCCGGTCACGGCGGCGATGATCTGGATCATATTCGTCGCGCAAGTGGCATGGACTTGCGCCCGAACAGCCCCTAACATGGACCCGAATTCATTCATTTTTCCTGCATGCTTTCAGTCTCCGACCTGACCCTCGAGCGGTACTTCGAGCCGGTATTCCGGCCCGTCAGCTTTACGCTGAAGGCCGGCCGTGCGCTGCTGATCACGGGTGCCAACGGTTCCGGCAAGACCACGCTCATCCGGCTGCTGGCCGGGGTGCTGCGGCCCAGCCAGGGCGAGGCGCGCTGCGATTTCGAGCGCCGGGTCTACATCGGGCATCAGCTGGCGGTGAAAGACGACCTCAGCGTGCGCGAGAACCTGCATTTCATGGGCAAGTTCCAGGGCCGCGGGGCGAGCGACATCGAAGACGTGATTCACCACGTGGGCCTGCGCCGCGTGGCGAGCCAGCTGGCCCGGACCCTCTCGGCCGGCCAGCGCAAGCGCTGCGCGCTGGCACGCCTGCTGCTCAGCGAGGCGAGCCTGTGGCTGCTGGACGAGCCCTATTCCAATCTCGACCCGCAGGGCATGTCGATGCTGGATGGCATGCTGCACCGCCATCTGCAGGCGGGCGGCGCCTGCGTACTCACCACGCACGGCAGCCTGCTGCCGCAAGGACTCGAGACGCAGGAGCTGCGGCTGGAGTCGGGTGCCGCGACATGAGCGGCACGAGCGCCTGGCATGCGTTCACGGCACTGCTGCGGCGGGACCTCGTGCTGGCGTTCCGCCGGCGGACCGAAATGTTCCAGCCGCTGATCTTCCTGCTGGTGGTGGTGAGCCTGTTTCCGCTGGGCGTGGGCCCCAGCCCGCAGTTGCTGGCAAGCATCGCGCCCGGCGTGATCTGGATCGCGGCCCTGCTGGCGACGGTGCTCTCCCTGGACACCCTGTTCCGGTCCGATTTCGAGGATGGGACGCTGGAGCAGTTCGTGGTCTCGGGCCACCCGCTGACCGCCATTGCCTTTGCCAAGATCCTGGCGCACTGGATGGTGGCCGGGGTGCCCTTGGTCCTGATGACGCCCCTGCTGTCGCTGTGGATGAACCTGTCCGTGGACGGCATGGTCGTGATGCTCGTGACATTGGTGCTGGGCACGCCGGTGCTGAGCCTGGTCGGCTCGATCGGTGGCGCGCTGACCGTGAGCCTGAAACGCGGCGGCCAGCTGCTGTCGTTGCTGGTGTTCCCGCTCTACGTGCCACTGCTGATCGTGGCCACCAACGCCGTGTCTGCCGCCGTGGCCGGACTGCCTTATACTGGTCAGCTTGGCCTGATGGTGGCAGGATTGATCGCCGCGCTGACGCTGGCGCCGTTCGCGACCGCCGCGGCCTTGAAACTGAGCCTGGAGTAACCATTGAAACAGCCATGAACCCGATCATGAAATTCATTCACCTGATGGGATCGCCGCCCTGGTTCTACCAATTCAGCGGCAGGCTGATTCCGTGGCTGTGGGGGCTCTTCGTGGTGCTGGCCGCCTGCGGCCTCTACCTGGGACTGGTCAAGGCGCCGCCCGACTACCTGCAGGGCGAGAGCGCCCGCATCATGTACATCCATGTGCCGTCAGCCTGGATGTCCATGATGATTTACGCGCTGATGGCGGTGATGGGCTTCGTCGGCCTGGTCTGGCACGTGCGCATCGCCGAGATCCTGGCGATCTCCAGCGCCCCGATCGGCGCCCTGTTCACCGCCGTGGCGCTGGCCAGCGGCTCTCTGTGGGGGCGCCCCACCTGGGGCACCTACTGGGTCTGGGATGCCCGCCTCACGTCCGAGCTGGTGCTGTTGTTCCTGTACCTGGGCGTGATAGGCCTGTACAGCGCCTTCGACGAGCCGCGCAAGGCGGCGCGTGCCGCGTCCCTGCTGGCCCTGGTCGGCCTGGTCAACCTGCCGATCATTCACTACTCGGTGACCTGGTGGAACACCCTGCACCAGGGCAGCAGCATTGGCGCCAGCGGCAGCAGCATCCACCCGAGCATGTTGTGGCCGCTGCTGATCATGGCCTTGGCCACCAAGTTCTACTATGCGGCCAACCTGCTGAGCCGGGCCCGGATTCGGCTGATCGAGCAGGACCAGCGCAAGAACTGGGTGCGGGAACTGCTGCAGGAGGGGACGGCCTGATGTCACACACGCCATTTATCCTGGCCGCCTACGGCGTGGCCACGCTATTGCTGTTGTGGGGGGCGCTGGCCCCGGTGCTCCGGGCGCGCAAGCTGAAGAGCGAGATCCGGGCACGCCTCGAACGGACGGGAGACTGAACATGCACCCTACCCGAAAACGCCGCATGATCGGCCTGCTGGTGATCCTCATCGGGGTCGGCCTGGCCAGCGCGGTCACCATCTACTCGCTGCGCCAGAACATGCTGTTCTTCGTGAGCCCCAGCGACATCGGGGAGCAGGACCTGCCCATGGGCCGTGAATTCCGCCTGGGCGGGCTGGTCGAGCCCGGCAGCGTCCGGCGCGCGGCGAACGGGCTGGCGGTGCGCTTCACCGTCACCGACGGCGTGGCCGCGGTGACGGTGGACTACGACGGGATCCTTCCGGACCTGTTCCGCGAGGGGCAAGGCGTGATCGCGCGGGGCCAGCTGCAAACCCGTGAATTGTTCGTGGCCCGCGAGGTGCTGGCCAAGCACGATGAGAACTACATGCCGCCGGAAGTGGCCGAAGCGCTGGAGGAGAAAGGCATGCACAACAAGTCCGGCCAGGGTGCCGACGGATGATCGCGGAACTCGGTCAGATCGCCCTGCTGGGCGCCCTGCTGGTGGCGGTCTGCCTGGGCATCCTGCCGCTGGCCGGGGCCCGCAACGGCAATGCCCGGCTGATGGCGGTCGCGCCCCGGGCCGCCGCCGTGCAGGCGGCCCTGGTGGCCGGCAGTTTCGCGCTGCTGACCTGGGCCTTCCTGGTGCAGGATTTCTCGGTCGAATACGTGGCCCGCAACAGCAATTCCCGCCTCCCGGTGGAATACCGCTTCTCGGCGGTGTGGGGGGCGCACGAGGGCTCGCTGCTGCTGTGGGAGCTGATCCTGGCCCTGTGGACGCTGGCGGTTGCGCTGTTCTCCGCCAGCCTGCCGCAGGTGTTCAGGGCACGGGTGCTGGGCGTGCTGGGCCTGATCTCGGTGGGCTTCCTGGTCTTCATCATCTACACCTCCAACCCCTTCGGACGACTGCTGCCCCCGGCGGCCGAGGGCATGGACCTCAACCCCCTGCTGCAGGACCCCGGGCTGATCATCCATCCGCCGATGCTGTACATGGGCTACGTGGGCTTCGCGGTGGCCTTCGCGTTTGCCGTCGCCGCCCTGCTGGGCGGACAGGTCAACCGCGAATGGGTGCGCTGGTCGCGGCCCTGGACGCATGTCGCCTGGGCGTTCCTGACCGCCGGCATCGCGCTGGGCAGCTGGTGGGCCTACTACGAGCTCGGCTGGGGCGGCTGGTGGTTCTGGGACCCGGTCGAGAACGCCTCGTTCATGCCCTGGCTGGTCGGCACGGCGCTGATCCACTCGCAGGCCGTGACCGAGAAGCGCGGGGCCTTTCGCAACTGGACCCTGCTGCTGGCGATCGCGGCTTTCTCGCTGAGCCTGCTCGGCACCTTCCTGGTGCGCTCCGGCGTGCTGACCTCGGTGCACGCCTTCGCCACCGACCCCACGCGCGGCGTGTTCATCCTGATCTATCTGGTGCTGGTGGTGGGCGGCTCGCTGGCGCTGTTCGCAATCAAGGCGCCCCGCATGATCCAGGGCCAGGGGTTTGCCGGCATGTCGCGGGAGACGATGTTGCTGGTCAACAACCTGCTGCTGGCGGTGATGGCCGGCATGGTGCTGGTGGGCACCCTTTACCCGCTCGCCGTCGAAGCACTCGATGCCGGCAAGATTTCGGTGGGGGCGCCCTACTTCGGGTTGATGTTCGCGCTGCTGCTGGTGCCGATGGTGGTGGCGATGCCGTGGGGCGTGTTCGCACGCTGGCGCGAGGATCGCCCCGGACGGGTTGCGCGGGCGCTGGCGCCCTCGCTGGCGGTGGCGATAGCGGCCGGTGGGGTGACCGCCGTGATGGCGCCCCAATCGGGGCTGCAGGGGATCGCCGGTGTCGCCGGCGGCGCCTGGCTGATGGCGGCCAGCGTGGCCTGGCCCATCCGGCGCCTGCGCCAGGCCAGCCGCTTTACCCGCGGCGAGACGGCCATGACCCTGGCGCATTTCGGCGTGGGCGTGTTCCTGATCGGCGTCAGCCTGACGGGCACCATCAGCTCGGAGCAGCATCTGCGCATGGCGCCGGGAGACCGGTTCGAGCTGGGCGGCTACGCGTTCGCGTTCACCGGCATCCGCGGGCAACAGGGGCCCAATTACGTGGCCGACGAAGGCGAGTTCATCGTCTCCCGCGATGGCGAGGAGATCACGCGGCTGTATCCGCAGAAACGGCGCTACTTCCGCAACGGGCAGGTGATGACCGAGGCCGCCATCGACCCGGGGCTGACCCGGGACATCTACGTATCGCTGGGCGAACCGCTGGACGATGGCCAGGCCTGGGCGGTGCGCCTGTATCACAAGCCATTCGTGCGCTGGATCTGGCTGGGCACGCTGTTCATGGCGGCCGCCGGGCTCCTGGCCGCCGGCGACCGGCGGTTTCGGCGCCAGCGCTCGGCCGCGCCGGCCCCCGGGGCGGAGGCGGCCACGGCATGATGTCCCGCTTCCTGCCCTTGATCCTGTTCCTGCTGCTCGGAGCGCTGCTGGCGGTCGGGTTGACGATCTCGGACACCAAGACCCACATTCCATCACCGCTGATCGGGCGACCGGTGCCGGATTTCGACCTGCCGGTGCTCGACGACCCCGCGCGCCGGCTCGGCCCACAGGACTTCAGCGGCGCGCCGTACCTGATCAATTTCTGGGCCAGTTGGTGCGTGACCTGCGTCGTGGAGCACCCGGTGATCACCGACCTGGCCCGCAGCGGGCGCCTGCGCGTGGTCGGGCTCAACTTTCGCGACGAGCCCGACGATGCCCTGGGCTGGCTGGCCCGGCATGGCGACCCGTACGCGGTGAGCGTATCCGACTACGACGGGCGAGTGAGCATCAACTTCGGCGTGTACGCGGCGCCGGAGTCCTTCCTGGTCGATCCCCAGGGCGAGATCGTATACAAGCACATCGGCGCGCTCACCCCGGAAGTCCTCGAGGAAACCATTCTGCCGATGGTGAGCGCGATGCAGGCTTCCGGCTCATGAGCCGCCTGCCCGTGCTCGCCGCCCTGCTGCTGCCGCTGCTCGCACATGGCCAGTTGCAGGTCAACCAGGAGCCCCTGGTGTTCGACGACCCCGAGCAGCAGGCGCGTTTCACTCGCCTCACCGAGGAGCTGCGCTGCCTGGTGTGCCAGAACCAGAACCTGGCCGACTCCGACGCACCGCTGGCCCACGACCTGCGCGACGAGATCTTCGAGATGATGCAGGCGGGCCGGAGCGACGAGGAGATCAAGCAGTTCCTGATCGAACGCTATGGCGATTTCGTCCTCTACCGGCCGCCCCTCAAGGGCAACACGATGGTACTGTGGGTGGCCCCCGTCCTGATGCTGCTGGTCGGCGCCGGGGTGGTCGGCTTCAGCATCAGTCGTCGCCGGCGCCTGCCTGACGCCGCGGCCGGCGACGCCCAAACCGGCGACGAGCGCTGATGTTCTGGCCCAGCGCAGCAGCCCTGCTGTTGCTGGCCGGCGCCCTGGTCGCCTGGCCCCTGATCGGCGGCGGCAAGTCCTCGCGCCTGTATGGCCTGGCACTGGCGCTGGCGATCGCGGCGGGTGCCCTGTTCCTGTATCCCCACGCCGGCACGCCCGAGGGCATTCGCGTAAGCGGGGTGCCGGGCGCTACGTCCGCCGTGGACCACCAGCAGGCGGATGCGCAGCTGGACGACCTGCTCGGCAACCTGGAGCAGCGCCTGCTGGAGAACCCCGGGGACCTGGAGGGCTGGCTGTTGCTGGGCCGCAGTTACAAGGCCACCCAGCAGTATCCGCAGGCGGAGCGGGCCCTGTCGCGCGCCAGCCAGTTGGCGCCGGACGACCCGCTGGTGATCGCCGAACTGGCCGAGGCGCGCATTTACGCGTCGGGTGAAACCACCATTGGCGCCGAGACCCGGGCCATGCTGGAGCGCGCCCTGCTGCTGGATCCCGGCCAGCAGAAGGCCCTGTGGCTGCTCGGCATTGCCGCCATGCAGGCCGGCAGCGATGCGCTCGCCGTCGAGTACTGGCAACGACTGCTGAGCCTGGTGGATGCGGACTCGGACGTCGCCGCCTCGGTGCAACGGCAGATCAACGCGGCGCAGGGCCGCACCGGCGCTGCCCCCGCCAGTGCCTGGGCCGGGCTGGAGGTGGCGGTGACCCTGGCCGGCGAAGCGCCGGCATTGCCCCCATCGGCCGTGCTGTTCGTGATCGCGCGCGATCCGGCCGCCCCGAATCCGCCGGTGGGCGTGATGAAGATCGCCAACCCCGTGTTCCCGCTGAGCGCGCGCCTCGACGACAGCCATTCCATGCTGCAGCAGCGGCCGATTTCGGGCGTAGAGGACCTGCAAGTGCAGGCCCGGCTGTCCATGAGCGGCAACGCGATTGCGCAGCCCGGCGACCTGCACAGCGAGGCCGCCACCGTGAGCCCGGAGTTCAGCGACCAGGTCGAGTTGACCATCACGCGCTGAGCGGGGTGCCTCCCTCTCAATGCAGTGCGCCGCGCGGTTGCGCGGCGCACTGACTGCTTGTGGGCTGAGCCTGTCTGGCCGATGACGGTCCGCTACGGGCAGACGTTTTCGGTCGTCAGGCGGCTGATGGTGACCGTGAAGGCCTCGTAGCCCATGTCGATCATGGCCTGGTTGGGCGTGAACTCCACGGTGCCCTCCGTGCAGCTGGTAAAGGTGAACTTGGCCGTTCCCCACTCGACCAGGTTCTTGTCGGCCGGGTCGAAGCCGGGCCCGAAGGTGGGCCCATCGGTGAGGTACAGAGTCACCGTCACCATGTTGCCGTCGGGCTCGCCCAGGTCGGAAACCAGGTAGGCCTGGTTGCCCATCAGGTCATAGGTGTACAGCGCGGCGAAGAAGCCCAGCGGGCCGTTGTCGATGAGCCAGCCCTCGCCATCGCGCGCCTCGATGCCGGCAGCCGGCGGGCCATGGGCATGCCGTCCTTCAGCGAGCTGAGTGACGAGGACCTGCTGGCGCTGCGGCACTACATCCGCGCCCAGGCCGAACCGGTCCTTGGCGCCGAGTAGACCCAGACCCCGAAGCCACCGCGAAAGCGGGCATCACGAAAAGCGCCACCCCGAAAGGTGGCGCTTCTCTTTGGCCTCGTTCCTCCTGTGGATCAATTGATCACGGGCACGCCACCGGCTGGGTCAGGCGTTCAAGATCATAGCTGAGCTCGGTAAATCCCTTGGCCTGCATGGCCTCGTTGGGCGTCAGCCTGAAGGTCATCGTATCGCAGTCGCTCGCCGCGAATCTCCCCGCGCCCCACTCGGTGAGGTTGACGTCATTCGGGTCGAAATTTTCGCCCCAGTTGGCGCCGTCGGTGATGTAGACCGTCACATGGGAGTGGTCGTTGTGCACCCCCGCTGAAGCCACCAGGTACACCTGGTTGCCCATGTCGTCAAAGGTGTAGAAGAACGCCACGAACGTCAAACCGCCCTGGCCGTCGGGCGTCACCTCGACGTTGAAGCCCTCGCCGTCGCGGTCGCCGTTGTACCAGGCGGCCGTCAGCCCCGGCGTCATGTAGAAGCCGCCGGCGTCGCCCAGTTCCTGCAGGTACAGCATCAGGTCCGCGACGTCCAGCGCCGTGGGGTTGCCCAGGGCAGCACGCGTCATGAGGGTATCCGGGTGTCCCCAGCGCACCTTCTGGTAGAACTCGCTGAAGTGGGGGGTGTCGGCCAGGAATTCCAGGATGCCCTCGTCGTCGTGGATGGGGAATGGGTTGCCCACTTCCGCCGGATCGCCGTGGCAGTCGAAACACACGTCGCTGTAGAAGGTCTCTCCCCGGGTGGCATCCGCGTCCTCGCGAATCACGTAGATGACCGGATCCGCGTTCGGGTAAATCGCCTTGAAATAGGCGCTCCAGTCGGCATCCTCNNCGGCCAGGCAGTCCACCTGCTCCTGCGTCAGTGCGTTCTCACCGCCAGTGGTGAAATCCGGATGCTGGTTGCCCAGGGTCAAGCCAGCGGCATGAGCGGCCTTGTTGGCTGCGGAGTGTTCCTCGTCCAGCTCAACCCAGCTGCCCTTTCCGTCCGCCCACGACCTACCCGTGCCGTCATGCAGGATCATGTCCGCGGTGATCGGCGTGCCGTCCCGGTCGCTGTAGGCGATATTGCGGCTGGTCTGGTCGCTGTCAGTGTACCCGGCATTGGGGCGTCCTTCGTGCCGCGAACGCTGGACGTAGCCGCCATCGGTGCCCCGGATGTCCCAGCCGTGACAGGCTTTGCAGCGCCAGTAATCGGCGTCGTCTTCACCATCCGGCGGGCCCATGCCGCCGGCGTCGTCCTTGGTCCAGTCGTCCCAGGCCAGGGCGCCCCGAACGACGCAATCGCTGGGCTCGTCCTGCGCCACCGCTGCACCGGTCACTGCGCACAATGCCGCGGCACCGACGAGCCAAATGATGTACTTCCGATACTCCAGTTTCACTTCCCACCTCCCCTCGTGCCGCGGCACGAAAAATCCAAAATAAACGCTTTGCCAATCAGGCGGGCCGCGCCCGGCAGGGCCCCGGCGGGAGGCACTGGCAAACGCATGGGTCAAATGACCCAATGCCGTCAACGCGAGCGTTCCAAGTCTAGGCAGCGAATGGGGCCCGACTGATGACGGGGGTCAACAGAACGCGCGCGATGACGGCGCCGGCGTCGCAAACCGAACGACACTTGATCCAGGTCAGTACGGCCGGTAAGCGAGCCGTTTCCCGGCGGGTATTTTTACGCCGACCAACCCTCGATCAGCGCGCCGGCCACGCGCCAGGCATTCTCGATGCAGTCGTTCAGGCTCACGCCCCGGAACGCGTTGCCGGTGAGCACCAGCCCGGGATGCCCGCGCAGGGTGGTGGCGATGGCCTCCAGCCGGCGGGCATGGCCGATGTGGTATTGCGGAATGGCATGCTGATGACGGTGGATTTGCGCAAACGCGGGCTCACCGGCGATGCCGAGCACGTCCTTCAGCTCGGCCCTCACCGCATCCAGCAATTGCGCGTCGGGCAGCTGCGCCAACTCGGCGAAGCGCGCGCCGCCAACCAGCGTACGCAGCAGGACCGAGCCCTTCGGCGCGCGCCCGGGAAACACGCAGGAGTCGAATACGGTGCCGAGAATGCGGCGTCCCTCGCTGCCCGGCACGAGGAATCCGAAACCGTCCAGGCGCCCGGCGACGTCCCGCGCCGCGAAGCCCAGACACACGACCGCCACCGGCGGATACTCGATACCCCGCAGCAGGTCCGCCAGCTCCCCATCCAGCGACTGCAGGATCTGCGCCTGCCGGAACGCAGGCGCGGCCAGCACCACGCACTCCGCTTCTTCCGCCGGCCCGGATTCGGTGTGCACCAGGAACCGGCCTCCGGCCGGCTCGATGGCCGCCACCGGCGTTGCCAGCCTTACTCGTGCGCCGAGCTGCTCCGCCAGGCGCCCGGTCATCGCGCCCATACCGTCGGCAAAGGAGGTCAGCTTGCCCCCGGGGCCGGCGCCCGGTCCGCTGCCACCCCGGCGCCGCGCTTCGATCTGCAGGCGGATCATGCCGCGGATCAGGCTGCCATAACGGCTCTCCAGCTCGTGAATGCGGGGAAAGCAGCTTTTCAGGCTCATGCGATGCGGATCCCCGGCAAACACGCCGGAGGCCATGGGGTCGATGAGGGCCTCGAAGGCCTCGCGGCCGAGCCGCCGCTGCGCGAATTCGGCCAGGGTCTCGTCCTCGGCGCGGCCTTTCGGCGCCAGCACTTCCCACAGCACCCGCAGGCGGCCCGGCAGGCTCATCAGGCGCGAGGTCAGGAACGCGGGAGGCGATTCGGGAAGGCTGTGCAGGGTGCCGTGACGAAAGACGTAGCGGCGATCGGCGGCCGCCCGGCCCCGCAGTGGCTCCAGGCCCAGCGCGGCTGCCAGCTCGAGGGTCTTCGGCTTGTTGTCGAGAAAACCGTTGACGCCCCATTCGCAGCGGAAGCCTTCCGGCGTTTGCTCGGTCCAGACCTTGCCGCCGACCCGCCCCGCGGCTTCGAGTACCCGCAACTCGATGCCGGGCTGCATCACCCGCAGGGCATGGGCGGTCGCCAGGCCGGATATGCCCGCGCCGACTACGATGGTTTTCATGTCCTCAGCGACGCTCCGAATGCCTGTGCGGCGAACACCGCACACCTTACCGCAAGCGCACCGGCATACCCAGCGCACCGGCGCTATAATCCAGAAAGCATGACCTGCATCAAGCGGCAGTGCCCGGCCCTTGGGTAGTTTTTAAGCAAGGCCGTGTCAGGGCTTGCAAGCCCCGTGAAACGCCAAGCGAGGCGCGCCATGAAAGACCGAACAACCCGATTTTTAAATCTCCTGGCCCTGCTGGTGACCGTTCTGGTGGCGGGCGGCTGCGCGCGGGAGGAGCCGGTCAGTTTCAGGCAGGCGGTGAAACCGGTGCTGGACCAGTATTGCGTTGAGTGCCACCAGGAGGGCGGCGTGGGTTATGAAACCGCGGGCCTCGACCTGACCACCTATGCCACTCTCATGCGAGGCGCCCGCAACGGCCCGATGGTCATCCCCGGCGACAGCATGGGCAGCAACCTGGTTGTGCTGATGGAAGGACGGGCGGATCCGTCCATCAGGATGCCCCATCAAAGCCGGGAGAAAGTCAGCCAGGCGCAGATCAACAAGATCAGACTCTGGATCGACCAGGGCGCGAACGACAATTGAACCATCGCTTGGGGGAAGCGGTTCACTCCAGCCATTGATCACCGTGCTTGGCGAGCTGCGACCCGGTCCAAATGGTTGATGCAAATCAACATGCATCCGGGATGCATATTTAGAATAGCCCTTAATGGTGAGACGGAAACTTCAATGCCATCAGTGGGCTGAACGGGAATCCGTACAGTGCGTTTTCAATTCGGAATCCGGTCCATGCACGTCACGAAATCGGCAGATGTCGATTGAGGCCACCAGAGGAGCTGCCCATGATTCATGCATACCTTAAAGCCGTGCTCGGTTTGGTCGTTCTCCCTGCGATGTCCCTGGCGGGCGCATGGGCCGCCAACAGTTGCATCGACTGCCACAGTGACCCGAACTATTTCGTGCAGGATCGGAAACTGCATGATTATTACCAGGATTGGATCAAGTCACCGCACAAGGAAGCGGGTCTGACCTGTGATTTTTGCCACAGCGGTGATCCAGCAGCGGCAGGGAAGGAGGCCGCCCACAACACCATTCTCAAGGTCACCGATCCGGAAAGCCGCCTGTTCTTCAAGAATCTGCCTGAGACCTGCGGCAGCTGCCATCCGGACAAGCTTGCGCAATTCAAACTGAGCAAGCACTTCAAAGCGCTGATGGAGGACAGGACAGCGCCCAGCTGCACCACCTGCCATAGCGCGATGCGGCCCAGGCCAGACTACCGGGATATCGTCAAGCAAAGCTGCCACACCTGCCATTTCGATGACAATCCCCAGGCGCTCCCGCTGGTAGCAGACCGCGCAGACGAGTTCCTGCACCGCCTGAACATCGGCAAGGTCTACCTCGCCTGGGTGACCATGTATTACGAGGAACAGAGCTGGCCAGGCGAAACCAGAGAGGAAGTGGGCGCCATTACCTCCAAGTACAATGACGCCGTAGCCCGGGTACACCGCTTCGACCTCGCCACGATGGACGAGAGTTCAGCCGAAATCCTGGCCGAGCTGGAAGGCATGTTCAAGACTGCCTGGGACGAGCGGCCGACCCGCGACTGAACGACTCCCCGTGTGCCGGCGGATAAACCGCTGGCCACGATTCCCGAACGATGATCGGCGACCGGATTGGTCTACAGCGCTCGCGGCCGATAAGGGTTGGGATCCTGGTACTTCAAGCGCCCCAGTTCAACCGCGACGACGGTCTTCGCCAATATGGTGAATACGAGCATGCCGAAGGCCCAGATACCCAGCGCAATGCTGATTTCTGTCGCGGTTGGCGAGTACTCGAAGACCTCACCCAGCGTGGTGGGAATGAATCCTGGCACGACCAGACCCATGCCTTTCTCTATCCAGATTCCAAAAAACGTCAACACGCAGGCGGTGTAGAGCCACTTCATGTCGCGCCGCAGGGAATGCAGCATGAGTATGCTCACTGCAACCAGGTTCATGGCCAGCGCAGCCCAGATCCAGGGTCGCAGGTTGCCCAGGCCTTCAATACCGAGGAACAGGTAGCGTATGGAGGCTCCGTGATGTCCCTCGTTGTAGAAATCGGTGAACAACTCGACTCCGACGAAAAACAGGGTCATCTGCAACGCGACCGTCATGATCAGGGCCAGAATGTCGATCACGGTCTGGCTAAAGCGGTAATCCGTGAGGCTTCGGATCACCCCCAGCGTAATGATGATCAATGCCGGCCCCGAGGCGAAAGCCGAAGCAATGAATCTTGGCCCCAGCAGGGAGGTATGCCACATGGCCCGCGATGGGTTTGATGAGAACATGAAGGCGGTGACCGTGTGGATCGAGATGGCCCAGAACATGGTGATGACAACGACGGCAAAGTACAGTTTTGATGTCGGAATCTTGCCGTGGTAATGCAGGAAAAGCACGTAACACAGGGTTGCCGCGTTGAGCAGCAGGTAGCCGCTCAGCACCAGGGTGTCCCAGGCCAGGATGGAGTCGGGAAAGTTGAACGCACCGATGTAGGGAATGACGTGCCAGATGCGCTCGGGCCGCCCCAGATCGACCATCACGAACATCAATGCCACCAGTACCGCGGCAATGGCCATGCTTTCCCCGAGCAGCACCACCTCCTTGACGTCCTTGCGATCAAAGATGTACGCCGGGATGACCAGTAGTACGGCAGCGGCGGCTATGCCCACGAAAAACGCGAAATTGGAGATGTAAAAGCCCCAGGAAACCTGGTCGCTCATGCCGGTCACGACCAGGCCAGACTGCATCTGGGTGACGTAACTGGATACCCCGTGAGCCAACAGGATCAGGAGAAAGCCGATCCAGCTCCAGTAGCGCTTCGAGCCGGTGAACAACTCCTTTATCGCATCGAAAATGAAATGACGCACGGCCATGGATTTACCCATCAGTCGGAGAAGTACCAAAATTTCGGTTCGGTTGCCAGGTCTTCCTTGAGCCTGAATACATCCTTATTTTCAAGTACATATCTAATCTCGCTGTCAGGGTCCAGCAGATTGCCGAATATTCTGGCCCCATTGGGACAGGCTTCTGCGCAAGCAGGCAGTAGCCCCTTGCGCGTCCGTTGTACGCAAAAATGACACTTCTCGGTGACACCCCGCATGCGCGGACGGTTTCCGAGGTAATGCGTGAGGGGATTGATCTCCTCGGCGGGTACCTCGGGTTCCGTCCAGTTGAAATGCCGGGCCCAGTACGGGCAGGCGCTCATGCACATGCGGCAGCCGATACACCAGTTGTAGTCGATGACCACGATGCCGTCCGGCTCCTTCCAGGTTGCCTCGACGGGGCAGGCCTTGACGCAGGGCGGGTTGTCACACTGCATGCACTGTACCGGCAGGTAATACTTGCCCTCCTGCGGCACGATCTCCGAATCGTAATAGTGATCGGCTTTCTCCAGATTACGGGTGCCCCGGTCCATTTCCAGCACCCGGATGTACTGCATTTGTGAATCCCTGCCCAAGTTGTTCTCCTTGACGCAGGCGTACACGCAGTCCCGGTAGCCCTTGCACTTCGAAATATTGATCGCATATCCGAACACCACACCCGGGATGGGCGGGGTGTTTTCACACTTGATTCTCACCCCGGTTTCCCGCAAGGCCCGTCGTTCGATACGCGCCAGGGCCTCCTCGATTTCCTCCGGCGACATTTTCTTGTACTGATCCTGAAAGAAGGTGCCGAAGGCGTCCTGCATGGTCTCGCCACCCCACGCTCCTGCGCTCACCGCCGGCACGGAGGCAGCCGCCGCGGCCAGCGAGCCCGCAGCTCCCGCGCGCTTTATGAATTTGCGCCTCGTCATGCCCGATGCGGGGGAAGCTGCCCGCTTGCTGCGCGCGTTAGTCATGGTCATCACTCTCCAGTCGCTCCCACACACTCAGGTATTCTTCAGCTTCAGGATGTAACGGACGCGCCAGCCCCTTCCTGACAGGGGGTGGCGGTTTGGGAGCCCGGGGCTTGATGGTTGGAGTATGCGGATCGTGGCACTGCGGGCAACTGTAAATGACCCGCTCGCCCTGCCAGTCGCCCCGCCGCTTTCCGTGCCCGCCGAACATCCAGTCTTGGTGCCTTTGCATGTGGCAACTGGCACAGACCTCGGCAGCGCGGTCGAAATCAACGCTTTCGCCGAGCAGATTGGTAAGAGTGTTGCGGTCCTCGATATCGTGACAGGTCAGACACCAGATGCGCTCGTCTCCGTGATCCAGTTCCGAGGGGTGCGGCGAAAAGAGTTTCCTGACTTCCGGGTTCGGTGGAATGAGCTTGTGGCACTGGGCGCAGGGGTAATAAGTCAGCTCCGACTTGCGCGGCATCACCCAGAACTCGGCGCCGTCCGGGGTCGTGTTCCTGACCAGCTCGACCGCCTCCGCTTCGGATTGTGCGAGGCTGACGCTCCAAACCACCAGCCCCGCCCACAGCAGCAGAGCACTGCCCGCGAACAGGGTCACTCCAGCCACCCGTGGCCCCCGGGGCCCGGGGTGAAGGTCAACGGCCTGATTCCTTTTCATAGGACCATTCAGCCTTAGTTTGAGCACGGAATCCCTGATTTCACCGGCCACTTAACGGTCTTCACACCTTGTGTGCTTCTTTGCCTAACCTAAATCATTCATCAAACAGACATTAATTATTCAAGCCTTTCCCAACAATGATCTGGATCAACCGCCCGCCTTCAGGCTTTCTCTGGGCTCCAGGAAGAAGGTGCATCTCGATCGCCCCAACACATTCATCCGATTGCATTTTTTCGTCAGTCGTCATGGGGGTGGTCCTGCCGGCCTGGTGCGCGAGCGCAGGGGCGAGATCCGCAAACATCGTCCACCTCGCCGGGCGCCAACGTTTCTCGCTCCAGATTGGCAGGGCCGGGCGACAGGCGGCATGGGCGAGCCGGGATCGCAACACGCAACCACAGGAGGCAGGATTACTTATAATTAAAGCCCCGAGGAAGGACAGCAACACGCCAACCTGTGACCCCACCAGGGACAGCGACAAGAACGAGGTTCGATATGATCAGGTCACTCGCGGGATTCATGTTCGCCACCTTCTTGTTGGTCGGCCCCGGAACCAGCCTCGCCCAGGATACGTCCGCGCCCATGTCGGCAGCGGAGCGTGCGGCCCTGTTCCCCTCCCATGCCGATCTCCAACAGGGCCGCGCGCTGGCCGAAAAATCCTGTGCGACGTGCCACGGCCTGGACGGCATTAGCGCCAGTGAGCATCAACCGCACCTGGGAGGCCAGAGAACCGTTTATCTGTACCGCAAGATGCTGGCCTACCAGCGGGGCGAGCGCCCCGACGAGACCATGCGCAACGCAGTCATGTTCCTGGATTCCGATGCGCTGCTGAAAACCGCCATCTACTATGCCAGCCTGGCCCCGCATCGCAGCGCTGCCGACCCCGGCGGCGACCGGCCGTTGCCGCCCCTGAACGAGGATCCGCTCAAAGCGACCCGGGCCGCCACCTCGGGTTGCGCCAGCTGCCACGGGGAAACCGGCAACAGCACGATGCCGGCCATGCCCAACCTGACGGCCCAGCATCCGGATTATTTCGTGGCCGCCATGCAGGCCTACCAGGACGGCTCACGGCCCAACAGCATGATGCGCATGCTGGTGGGATCGCTGGATGCCACCACGCTCGCCAACATGGGCCTGTTCTACGCCCTGCAGGCGCCCGCCCGCACGGCCGCGGCGGGCGACGGCGACGCTGAGGCGGGGCGCATTGCGGCCGAGGCCTGCGCCAACTGCCACGGCGCCGACGGCAATGTCGACGTGCCCGACATGCCCACCCTGGCCGGACAGGACGCGGCCTACCTGGTAAGCGCCATGCAGGCCTATCGGAACGGGCAGCGCCCGCACGAACCCATGAACAATGCCATGGCCGAGGTGGGTGACGTGGATATCCAGAACCTCGCCACCTTCTACGCGCAGCAGACACCCCGCGCACGGAGGGTCCGCAAGCCCCTGACCACCGCCGAGTGGATCGAGCGCTGCAACCGCTGTCATGGCCCGCAGGGCAACAGCACCGACCCCCGCATGGCGGCACTGGCCGGCCAGAATGAGGCCTATCTGCTCAAGGTTTTGGGTGAGTACGCCAGTGACGAGCGCGACAACCGCATCATGCACGCCATGTCCGAGCCGTTGGGGCGGATGAACATTGATCGCCTGGCAGCGTATTATGCCCGGCAGGAGCCCCGGTCGATCGTTTACGTCGACCTGCCATGCGAAGATAATGAGTGAGCCCGGCCTCGGCCGGGACCGAATGCTGACGGGCATCCGCCCCCCGGGGCCGCCCTATTTGAAACCGCAGAGGAGAGAACCATGCACAAGACGATGACCCTGTTCGCGGCGATCGCGATGCTGGCACTGGCGGGCGCGGCGCACGCAGGCGGCGATGCCGCCGCCGGAGAGGCCAAAGCCGCCAATTGCGGCGGCTGCCACGGCGCCAACGGCGCAGGCACCGATTCCGCGCCGGCACTGGCGGGCCTCGACGAGGAACTGCACGTGCAGAAGATGATGGCTTTCAAAGCGGGCGAAGGCGACCCCATGATGGCCATGTTTGCGGGCCAGCTCAGCGACGAGGACATCGCCGACATCGCGGCCTATTACGCCACGCTCGGCGGCGATTAACCGGCGTCACGCCCGGCGTGGCACGGCCATCCCTCGTTCACCCTCACCGCCCGGCCGCCGCCAATTCACGGGCGCGGCGGCCGGGCCCTGACTGTTGACGGACCCGACATGAACGCCGAACGGATCCACCGGCTGTACTGGCATTTCCAGGAACTGCCCGTCAGCATGCGCACGCTGTTCACCAGCGCCCTGCTGGTCATGGGGCTGGGTTACCTGTTCGCGCTGATCTACGTGCTGGCCTCGCACGGCGGCCTGGACGGCCGACGGGGGCTGTCGGTGGAGGACATCATCCTGACCTATGGTGGCAGCACCGAAGGCACCCGTCTGGAAACCGCCCTGCAGGGCCCGATGTCCACCATGCTGGCCAAGCGCGACCTGGGCGAGATGCTGCAGTGGATCCGCGCGGGCGCCAGCAAGGCCGACTACGAAACCCGCATCCACGCCATCATCGAGCAGAACTGCCTGACCTGCCATGACGGCAGCAACCCCCACCTGTCGAACCTGGACGGCTTCGAGAACGTGATGGAAACCGTGCAGGCCGATACCGGCAAGGACATCTACAGCCTGGTGCGGGCCTCGCACATCCACATGTTCGGCATCACCTTCATATTCTTCCTGCTGGGCTTCATCTTCAGCCACGCGTACATCCGTCCGCTGTGGTTCAAGAACGTGGTGATCGTGATGCCATTTCACTGCATCGCCGCTGACGTGGCGTCCTGGTATTTCATCAAGCTGTTTGCACCCTTCGCCTGGGTCACGATGATCGCCGGCATCCTGATGGCCATGAGTTTCGCCATCATGTGGTTCAGCTCGATGTACCAGATGTGGTTCTACACCGTGCCCGAGCACGTGCGAAACCGCGCCCGGGAAACGGACGGCGACATTTCCTGAGTCAGGCCCGGCTCGCGCTGCGGCCGGGGCACCTTCCGCCCGCCTACGGGGGCGGCTGGTTGCTGTAGAGGTGCGCCAATCCCTCGATCATCGAATCGCTGTAGATCATGCTCATCTTGTGCATCAGGGAGCTTTCGCGACGATCGTCGCGATACGCGCGCAGCGCCATGATCAGGTAGGTGCGGTCCTGGCCGGAGATCACGGGCACCCCGCCAGAGGCTGCCGCCCCGGCACCGTGACAGCGGTCGCATTTCTCGGCCAGCGCCTCCGGCGTCAGGGGCTGATACTCGGCCGCGCGTGAAGGCTGGACGGCGTAGAAGGCGGCAATGTTCTCGATTTCCTCGCGCGTGCGCTCGGCCAGCATCACGTCATGCTGGCGGACATGGCCGCGGTAAGCCTCCAGCGCATTGACCATGTATTGCGGATCCTGGCCGGCCAGGCTGGGCGTGGCGGCATCGTGGCTCACCCCCCCTGCACCGTGACAGCCCGCGCACGCCGCGCTGAGCGTGGCACCCGCCAGCGGGTTGCCGAATGGCGCCGCATCGCGGGCGGCCGGGGCCTGCGAGGCATAGAACAGCGCCAGCTTCTCCAGATCGATGTGACTCAGCCCGACCAGCGCCGGCTTCATATCGGAGGTGCCGCGCGTGCCGTTCAGGTAGGCGCGCGAGGCCGCCATGAAATACAGGGGCTGCTGGCCGGCCAGGCTCGGCACCCCCGGCTGCGTGCTGTTGCCATCCGCGCCGTGACAATCCGCGCATGCCTGCGCCAGTTGCTGGCCCTGCTCCAGCGGCGTCAGCGCCGGCCGTGGCTCCGCCGACGGGTCGGCTGGCGAAAGCGGCGGCAGGCCGGCGTAGAAAGCAGCGACATCGCGCAATGCGTCCTCGCTCATGTGCGAGGTGAGATCCTTGAGGGCGGCATGGGTCCGACGCCCGTCGCGGTAGGCGAGCAGGGAATCCGTGAGGTATTGCTGCGGCTGGGCCGCCAGGTGCGGGATGCCGGGTGCCGCACCATGCCCATCGAGGCCATGACAGCCAACGCAATCGCGCTCCGCCAGCAGGCGGCCGGCTTGCGCATCGGCCGGCTGGGTGGGCTCCTGGGGTTCCTGCATGCAAGCCGCCAGCGTGGCACACGCGAGCAGGCCCAGAGTCCGTCTGATCATCACACTGCCTTTCATCGAGCGTCTCTCCTTGGCTAACTATATGCCGAGAAAACCGAGCAGCACCAGTGTCAACAGCGCCAACCCGACCAGGATCAGCACCGCTCCGAGCACCTTGGAGGCCGCGGTCATCCGGCGCGATGGCGCAGCCACCAGGTAGCGGTCCAGTTCGCCGCTGTCCCGCAACCGCCGGTACTCGAGTTCATGCTCGCGACGGTAGGTTTCGAGCGGCATGGCGCCGGTGAACATGACGATCTCCTGCGGGAATTTCTCGGGCCGGAAGTGGTTGTTGAAGAAGTGCACGGTGAACAGGAACACCGCCGCCAGGAACGCCTCCTCGCCATGCACGATCGTCGCCACGTTGAACACCCAGCCCGGGAGGTACTCGGCCGTCAGGCTCGGGAACCACATCATCATGCCGCTGATGCCGATGATCGTCATGCCCCAGAACGGCGCCCAGTAATCGAATTTCTCCCAGTAGGTCCAGCGCTCGAATTCAGGACGTGGACCACGGCCGATGAACCATCGGAACATGGCGGCGATGTCCTTGAAATCCTGCCAGTTGGGGATCAGCGAGTTGGGCCCGAACCAGCGGAAGGTGCGGTAATTGCGCCCGACGTACCAGGCCAGGTAGACCAGGTGCGCGAAGAATACGCCGATGAAGCCGAGCGCCGCCGCGCGATGAATGAGGGCCGCCCATTTCGGCCCGCCCAGCAGGCTCATGAGGACTGTGGCCCAGGCGCTCTCGGCGTACAGCACCGCGATTCCGGTCAGAACCAGCGTCATGATGGACAAGGCGCCCACCAGATGCGCCAGCCGCCACATGCGTGGGAAGCGTCGGAAATAGACGCTTTCCTGCCCTGCAGGCGCCTCGGCAGCGGGGCCGCGCTGCAGGTGTTTGCCCTGCTTGCGGTCGCGCCACTCGCGGTAATACCACAGCGCGGAGTGCAGCCAGAAGAACGCGAACGTGCCCAGCAACAGCCCGATCATGAACTTCGATGCGATCCAGATCTGCGGGTACTTGTGGAAATCGTGCGCGGTCCCGTGCGGCTGGAAGGACGCGTAACCGGCGGTGGCCTCCTCGTGGCAGCCGCGGCAGGTCTCCAGGCGGTTGCTTTCGTGCATGCGCGAGCGCGGGTCCGCCACCGGTTGCACCTGGTGGGAGCCGTGACAGTCATAGCACTTCGCGGTGAAGGCATAGCCCAGCGTGTTGACCTGGCCGTGATAGGTGCCCATGTAGCTGCGCAGGGATTGCTGATGACAGTTGCCGCAGTTCTGGGTGATCGCCAGCTTGATGGAATCGATCGTCGGTGAGTCGATGTTGTGCGGCGTGTGGCAGTCGATGCAGACCGCCGCCTCGACGTTGCCGGCGCCCTGCGCGGTTCCGTGCACCGACTGCAGGTAGTCATCGCGTATTTGCGCGTGGCATGACCCACAGACCGCCGGCGAGTTCAACCGCGTGTAGCGCCCCGGCTCGTCGCCATTGATCGGGTCGACATAATGCGCATCATGGCAGTGGTAGCAGGTGGCATTGGTGTGCGACTGATCGACCATGCTCGGCCGCGCGTGGACCGAATTCATGTAACGCTCGATCTGCTCCACCACCTCGCCGAGCCGGGCGTGCTCATCGGTGCTGTCCGTGCGCTGCGCCTGGTCCCACAGGTCGCGATGGCACTGCACGCAGCCGACCAGGTGCTCCACGCCCTTCTGATGCGGCACGCCGTCGATGTCCTGGTGGCAATGGGTGCAAGCCTGCTGGCCGTGGACACTGGCTCCGAAGCGCTGCCGGTCGACGTGCAGCGCACGCATCGCCCCATCGGGACCCGGCATGGCGAACCCGGGCATCCCGTGGCAGTTCAGACACAAGGCATTCTCGGCCGACGGCGCCGGCTCGGGGTCGCCGGCAACGGCACCGGCCATGACCAGGCCGGCCGCCAGGCAGGCCCCCCGCGCCAATTGGACCAGGAGCCATGGCGGCCCAAAGCTGCCCACGGATTGCCGCCTCCGGCCACCGGTTGCTCGCATTGCAGTCATGGGCATTCCTTTGCCAGCTTGCCGGCCATCACGCGCCGGTCGCTGGCCTTGCCACCCCGGTCGGGGTGCATTGATGCTACGAAGCTGATTTTAAGGGCCCGCTTGCTTCCATCATGTGACCCAGATCAGAATTGATGCCCGGCGCATGGTCTTTTTGCAGAACATAACAACCAAGCGGGTTTCAGCCTGCCGGACCGGTCGCATAGGTGTTTTTCCGGATGTAATTCCAGCGCCGAAATTGAATACTTGGCACGGCACAAAAAGACGGCTGGCCAGCCACGGCCTGAACGCCAGCCAGGGCCGGTTCGAGACCACGGCCCCAACCGCGGATACCAAAAAAGAGAGCGACGCAATGAGACATCCATTCAACCCCGTATGGACATGCAAGCGGCTGTTCCCAGGCATGCTGCTGGCGGGCCTGCTGGCCCTGACCGCCACGTGCCTGGCAGCCGACGAGGGCGCTGCACCGCCTGCGGAATACTCCGGCATGGCGCCCAAAATCTGCCTGAACTGCCACGGGGAAAAGGGCGCCCTGCCCGCCCACGAGATCCTCATGACGCCCATGGCGCTCACCGGCGACCCAAACACGCCCTTCGGCGAAGGCAACCACGCCTGCGAGGGCTGTCATGGGCCCAGCAAGGCCCACGTGATGTCCATGGGACGCGAAGCGCCCGGTTTCCTGTTTGACGAGACCACCGCCAGCGAAGACCAGAACGCGATCTGTCTCGATTGCCACCAGCAGGAAACCCGCTTCCACTGGCCCGGGAGCACGCACAACATCGAGGGCGTCACCTGCGTGTCTTGCCACAGCGTGCACCAGCCCGACGACCCCGTGCTGGCCCTGGAAACCCAGCCCCAGGTGTGCTTCCAGTGCCACAAGGAACAACGCGCGCAGTTCCTGCGGCAATCGCGCCATCCCGTGCAGACCTCGTCGAATGCCTATTCGCATACCGGCCTGCTGGCTTGCACCGATTGCCACAACCCACACGGCAGCGACGGCCCCGGTTTGCTGCGACGCAACACCATCAACGAGCAGTGCTACGACTGCCACGCAGAGAAACGCGGCCCCTACCTGTGGGAGCACCAGCCGGCCCGCGAGGACTGCACGAACTGCCACACGCCACACGGCTCCAATCACCCCAACATGCTGGTGGCGCGCTCGCCGTGGCTGTGCCAGCAGTGCCACGCGGCGCCGTTCCACCCGAGCAGCGCGTACAGCGGCGTGGACGTACCGCCCAACGATTTCGACCAGCGGGTGGTCGGCAAGGCCTGCATGAACTGCCACAACCAGGTCCACGGTTCCAACCACCCCAGCGGCATCCGGCTGACCCGGTGACCGGCGCACAGTGACTGAGGAGCGAGAAATGAAGAACACCCGAGCAAGCTTCCGGCAACTGCTGTTCAGCGCGCTGCTGGCGCTGCCACTGGGCGCGGCGGCACAGGAAGCCGCCCCGGACGAAGAGGACACCGAAGAATCGAAGCGCCAGCTGGAGCAGGAGTTCAGCATTGGCGCCTACTACCTGGACGAGGATGCGTACCGCTTCGGCAAATACACCGGCCTCACCGACGAGGGCTACGAGCCGCTGATCGACTTCCGGCTGGAATCGCGGCCGGAATGGGACAGCGGCGAAACGCGGTCCTGGCGCCTGCAGGGCTGGCGCCTTGGGCTGGATTCCCGCCGCGTCGAATTCGACTTCAGGGACCAGGGCACCCAGCATTTCAACGCCGATTACCGGGAGATCCCCAATAACCGTTTCAACGACGGCATGACGCCCTTCCTCGGCGTCGGCACGGGCGTGATGGACCTGCCGGCAAACTGGGTCGGCCCGCCCGGCGGCACCACCAGCAGCTTCGCCACCCTGGAGGAAAACCTCGCGCCCATCGACGTGGGCTGGGAGCGCCAGCGGCTGGACCTCGCCTACGACCGCAACGTGGGCCGCCAGTGGACCTTCAGCATCGACTGGCGCCACGAGGAGAAGGACGGCCTGCGGACCTTCGGTGGCGTCATCGGTAACAGCGGCGGCAACCCCCGCGCCGTGGTGCTGCCCGCGCCGATGGACTGGGAGACCGACATCATGGAAGCCGCCTTCCACTTCGGTAACCCGCGCTACCAGTTCGGCGTCGCGCTGTACGCTTCCTGGTTCGACAACGGCGAAAAGTCGGCCAGCTGGCAAAACCCCTACGGCCAGCGCTCCGGCTGGGCCCCAGGGGTGGGGTTCCCGGATGGCTACGGTCTTTACTCGCTGGAGCCTGACAACCAGGCGATGCAGGTGAGGCTGTATGGCGGCATCAATTTCAGCGCCACCTCGCGCCTGAGCGCGGACCTCTCCTTCGGCACCATGGACCAGGACGACCGGCTGTTCGATTACTCCGTCAACCCGGCGTTGAACGTGGACATCCCGTTGCCAGCGGAGGTGCTGGACGCCGAGATCGAAACGCTGCACGCCAACATCCGCTACACCGCGCGCCCGCTGGACGGGCTCGGACTGGTGTTCAACTACAGCCTGGATGAGCGCGAGAACGACACCCCGCGCCTGGTGTGGGTCTACATCGGGGGCGATTCGCAGAACCAGAAGGATCCCGAGGAGGGGCGCATCAACCTGCCGTACAGCTACGAGAAGGAACAGATCGACCTGACCGCCACCTGGCGCGCCACGCGCGGCCTGCGGCTCAAGGGCGGGGTCGAGTACCGGGATTACAACCGGGAGTACTCCGAGGTGGTGGACGCCGACGAGACCGAGGTGTTCGCTGGCATTCACTTCAACCGGTGGGAACATGCTTCGCTGTCCCTGGATTTCGCCACCAGCGAGCGGGACGTGGATGAATACATCGGCAACCGCCCGTTCCTGCTCTCGCACATCCCGGGCACGGTGGACGAGGACGACTTCGAAAACCTGCCGGCCATGCGCAAGTACAACCAGACCGACCGCGACCGTGACGAATATCGGGTGCGGGCCGATTTCTTCCCGTCGCCGAAGTTCAATTTCGCCATCGCCGGCAGCTGGTTCGAGGATGAGTACAACCCCGGCGCGGATGACCTGCTGGGCCTCAACCAGGCCGAGGTCAAGTCCGTCTCGTTCGACGTCGGGTTCTACCCGGTCGAGGGCGTGAACCTGACCGGCTTCTACACGGTGGAATCCTACGATGCCGACCAGTCGAGCCGCAGCTGGGCCTCGGCCAGTTCCGCGGTCGACCCGGACCGCAACTGGTTCGTCACCTCGGAAGACGACGTCGATACCTGGAACGTGTCACTGGTGTTCGACCAGCTCGGCAAGGACAAGGGTGTCGGGGGACACATCGAGCTCGGCATGGACTATACCTACTCGAAGGTCAAGAGCGACATGGACGTGACCGGCGGCACCAGCATCAACGCCGCCCCGCTGCCGACGCTGATCTCCCAGATGGAATCCTGGACGGTGTTCGGGTTGTTCCAGATCAACCGCAGGTCGGCCATCCGGCTGTCATACGAGAAGCAGGAGCTCAGAACCAGCGATTTCGCGCTGGACGATGTGCCGGTCGACGGCCCCTCCAACGTGCTGCTGCTGGGCCAGGCCGCCGCCAATTATGACCTGTCGCTGGTGATGGCCGCATACGTGTACCGCTACTGACACGGGCTCGCCACACCCGCTGACCGAATGCCAGCCATGCCCCGGGGCCACCCCCGGGGCATTGTTCATGCCACCGCGGCCGCCCCGCCCAGCTCCGCAACCACGGCATACAGCGCATGCCCGCTCGCCAGGTACTTGCGCTCGTGGGGCGAGCACGGCCGGTCGATGCACAGGCGCTCGGGCTGTATCGGGAGGCCCGTCAGCAACCCCACCGCGGCGGCGAATTCGTCTGCGTAGACCCGCCAGTTGCAGCGCATCTCCAGCCGGCCGCCCAGGCGCAGCAGGTCCGGGAATACCGGGTGCGCGTGCCAGCGCCGACGCAGGTGCCGCGCCTTGGGCCACGGGTTCGGGTACAGCAGGTAATGGCGGCGCAGCCGCCAGCCGGCCCGGCCGGCAAGCCGCCAGAAGGCCGCCAGTTCGGCCCGCACCCAGATGCAGTTGCCCTGCCGCCGCGCGCTCGCGTGCGCGCCGCAACGCTGCAGGCGGGCCGCCGAGCGGTCGATGCCGATCACCACGTGCCCCGGCAGCTGCTCGCCGAACAAGCGGGAACTCACGCCGCTGCCGCAACCGGAATCCAGCACCAGGCGATCCGACTCACCCGCCCGCAGCAGCCGGCACACCTGCTCGAAAGCCGCCGCGGTGTGCCCCGGGACCGGCGCCCGCCAGGGCGCCTCACGGTGACGCGCCAGCACCTCTGGCAGCCGCTCGTGGGGTTGCGCCTGGCCGGAGCGTACGCTGGCGGACCGGGGCCCGGTCAAGGTGGAGTAGGCGTGTGGCATCACGGCGATTCGATCGGCATGGGTGCTTCTTGCTTGCTCGCTCGCCCCATTATAGCGGTCGATGTGCCGGCTGCCCGAGCGCGCCGGGCAGCGCCAGTTCCCTACCCCAACCGCGCCCGCCGCCAATTGATGCATATCATTGGAATGAAATGCGCCCGCATGGTAAAAACCCCTTCGTGACGCAGGTCAGCGCGCCGGCCGCGAAGAGCGGAGATCATGGTGCGCGTAGTCCGCAACCCTGCTTTGATTCAGCACAAAGGAGCAAGCCATGTCCGGGACAAGAAGAATCCGTTGCAACCACTGGAGACTGCCCGCCGTCCTCGCGGTGTTGATCGGGGCCATGGGCCTGGCCGGCCCGGTGCAACTGTCGGCGCAGGATTATTGGGGCGCCGAGGATTGCGCCGATTGCCACCCCGACAACTACGAGAACTGGGTAGCCTCCGGCCATCGCTTCATCCTGATGCACTCCGCCGAGGCCCGCAACCGGGCGATCCCCCTGCCAGCCGGGCTGACCTGGGACGACATCAGCTACGTGATTGGCGGGCACAAGCGCAAGGCCCGCTTCCTGGACACCGACGGCTACATCATCACCGGCGACGGCAACGGGCCCGGCAACAACCAGTTCAACTTTCTCACCGGCGAATGGAGCGACTACCACGCCGGGGAAGCCAACCTGGTCTACGACTGCGGCGCCTGCCACACCACCGGTTACACGGCCGACGGCAACCCGGATGGGCTGCCGGGCATCCAGGGCACCTTCGCATTCGCGGGGGTGCAGTGCGAAGCCTGCCACGGCCCCGGGGACACGATGCAGGTCGACGGGACCGCGGCGATGTGCGGCGAGTGCCACAGCCGCGGCGACACCGCCACCATCCAGGCCAGCGGCGGCTTCATTCGCCACCAGGCCCAGTACAACGAGTTCCTGGCCAGCCCGCACAGCGATCAACTGGCCTGCGTGAGTTGCCACAATCCCCACAAGCAGAGCCAGTGGTCGATCAAGACCGAGTGCGAGGACTGCCATGCCACGCAAGCCGCGGCGTACGCCAACAACGTGATGTACGACGCAGGCGTGGAATGCACCGACTGCCACATGCCGATGGCCACCCTGTCCGCGCAGCCGCTGGGGCCGCACCAGGGTGACCTCAAGACCCACCTGTTCCGCATCAATCCGGGCGCCAATTACCAGATGTTCAGCGGCAACGGATCCCAGGTGAACCTGGATGGCAACGGCAAGGGTGCGGTGAACGTCGAGTTCGCCTGCAAGTCCTGCCACGGAAACCGCAGCACGTCCTGGCTGGCCACCAACGCCGAGGGCTTTCACAGCGACGAGTTCAAGATCACCTTCGCCATCACCGGCACCTGGTGGGGCGGGGCGGCGCGTGACGGCGAGGGCTGGCTGATCGACAACGGCCCGCTGGGTTTCTTCGCCGCGCTGTACACCTACGACCCGATGGGCAACCAGGCTTACCTGGTCGGCCTTGGCCAGCCGTCCGGCACCATGGTGACCGTGGACCTCGTGATCACCGATGGCGCCACCTTCGGCACCGGCTTCAACCCCAACGACGTGAACCGGCCTGCCTGGGGAACGGCCAAATTCACCTTCACCAGCTGCACGCAGGGAACCGTGGAGTTCATGCCCAACCAGGCCATGATCGACATGGGCTACGAGGCGTTCACTGTGAATATCGAGCGCCTGCTGACCTCCGAGGCGTGCACCGCGTGAGCCCACATGGACCGGGCGCCCTGAGCGCCCGGTCACCCACCCGGCGCCGCGCCCCGCGCGGCGCTTTGTGTCGGCCTGAGTCGGCAATGACGTTCGGTACACGTGCCGGCTGAGCCGGTCGCGCTATCATTGCAGGACACGGCCTGGAACCGATCGCGCTCATGACATCCGCCACGCTGTACATGCACGACGACCAGCCGCTCGAATTCAAGCGGGGCGGCGTCCTGCCCGCATACACCATCGCCTACGAAACCTGGGGCGAGCTCAATGCAGACCGCTCCAACGCCCTGCTGATCCTGACCGGCCTGTCGCCCAGCGCCCATGCCGCCTCGAGCCCGGCCGACCCGTCCCCCGGCTGGTGGGAGCCGATGATCGGCCCGGGCGCGCCCATCGATACCGAGCATTTCTTCGTCATCAGCCTCAATTCCCTCGGCTCCTGCAAGGGCTCTACCGGCCCGGCCAGCACCAACCCGACGACCGGGCGGCCGTACCGGCTGGATTTTCCCGACCTCAGCATCGAGGACATCGCGGCCGCCTCGGCGCGCGTGGTGAAGCACCTCGGCATCGACCGCCTGTGCACGCTCATCGGGCCGTCCATGGGCGGCATGAGCACGCTGGCTTACCTGCAACAGAACCCGCGGGGCGCGCGCCATTACCTCAACATCTCGGGCGCTCCGAAATCCGAGCCGTTCAGCATCGCGATCCGCTCGCTGCAGCGCGAACTGATCGTATCCGACCCCAACTGGCGCGGAGGTCAATACGACGAGAAAAACTGGCCGGAAAACGGCATGCGCATGGCGCGCAAGCTGGGCATGCTGTCCTATCGCTCGGCGGAGGAATGGCGCTCGCGCTTCGGCCGGCGGGTGCAGAATTACTTTCCGACCGAGCCGTTCGGCATGAATTACGAGGTGGAATCGTACCTCGAGGCCGCGGCCCGGCGCTTCATCGGCGCCTTCGACCCCTGCAGCTACCTGTACCTGTCGCGGTCGATGGACTGGTTCGACTGCACCGAGGGACACCCCAACCTCACCAGCGCACTGCAAGGCATCGAGCTGCAATCCGCCTACATCATCGGGGTCGACACCGACATCCTGTTTCCCCCGCACCAGCAGGAGGCGATCGCCAACGCACTGTCCGAAAACGGCATCCAGACCGCCTACACGCAGCTGCCGTCCATCATGGGCCACGACGCCTTCCTGGTCGACTACGACCATTTCAACCCACTGGTGGGCGCCTATTTCAAACGCATCCTGCACGAGGACGGGCTGGCGGCCCCGGCCGCCTGAGGGCGGGCCATGGCATGCGGTGGCGGCCGTGCGCAACCTTGCTATACTTTGGCCGCCTGCCGCGTGAGCGGAGCTTCCTCACCGTGCCGGAGTGGCGAAATTGGTAGACGCGCTGGACTCAAAATCCAGTACTGGCGACAGTGTGTCGGTTCGAGTCCGACCTCCGGCACCATTCCATTGAAAACCCCATGCGTGCAACCCTGACCGTACTGTGGCTCTGCTGTTGGCTCGCGGTGTGGCCGCGGGCGGCCCCGGCCTGGAGCCCCGATGGCCACCGGGTGGTCGGCGCGCTGGCGCTCGGGCAGCTTGGCGAGGACACCCTCGCGGCCTTGCTGGCCGCGACCGGCGCGGCGGATGCCGGGGAACTGGCGGAGGCCTGCAACTGGCCGGACGACTACCGGGCCAGCCTGGCGGGCGCGTGGAGCTCGCCGCTGCACTACGTCAACATCGAGCGCGGCGCGAGCGGCTACCTGCACAGCCGGGATTGCCGCGGGCGCGGCTGCGTCAGCAGCGCCATCCTACGCTACGCGGACCGGCTCGGCGACGCGGCGCTGGCGCAACGGGAACGGTGGCAAGCGTGGGCTTTCACCTGCCATTTCACCGGCGACATCCACCAGCCCCTGCACGTCGGCTTTGCCGACGACCGCGGCGGCAACGAATTCCACGTTTCGGTGGACGGCCAAAGCATGGACCTGCACGACCTGTGGGACGACGTGCTGATCGAGCGCCACCAGCCGGACTGGCGGGCGCTGGCCGAGAAGCTTTCCGCGCGCCCGCAGCCTGCGGACGCCGTCGCCTGGGAACCGCGGCAGGTATTGGACTGGACCAACGAGAGCCATGAGCTGGCGAAAACCCGGGCCTATCCGCGCGCTGCGCGGCTCGATGCGGCATTCCTGGACGCCAGCTGGCAACTGGCGCAGGATCAGCTCGCGCTGGCGGGCCAGCGCCTGGCCGCCATCGCCCGAGCGGTGCTCGGCGGCGAAGCAGTGAACGCGCCCGCGGCCGACGGCGCGGACTAGAGCTCCCGCACCACCCTGAACCCGACCCGCGGGCCCGTGAGGTGGCTGTCCGCCGACAGGCGGGCCGCCGAGCGCGCCTGGTCGGGGCCGGCCGCCCAGTAACCGCCGCGCACCGTGCGCCGCTGGCAGCCGGGGTTGTCCCAGGCCGATCCGTCGTCCGGCGCGCGGATGTACGTGCTGTGCCAGCAATCGGTCACCCATTCACTGACATTGCCCGCCAGGTCGTGAACGCCGAGCGGATTGGGCGCGAAGGATGCCACCGGTGCGGGACCCCAGTGGCCGTCCTCGTAACCGCTGAAGGACGCCGTCCACTGGCGGCCGTCATCCGAGCGGTCGCCCTCGCCGGTCAGGTTCTCGACCCGCTGGCCGGGGGACCCGTTACCCCACCAGTAGGCGGTGATCGAGCCCGCCCGCAGCACGTATTCGAACTCGGCCTCCGATGGCAGGCGATAGCGTTGCCCGGTCTGCCGGGACAGCCACAGCAGGTAGGCCTGGGCATCGTGCCAATCGAGATGCAACACCGGCGCCCCCTCGTCGGCGGGGCGGCCGGCGTAGCCATGGCGCCAGTTCACCCCCTCGCGCTCGGCCAGCCGGCCCGAACGCGCTATGAACACGACGGAGATGCCCTCTTTCTCGGCGCCGGTGCGGTAGCGCGTCGCCTCGGCAAAGGCGCGGAACTGGGCCACGGTCACCTCGGTGCGACCAATGGCGAAGCCCTGCGTGATGGTCACCCGGTGCCGGGGACCTTCATGAACGGCCCGGCCCCGCTCCTCTTCCGGCGAACCCATCATGAAACTGCCGGCCGGAATGACGACCAGCTCGGGCCCGCTGCCGCCCGCCGCCAGCGCGTCGCTGAACACCTGCCCGGGCCGATAGTGACCGTACAGGCGTGCGTCCTCCATCCGCGCGCGCAACTCCGCCACGCGCTGCTCGCTGCCGCCCAGTGCGATGAGGTCGATCAGCATGATTTCGGCGCGCGCGAATTCCCGCGCCAAGATCGCGTCCCCCACGACCCCTTCGATACGATCCGCCTCGCGCGTGCGGAATGCCTCGATCTCTTCGCGCGCGTCATCGACGAGATCCTGCGGGCCGCGCACCTCCGCCGCCGCATCGAGCCATTCCATGGCCAGCTCGAAATCCAGCTCACGGGCCGCCGCCAACGCCCGTTCGACCAGCCCCTGCTGCACCCCCAACAACCCGCGACCGGCCGCTTCGTTGCGCGGATCGACCGCCAGCACCCCGCGCAAATAGCGCAGGGCGTTGTCGTGTTCGGGTTCGATCAGCCGGCCGGCAGCGAGCGCGCGGCTGGCCCGGGCCAGCCAATCGTCCACCCGGCCGAGGGCTGCCATGCGGCGGGTGGCCTGCCCCAGCCCGGCATGGCCGGGATCGATGCTGCGCACCAGGCCCAGCAGATCGCCCATGCCCTGCACATCGCCGATATCGCCATGGGCATCGGCCACGGCCAGCAACAGGCGCAGCAGGTCGTCCAGGCGGGCGCGCAGGGCGGGATCGTCCGGGCGTTGCGCGAGCTCGTCCAGCAGGCCCCGCAGGCGGGCGTTCAGCTCCGGGTAGGCATGCTCCAGCAGCATCTCGCCCGGCGTGGCCGGGGTTGCGGCATTCGGCGCCGCATCGGGTTGCCCGGTCGTGACGACCTCATCGCCCGGCTGCGCCGCCTGGCGCTCCCCGGTGACCGCCGCGGCGATGCCCGACGCCAGGGCGAAGCACAGGCCGCACAGGCCAGTCCAGACCCATGCCGGCACCCGTCCCTTGTCAGCCTTGCGGTGTGAAAACATCCTGCTCCCGTTGTGGAATCGGCGGCCGTGGTAAGGTTGCCGCTGCGCGTTCCCGGCATCAAGAGGCCGGGCGCCACAATAACCCAGAAAGCGGGCGGCAACAAGACGGGCGGTGACGACAAAAATGTTTATAAAACAATACTTACGGGCCCACAAGGGGCTCGCATTGACGATTTTTCGGCCATGAGCGACGACCGCATCCCGGCCGCGCTGGCGGCCGCCGAGCACCCCCTCGTGCTGGACGAACCGGCCGCATTCAGCCGGGCGGCCAAGGCCTGGGCGCGCTCGCCCGTGCTGGGCATGGATACCGAGTTCGTACGCGAGCGGACCTACCACGCCAACCTCGGCCTGGTGCAGGTCTCCGACGGGCAGACGGTATGGCTGCTGGATCCGCTCACGCGCGGCGCCGCGGAAACGATCGCCCGCCTGCTGCGGGACGAACGCATCACCAAGCTGCTGCACAGCCCCTCGGAGGATCTCGAGGTGCTGCGCCATGCCTTCGGCTGCCTGCCGGAACCCCTGGTGGACACCCAGCTTGCCTGTGCGCTGCTGGGCCAGCCGCTGCAACTGGGCTATCACAAGGCGGTGGAGTGGCTGCTGGCGGTGCAGGTGGACAAGGACCTGACCCGCTCCAACTGGTGCGCGCGCCCGCTGAGCGAGGCGCAGCTCCGCTATGCCGCGCTGGACGTGTGCCTGTTGCCGGAGATGTGGCGGCGCCTCGAGCCGGAACTACAGCAGCTGGGGCGACTGGACTGGCTTGCAGAGGACAGCCGGCGACAGGCGCGGCGCGCGCTGGAACCGTCGCCCCCGGAGGACGCCTGGCAGAGAATCCGCGGTGCGGGACGCCTGGACGGCACCAGCCTGGCCATCCTGCAACGGCTGGCCGGGTGGCGGGAACGCGTGGCGCAGGAGCGCAACCGGCCGCGTGGATTCATCATCCCCGATGCCGCGCTGCTGCAAATTGCCCGACTGAAAGCCACCGAGCCCGACCGGCTGGAGTCGATCGAGGGCCTGCATCGCCGGGCCCGGGAGCGGCACGGCAAGGCCTTGCTCGGAATGGTCCGGCAATCACTGGAAAGCGGCGCCCGGGTGGCGCCGCTGCCGTCACTGGCGCCAGCCCAGCGCAGGACGCTGGCAGCCCTGCGCTCGGTGGTGGAGCGCGAAGCCCGGGCGCTCGGCGTGGAGCCGGCAGTGCTGGCCTCGCGGCGGGAGCTGGAAACGCTGGTGCACAGCGGCGGTGACGAGATTCCCGAACGCCTCTCGGGCTGGCGCTTGCCCGTCGTCACCCGGCGGCTGCTGCAGGAGCTCGGCGTAACAGGCTGATGCCGCCCGCGCCCCCATTTGCTTTATGCTTGAGCCCGTGCCGGGGGCGCCGAGGAGGGCCCATACATGCTGTCGTTCACTCCCAGTAAGGCGTGGGTTTACCTGGTGGAGATTGCCGTCATCGTGCTCGGCATCCTCATTGCGTTCCAGGTCGAGGAATTCCGCGACCGGAGGATAGAGGCACGGGAGTTGGCCGCGGCCCTCGAGCGCCTGGCGGAGGAAACCGGGCACAACCGGGAGACCTGCGATTACTCGCTGCCACTCCTCGAGGACAGCGCCACCAGCGTACGGCACGTTTACGAGTCCCTGGTTCGCAATGCGATCGTCGCTGACGACCGCCAGCGTTTCGAGCGCGGCCTGGTCGTCTTCTCCGTGGTGCCCGACATCCGCATGCAGACTACCGTGGCCCAGGAAATGATCGCGACGGGGTTGCTCAAGGAGCTGGACGACCCGGCGCTGCGGCAGCAGCTACCGAACCTGATCACCCTGGACCAGCAGGCCCACGAGCAGCTGGTCTATTTCCGCGAGGGAATCATCAGCCTGCAGAACCGCATCATGACGCTGGCGGACTACCGCTTCGCCGGCGATATCCCGTCCCTGGACGCGCTGGTCGACGGGCCCTGGCTGGAAGACGCCATGCGCGTGGATTACGACCTCGACCACCTGGCGGCGGATCGCCTGCTGGTCAACCTGTTCTTCGAGGCGGTCGACATTCATGCCGACACCTGGCTGGGGCTCGAGGAGCGCTGCCGGGTCATCGCCGCCATCGAGGAGCGGCTGGCCGGCACCTGGGCTGCCGCCTCGACCGGCCCGGTGGCCCCCAGCGCGGCAAATAACTAGAATCGCAAGGGCCGGGTTGCCCGCATCGTCTGAGACACCATACGTTTTGCCTCGATATGCCATAGCCGTCCTTGCCGCGGTGACGATGGTCATCGCACCGTTCTGGCACGTTTTCTGGGCCAATGCCGGCAACCTGCATCGCTCCATCGAGAGCTTGCTGCCCTCGCTGGGCCTGATCGCGCTCGCCGTGGCCGGCGGGGTGCTGCTCTTGCTGCGAATGCTGCCCGGCCCCCGGCGGTCCACGGCACAGCTGTGCCTGCTCTACCTGTGCGCCTGCGCCTGGTTGATGACCAACTTCTTCATCGGCGATTACGGGTTTCTCGAGGGCACGGAGCCGGACTGGGCCGCCCAGCGCACCCGGGGCGTCATCGAACTGGCGAGCTTCGGGCTGCTGGCGGGTCTGTGCTACCTCGCCCGGCGCCGCATCCAGGCCCACATGACGTTTCTCGCCGGCGTGCTCATCGTCTCGTCCGTGGCATTCTTCCCCGCCCAGGTCAGGGATCTGGTGGCCAAACCCTATGCCTTCAGCAAGGCGGGCATTTTTGAATTCTCGGCAAGCGAGAACGTCCTGGTGCTGGTGCTCGATACGCTGCAGGCGGACGTGGTCAACGAAATCTTCGAGGGCAACCCGCGTCTGGCGGAAACTTTCAGCGGCTTCACCTTTTTCCGCAACAGCGTCAGTGCCTTCCCGAAAACCTACACCTCGGTGCCTTCGATCCTGACCGGGCGCGCCTTCGACAACTCGCAGCCGCTGCCGGCCTTTCTCGCGGAGTCGTATGCCGTCAGCCTGCCCGCCAGGCTGCACCGCCTCGGTTACGACGTGCGGCTTTGGTCGTTCACGCCCCAGGCCTTGCTGCCGCTTCCGGGGCTGGCGGACAACATCGTCTCGACCGCTGATGAGCTCAGCGGGGCGGAATCCATCCGGCGCCACGATCGCGACCTGCTCTTGAACATGGCGCTGTTCCGCCTGGCCCCGCATGTCCTGAAGCCCCGGGTTTACAACGAAGGCCGGTTCGTGTTTCGGCACGCCGCCGCCCCGCCGGACAAATGCCGCCTGCCACGGGCGGCCCGGCAACGCGCCGCTGAGCTCGCCTACTTCGATACGCTGTTCGTGGACGAGTTCATGGCCTGCGCGGCGGTCGGCGGCCACGACGCCACCTTCCGCTTTTTCCACCTCATGGGCGGGCACCCTCCGTTCAGGCTTGGCCGCGAATTCCAGTTTGTCGGGGTGCAGCCCATCAGCCGCGAGGCCTTCCGGGACCAGTCCGAGGGCATGCTCTACGCCGCTGGCCTGCTGCTGGAGAGGCTGAACTCGCTGGGTATCCTGGACGCGGCCACGATCGCGATTGTCAGCGACCATGGCGGCAGCGACCTGAATGCAGGCATCAACCGGGCGCAGCCGGGCCTGCCCGCAGCGCCCGGCGCCGCCTCCGTCGTGCCGGAGCGGATCGTTCGCGGCGGCATTCCGCTGGTGATGATCAAGCCGGGCGGTGCCCGGGGACCGCTGCAGCGCTCGGACGCCCCGGTGACCCTGACGGATATCCCGGCCACCCTGCTGGAGTTGCTGGGGCAAGGCCGCACCCCGATGCCGGGCGCCAACATGTTCGCGATCGGCGACGACCGCGTGCGTCTGCACCGGCACTATCGCTACGGCGGGTGGGACGTGGACTACATCGTGCCCATGACGGAATATGCCGTCACGGGCTTCAGCTGGTATCCGTCCTCCTGGCAACCGTCGACGCGCGACCTGGTGCAGGCGGCGGTGGACCATTTCGACGGGTTCCTGGTCTCCCTGGTCGCCGACGAGGGCGAGCTCGATGGCTGGTCGCGGCAGACCTACCGGGGCCGGATGCTGCGCGGCCAGGCGGAGTTTTACCCGGGCCGCGCGTGGCAGGAGCCGATGCTGCTCACGGTGATGCACTACCCCTTCGCCAGCGATGAGTCGACCGAGGAATTCATCGCGGTCAGCGTCGGCGAGGAGCGCGTCGGCCGGCTGAGATTCGTGAGCGGGCAGAATCAGCGGCGCAAGACGCTGCTGCTGGGGCCATCGCAGGCTCGACGGCTGGACCGGCAACCGCTGCGCCTGGTGAGCGAGCGGGACGTCTCGGCGGTCGAAATCCAGGAACTCAGGCTCACCACCCTGGCCGAGCATCTGCTGCCGCTGGGTGTACGGCGCGCCTTTGGCCAGCAGGCCCCGGGCCAGCGCTACCTCACCCACGGCTGGTTGCCGCCCAAGCAGGATTTCGTCGCCTCGCTCGGCCACACTTCCGGGCTGCTGGTGGCACTGGATGGGTCGGTCGAAGGCGATGTGGTGCTCGAGCTGGACCTGCGGCCCTACGTCTATCCCGCGCACCCCACCCAGCCGATCAGGATGTGGGTAAACGGCGCCGTTCACGGCCCGTTCGAGTTGCGGGAGCGCCAAACCCTGGCGGTGCGGGTGGCGCACGAGGATTTTGCCGGCCTGCGCGCGCTGGACGTGACGCTCGAGCACCTCGACCCGGTGCGCCCGCGATCCATCAACCCGAACTGGGACGGGCACCTGCGGGCATTGGCGCTGGAGGGCATTCGCGTGCGGCGGGCGGAGCCGGACGACGGTTAGCTCAGGCGTCCAGGTCCAGCGGGTCTTTCTGCAGGATATTGATCATCACCCCGTCGGGGTCGCGAAACGTCATTTCCAGATTGGCCTGGCCGGGGCGCACGCTCAGCACCAGGGGCCTGCAGACATAGCGAATGCCGAAGTCTTCCAGCCGCTGGCGGTAATGCTCCAGGTCGTCGGTGTAGAACACCAGCGCCACCTCGCCCACGTTGCACTGGCCCGGCTCGCGCCGCAGCACCGGTGGGGCGGGGTCGCGCACTTCGAACAGCCCGATCATGCCGCGCGCCGGGCCCGGCATCTTCAAAATCGAGTAGCGAATGGCGGCTGCGGCAGGCACCCCCAGCAAGGCGGCGAATTCGGCATTCTGCAGGGCGTTGCGGGCGTAGCTTTCCTCCAGCCCCAGCACATCGCGATACAGGCGCTCGGACCGCTCGAGGTCAGAGACGAACAGCGCCGCGCGCACCAGGGAGGAAAGGATCGGCATCGGCCCCGATTCTGGGCCATGTACCACGGCGCATCAAGCGGCCCTGCCGGCGCCCGGCTTTGTGGTGCACGCCCCGCCGGCTCCGCTAGAATAGCCGGGCCAAGGCGCAGCGCCCGTAGCTCAGCCGGATAGAGCATCGGATTCCTAATCCGGGGGTCGCAGGTTCGAATCCTGCCGGGCGCACCAACACAAAACCGCCATCTGGGCGGTTTTTTTGTTGGTCGGCTGGGCACGCGGTTGGGGTCCTCACAAGTCGTACCGTCCCGACGGAAGCGTGACGATCAAACACTGGGGTCAGAGGGAAGCCTGGGGTCAGAGTCAAGTGCCGGAGTGATTTAACCTGGCACTTTACTCTGACCCCTTCCCTCTTCTAATCAGCCACTTACCGTACCCGTCTTTTCCCCATGAGCCGGTAAACGCCAGTAAACTCTGGTTAATGGGCCTCATTGCGGCACAATGACATCACAATGAGGTGTATCCGGCCCTTTGATTGGGAGTAATCATCGATGGATGTAATGAAACTGTTCAGCCTCGGAAACAAGGTGGCTGTGATTACAGGTGGCTCCAAGGGGCTGGGGTTTATGACGGCAGAAGGTTTCGCCGAAGCTGGCGCAAACCTGATCCTGTGTTCACGAAAACGGGATCAGTGCGAAGCGGCCGCGGAAAAGATACGCGCTCTTGGTGTCGAATGCCACGCCACTGCCTGCGATGTCGCAAAAGAAGATGATGTCAGAGCGCTGGCTGCGTTTGCTCTGGAGAAATTCGGAAAAGTCGACATACTGGTCAATAACGCCGGCATGGCCTGGGGTGATGAACTGGAAGATACGCCGCTGGAAAGATGGGACCAGATTTACGGTACCAATGTGCGCGGTACGTTCTTGTGCACGACTGAAATCGGTCGCAGCATGATAGAAAACCGAAGCGGCAAGATCATCAATCTCTCTTCCATGACGGCCTTTAAAGCCTCGGATCCCGCTATCGCCGTCACCCCGGCTTATGCCTCCACCAAGGGCGCAGTGGCGACCCTGACCCGGAGCCTGGCGCGCTATTGGGCCAGGCACAATATCACGGTCAATGGCATTGCACCGGGAATCTTTCCCAGTAATGCGACCAAAGGCCTGGATCAGAAAGAAAAGGAAATGAAGGCGATGATTCCCCTGGGCAGGTTGGGTTATACGGATGACTTCAAGGGCACGGCCGTGTTTCTAGCTTCGCCGGCGGCCGACTACATCACCGGGCATATCCTCGTCGTTGACGGTGGCATGCTCACCTAGATCGCGATTTCCTTCCTGGCGACTGCAACGCGAATTGCATCGATTCGAAATCCATCAATGCAAGAGAAATTGACAACAATCGAGGCGGCCATCGGCAAGGTCAGCAACGGTGACTTGGTGGCCTTGCAGACGATGGCGACCATTGCATCCCCAATGGCGCTGGTCAGAGAACTGATCCGGCAGGAAAAACGCGAACTGGGCCTGGTCGTGCTTGTTGGTGGCATACCCGTCGACTGGTTGGCTGCGGCCGGCGTAATCAATCGGCTCATTGGCGCCGCGGTGACCATGGAACAATTTGGCCTGTGCCAGCAATATCGTCAGGCTGTTGAGCAAGGGCGTATTCGTGTGGAAGAAATTTCCGAGAGTGTCCTGAATGCACGGCTCGGA
>WVWV01000118.1:9291-10444 GCA_011773845.1 Lysobacterales bacterium | reverse complement strand
TCATGCCGAAAGCAGCCAAACGGGTGATTGCCACGGTAGAAGAGATTGTCGATACGGAAGTCTTGCGACGCAACCCGGACAGAACCGTGCTGCCGGGCTTCATGGTCGATGCCGTGGTTGAAGTGCCTTATGGTGCACACCCCACTTCGTTCTATCCTGACTACGGTTACGACAGTGGCTTTCATCGACAGTGGACCAGCGTTTCGCGCGACAGCGAAAAAGCGGCGGCATTCATCGAACGTTATGTTCTGAACCCTGCAGACCAGGCCGAATACCTGCAGGCAATCGGTGGCGAAGCCGTGCTGAGGCACATTGCCAGGTGGGAGCAAGCAGAATGACTCTCAACTGGCAGGACAGTCCGGCATCCGATGACTACAGCGTTGAAGAATTGATCATCTCTGTCCTCGCAGATGAATTTCGAAACGATGACCGGGCGACCAATGGCATGGGTTCATTCATTCCTGTTGCCGCGTTCATGCTGGCGAAACTGACGCATGCCCCTGATCTCGTCTGGCTGGCGGGCACGGTGGGAGTGGAGCCCCGTCCCAAGCGCATCCCCGCATCAACACTCGAAGCGCCATTGTGGAAAGATTCGATCATGTATCTCGAGCAATACGGCGACGCCTGGCACCTGCTGTTCAGCGATCGCTGGATTGAGAAGTTCTGCGTGGGCGCGGCGCAGCTGGACCAGTACGGAAATGCGAACAATTCGGTCATTGGTTCCGACTACCATGCGCCGAAGGTGCGCTTGCCGGGTACTGCGGGCTTGGCCGATCTGTGTTCACTGGGCAAGAAACTTTATTACTGGAACCTGGACCACTCACCCCGCTCCCTGGTCGAGAAAGTCGACTTCATCAGCGGTGCCGGCTACCTGGATGGCGGCGATGCGCGCGAAAAACTGGGGCTCGCGAACGGTCCGCAACTGGTGGTGACGAACCTGGCGGTGATGGACTTTCATGCACAGAGCAAACGCATGCAATTAAAGTCTGTTCATCCGGGCGTCTCGGTCGAACAGGTCGAGGCGGCCACCGGTTTCGAACTTCTCATTCCTGATTGCGAGGTACCTGAAACCACCCGTCCAACAGAAGCGCAACTGAAGCTTATTCGTGAGGACATCGATCCTGACGGAATGCGCAAGAAATAAGAAACGATA
>WVWV01000118.1:0-9277 GCA_011773845.1 Lysobacterales bacterium | reverse complement strand
CATATACCAACACATTGAGCTGAGCGACGTGCGTTATCGCGGCCAAAAGTCAGAGCTTGATCACAGCTCCGCCTATGCACAGGTCGGTCCACTGATGATCGAGTTCACCCAACAACACAACACGGCTCTTTCGACCTTTACCGACATGTACGCGGACGGTGAGCAGGGTTTCCATCATGTGGCCATATTTGTCGACAACCTTGCAGAAGAAATGTCGAGATTGGCGCGCCAGGGTTGCGAAACGGTGACTCATTATTTTACCCGTGACGGCAATGTCGAAGTCGCATTCATCGATGCCCGCGCAATTCTCGGGCACATGGTGGAATTGTACGAGCCGGTCGATGCCTTGAGCCGTTTTTATGCTGCGGTAGAGAAGTCTGTGAAAAATTGGGATGGCAAAGAACTGTTCAGATACGTTAATAAGCCAACCACCTAAAACGCTCACCCGGGCCGGGAGATAGATCGATCTGATTAGCAACTGAGCCGGCCATTTGGCAGCACGCATGGGCCGCACGAATGTTGGAGCTGCGGCTCTGGCCTGGGCGAGAAATTCCGATGCCGGCCCCCTATTGGCACCGGGCAGGGCGATGACAGCTTGTCCGACCCGGTTTATCGGGGCCAACCCCGATCGTTGAATATCGCGCCGCCTGGGAAGCCTGGGGTCAGAGTAAAGCGCCGGAGTAATCGACTTCGGCACTTTACTCTGACCCCTTCCCGTTACCGCTGCCCGTTACCCTGTCCCTTGCTTAGCGGCCGCAACGGAACGGTGGGGGGATGACTTCGCGATCTTCCAGCCCCTGGCCCTTGTAGGCCTCCAGCAGATTCGGAAAGGGGTTGGCATCGAACGCCGGGTAGATCAAATAGGACCTGAGCGCAAAGATGTCGCCGGCGGCATCCAGCTCCGCCATCAGCGCTTCGGCCTGCTCGTCTTCGCCCAGAATCTTGAGCGGCAGCCAGTCCTCGACGCGTTCGCGATTCTCCAGGGCCCGTATTCTGGCCAGGCGCGCCCTGGCTTCGTCGGTCCGGTTCTCGGCGCAGAGCTGGCGCATTTCCGCATACAGGATCGTTTCCACGGGCAGCGGGCTGTTCTGGATCCGGGGCAGGAGCTTGCCGGCCTCGTCGACGTCCATTGCATACAACAGCTGCCGATGCGCCTGGTAAACGATGCCTGCGTCGTCGCCAAAACGGTCCAGCGCCATCATTGCGATTTCGCGCATCAGGTCCGTATCGGCCGGCGTTCGCACGGTCTGCAGATACTGCTGTGTGACATCGAGATTGGGTTCGNNCCGCGACCTCGCGCGTCGTTGGGCCGCTCCTCGACGTACTCGGAGAACAGCGACAGCGCGAGCTGTGCCTGCTTGGTCTCCCAGGCGTCGAAGCCGCGATACAGGAGGTTGTCCACGCGATTTTTTTGCAAGCGGATGGCCGTCGACAGCGCCGTTTGCCGCTGCCGGAGTTTTTCCTCCAACGGCAGCTCGACGAGACCGCTCAGGACCTGGCTCGGTTCGGTCTCACTGAGCCAAAATTGGTAGAGGCGCAGCCACGCTTCCGCGAATTCCGGGTCGAGCTCGATCGCCCGTTTGTAAGCGTCCCGTGCTTTAAGCTTTTCGTAGGGGTCAACGTTAATGGCGGCACGATCGAGTCCGACGCCGGTCAGGTACTCGTTATACGCGGCGACGGAGTTCGTGCCGACCGCCATCATGGCCTTCAGCGCCTCGGGATCCATGGCGGTGTCGAGCGCGCGGGCGATCTGCACGGCGATTTCTTCCTGCACGACGATGATGTCCTCCATCGTCCGGTCGAACGTTTCCGACCAGAGATGAAAACCATCTGCAGCTCGGATCAGCTGGGCAGTGATGCGCAGGGTTTTGCCTCCGCGGCGCACCGATCCTTCCAGGATATGTCCCACGCCGAGCGCATCGGCAATCTCGGTGATCGGTTGTTTGGTCCCTTTGAATGCGAAGGAGGAGGTTCGGGCCGCAACGAGCAGGTCCGGCGTCTTGGCCAGCGAGTTCAGAATCTCCTCCGTCAGGCCGTCCGCAAAGTATTCCTGCTCCTGGTCGGAGGACATGTTGACGAAGGGCATAACGGCGATCGAGTTGCGGGCAGTCGGCGTGGCCGCCGGTTCCGGCGGCGAAGCTTCCTCGGTCGCGGCCAAGGGTTCGGCGCCGGTTTCCGCAGTGTAATCGTGTGTCTGTCTTTCCCAGATGAAATAGACGACGGCGACCGCCAGCAGCGCAATGATGACCCGGTCGAGGCGGCGCCCGGTCTGACCGGTGATCGATGCGGAGCGATCGACTTCCTTTTCGCGTTTCAGGCCTTCCGGCGTCAGCTCATAGGCCCATGAGAAGCCGAGCACCAGCGGGAACCCGATCGCGGCGAGCGCCAGCATCACCTTCATGATCCAGACCGGCGCCTCGGCGCCTTCGACGACGAGTTGCAGGATCTGCAAGCCGAGCCACGATGCCGCCAGGTAGGCCAGGGCAACGCGGAACACGTTGCGACGTTTCAATTCTTGCCAGATGCCGGACATGTCAGCGATTACAGCGGAAGCGAACAGGAAGTATAAACCACCTTTTTGAGGGTTCCGGGGTCAGAGTAACGTGCCAGAGTCAAATGACCTTGACCTCATCCTGGCACAAGAAACCCCGCCGCAGCGGGGTCTCTCGTTCATTGGGGCCGGAACACGCCCGACCCTCCGCCAATGTATGCCGCCGATCGGCTCAGTCGGCTATGGGTACCCCCGCGGTCGCGGCAACCCGCCAGGTGTCATCGACTTTTTGCCATACATGCAAGCTCCAGTGTGGCTCGGGCACCGGTGTGCTATGAACCATCACCGCAATATCCTCGGACAAAAAATGCACTTTGTAGTCGCCCGCCGCATAGGGCCCGGTCGCCGGTTCGGCGCTTTCGGCCTCCGCAAGCATCGCCGCCTTGTCACCAACACCATCAGCACCGATCGCAATAATGTCGTCCATCAACATCGGCGCTATGGCATCCGCCCCTTCAGATGAACCCCATTGCTTATCAAGCTCAATCAGTGTGTCGGCATCGTCAGCAATGGCGAACCCCCCGACAAGCAGCAGGACCGTCGCCAAACTCAGCGTCTTAATTGCTCTCATTTCCTTCTCCTAGGCCGGCACGATTGTGCCGTTGCCTAAGTAGTTTAGAACATTGGCCGCAAACTTCCCTCTGCCGGCTTCATTACGATTTAGGTTTTGCGGCATTGGCGGGAAGCCCGGGGCCAAAAGCCTGGGGTCTGAATCGTTTACTCTGGCACTTTACTCTGCCCCCTTTCCACGTTGCCGCGGCTCGAACGCCGTCATAAATCGGACCATTTCTCCAGCACCAGCGTTGCCGGCCCGTGCGCCTCGAGCAAAGCGGCCAATTCCTCCGAATCCAGGAACTCCACGTGCAATTCGACAAGTGACTCCTTCGGGATGGTCAGCGGCACGTTGAGCCGCCCCAGGGAGATGCCGCTGCTCTCCCCCCAGAACGGAAGCAGAGGCTGATCACAGGTCTCCGAGAGGCCGGGACGACCGGGAACCGCCACCGTGCACCGCACGCGCAATNNCCCCGACCGGGTTGGCCCTCCCGAATTGAAGCGACAGCGAATAATCCCCCTGGTACTTCAGCTTGGCAGAAGTTCGATAGCTGAGCACTCCTCGCTGCAAATCGATCGCCAGCACCGGAGCGTAATATCCCTCCGGCGGGAACAAGGCATGGAAGGTCTCCTCCCTGCAACCGAGCAACGATATGGACGCGAGCAGGATCCAGGCCACTCGCTTCATGCCCGATCGACCCTCAGTCCTGGCAACCAAGGCACTCCTCCCTCACCGCCGGATCCGATAACAACATTCGATAGTTGGTCCTCACCCGGTCTGCCCAGTCCTGGCAGTTGTTCTTGATTCCGAAGAGCCCAACCATGCAATAGGCACCACCTTCCGTGATCGATGCTGCTTTTCGCATCACGCAGTCATTGTAGGTTTCGCTGCGGCAGTCATACAGGTGCAACAACTCCGGCTTGTCCGGTCGCACGCGGCTGTCGGAGAACAGGCCCAGGTTGTCGGGCTGCTGACCATCCTCGAAAAACAGCTGCTCATGCGAGGGCTGAATATTCAGGATATCGTTCAGGTTGCCGCTGACGCAGGTTCGCGGGCCGTTCAAGCCCTCCAGCGGACGAAACGCGAAGTAGGCCAGCCCATCAGGATCTGCCAGCGACCAGGGGCTGGAAGACGCGTATGAGTAGGGGTTCATGCCACCGCGCAAGCCAATGGGGTCGCTTTGTACATAACGCCCGATGTCGGGGTCATAATCCCGGTAAAGGTTGTAGTGCAAGCCGGATTCCCGATCAAAATACTGCCCCGGTAACCTCAGATTGAGGTTGAACGCCACACCGTCGCCGTCCGGGTCCTCGTCCGCGAAGTCACGCCCGAAGGAATCCCGATCCCAGAGCCAAATGACCGTGCCGGCGGCTGACGTGACGGCCCGCGGCGCGCCCTGGTGATCGGCGTGCACATAGTGGACGGCTCGGGAGGTCCCGGGGTGCGGACTCATGGGTTCAAACCGAACCGCATCGGCGGAGAAAATCCCGTCGTCGGCACTGGCCTCGATGAACTCGTCAGCGCCACCGCTGAATACCCAGGTCCCCAGCCGTTGCCAGCGGCCACCCCCGTGCCGATGGCTGCGGATCAGGCGGTCGCTTCCCCCCTGGTGGTCAACGCGATACTCGACGGCGTCGGAGTAGCTGTTGCTGCTGACCCACCACGCATGCACCTCGTAGGCCCCGGCCGTCAGCTGCGGATACCAGCGGTAACGGCTTTCAGTGCTGGCACTGAGCTGGTGATTCGTCCCGTAACTTTTCTTGTCGGTTTTGGTTGACCAATCGCCGATCGCTTGCGTGGAGGTATCGCCATTGTCGACCACCGACGTCATCGGCGAATGTTCAATACCGTCACCGGCGACCACGGCGACTGGAACACCCCGCATCCAGACATACTCCGCAATCGGCGTGCCGTCCGGGCGGTATTCGCCCAGCAACTCGTTCTGCCGGCCGTAAATGAAATGGGTGGTGCCGGCCCCGCTGGTCTTGACGATTCGCCGGCCGAGACCGTCGTAGCCGTAGTCGCCCACCGAACTGTCGATCATCCGGGCCTTTTTCTCGCCATTGCCGATCATCATGGTTTCGCGGTGAGTGACCGCCTGCAAACGACTGGCGGCCGTATAGCTGAACAGCCAACCGGAACCGCTCGCATCCAGCATCTCGATCCGGTTGCCCGCTGAATCGCGGCCAATTTGCCATCCGCTGAAAGCGGTCAAGCGGTTGGTCCCGGTCTGGTATGAGTAGCGAACCTCGTCGAGGGGTGTGAGCTGCATTTCCCTGTTGCCGTTCGCATCGTATTTCCAGGCGCGCTCGCGCCCTGCGCCGTCGAAAGCATGCACCAGGCGACCGAGCTCATCGTAGCGCAGCGTCCAGCTGCGCGCCTCGGAAAGCACTTCCGTGATGCCGGTGATGTCACCCGCCGGATCATGAGTGAAGTCCAGCCGCAATGGCCCGGATTGCATGGATTGAATCTGATGTTCCAGGTCGAATCCGGCTCCGAAGGCCAGGCCATTGCCGTAGGCGAAGGCGACAACCGGGCCCGAACCGAGATAGTTCACATCCACCACCAGATCCTCTGAATGCCCGTCCTCCGCTCTGTGGATGCTGCGAATTCTCCCGATGGCATCCCGCGAATAGACGATCTGCATGCCGGAGGGATACTGAATGGCTGCGATCCGGTCACCTTCGTCCCACTCGTAAGCGACCCGATAACGGCTCCCATCGATGGTGCGCATCTGCTCGCTGAGGCGGCCCCAGCCATCGAAACGGTATTGCGACTCACCCGTGGCATCGACCACACCGGTCAGCCGGCCGCGACCGGCGTCCTGGTCGTAATGGAAGGCCACGTCCGAAGTCACGCCAGCGTGGTCGATCGACAAAAGGCGATTGAGTGCATCAGACCTGTAATTTGCGAGGTTACCGGCACCGTCTGTCGCGGCAACCAGGTTGCCTGCGGCATCGTGCTCGAACCACGACCAGCCGGAATCGGGGCTGTCGAGGAACTGCCGGTTGCCCAGTCCGTCGAAGGCGGTGAATGTGGTGTTGCCGAGTGGGTCGCCGATTGCCACGGGCCGGTCCAGCCTGTCGTAGCCCACCCTGGCCTCGTTCCGTGCAGCGTCAACAGCCGCAACCCGACGGCCCAGTGCATCATAACGGTAGCTCACGAGACGCCCGCCCGGTCCCTGCACGGTGGTGAGCCGGCCTTCGGAATCACGGCCGAACTCTGTCGAATCGCCATTGCCATCGATTCGTCTTCGCAACGAACCGTACTCATCAAAATCCCGGTCGAGGCGATGGTGCAGGCGACCTGATGCATCGTAGCTGCGCTCGCTGACGCGGTTTCCCGCAGCATCCAGCGTGTATTCGATCCGGTTACCCAGCGCATCCTGCCTGGCCACGAGCCGATGCGCCGCATCATACTCGAAGCGGATGGAGCTTCCGTCCGGCCGCCGAATGGCCACCCGGTTTCCCGCCGCGTCGTATTCATAGGCGCTCGCACGCCCGTTGATGTCAATGCGCGAGACCCACCCACGCGCATGATACTCCAGGGTCGTGATGCGTCCGTCAGGGCTCCTGAAACGGGCCGGCCGCCCGTTCAGGTCATAGGCCAGATATTCGGTAACCTGTCCCAGCGCGTTGATCATGTACCGCAGATCGCCGGCACGAAAGCGCCCGCCGACATCATCGGTCGTGTAGTACTCATAGTGGGTGACATCATCGACGTCGAGACGCGGGCCATCGACCGAACTCAGCTTCCCCAGCAGCGCGGGATTGCCAGGAATTTCCAGGTAGGTGTAAGTCCACTTGCGCTGCTCGCCGGTCGCGGCATCACTCACAGAATGGCTCAGCACCTGGCCGCGCTCATTGTACGTGTAGGCATTGATGCGCCCGGCTTGGCGATGCTCCGCAACACGGTTGGTTTGCGGGTCCCAATCTGTCTCTACGACCCGCTGGGCATCAGTGCCCGCCGCCTCGACACGCCGCGTCTGATGCAGGCCGTCGGCATACTCGTAAAGCGTTGCGCCTCCGATGCGATCAGTCCGCCTGGCCCGCCATCCGGTCGCCGCATCGAGCTCGAAGCGAAGGGCGCCTTGCGCATCGCTGGTTGCGACCAGCTTGCGGAACGGCCCCGATTCCATCTCGTAAGTCAGCTCGCCGCCGAGCGGCTGCCTGACGCGCGTGATGGTCCAACGCTCGGACTCGCCCGGCCGCGCAGTGTATTCAAGCTCGATGCGACCGACCCCCCCTGCCTGCTCGCTGCTGACAACCCGCGCGTGGGCATCGTAGGCGTAGCGGGCCAGGCGCTGCCCGTTCTCATCCGTAATGCCCGTCACCAGGAATTCGAAACGCGCTGTGCCGGTTTCGTCCTGGTCTTCGTAATGATAGCGACGCTCTGACAGATCCTGCCGGGTTACCTTCACAAGCCGCTGCCGCCATCCGACATGCGCCGGAACGCCCAGCGGCCGCTCATAATCAAACAGGATATGCTCGCGTGAAGGCAGCGTGACGGAGTCGACCAGACCGTCGGCATTGTAATTGAACACCAGGCTGCGGCCCGACACGTCGTGGACCCGCTCAATCCGGCCCAGCGGGTCGTAGCTCACGCTCACGCGCAGGTAATCACCGGCCACCCGCTCAACCCTGACCAGCCGCCCTTGCGTATCAAACCACCTGCTTTCCCCGTTCGGCAGAAGTATCCGCCAGCCCCCGGCAGCGGCGGGTCGCAGCACCCACCCGGGCTTGCGCGCGGAGCGGTACGTGTCGCACAGGGGCTCATCGGTACAGTAAAAGTGGTCAACCGCGCCGCCTCCATCCAGATATTTCCAGGCGCGCGGGCCCGGGCCCGGCCATTCCAGCAGCCGCTGGCTGTAATTGTGGGTCCATCCACGCCCCATGCCGGCATAGTCGGGATAGCGGGCAAAGGAATTCCAGGAGCGGGTGAACTCCAGCGACGGCGACTCGAAATCGTTCTCCCGCAGGGACTTTGCGCCACTGCGTGGATAACAGGGGTTGCCCACCGGGCAGCTATCCTCGAACTCGACGGGGTTGTACTCGTACAACAGCGCGCGGAAGTGGTTCGAGCAGCTGCTGGCGCCGGTCTTAGGGTCCGCTGAGGCGGCGTCGTAATAGCCGGTGGGGCAGCCATTCACCGACAGGCTGGAAACCTTGTGCCAGGACGTCGCAGCCCTGCTGGGATCACAAACGCCGTTGGTGGCCCCGTAGTAGGCCACCTCGACGAACTGCTCATGCGCGATCCTGTAAGTCTGGGTGCCGTCCTCCAGCCCGGGACCGTTGGCGTACGCCCCAAAGCGCCACGGGGTCACGCCCACGATCTCGTGATGGCATACCTTCAAGGCCTCGTAATGGGCATGAATCGCAGCCGTGACGTCGCCGTACCGTATGCAGCGTCCGGTGTCCTGCAAGCCTCCCGGGGTCACGGTGCCGGCGCATCGGTTGATGCCGAACTGATCGCTTACCGGGCAATCGTAACAGGGCCGATAGATCATGGCGTCTGCGCTTCCGTAAAAGAGCGGCCTGAAACTGGGGTGTTTTGGAACATATTCCGGCTGAACCCGGTAGGTGGTCCGCGTGCGATGCGGCGAAACGGAGGTCACTTCGTAACGGGTTGGAACGGCACGCTCGGAGCCGGGCCATCCGGCAGCATTGAAGATATCCTGTTCTGCCTGCCAGCGATTGGTGTATGGCCCATCCGTATTGAATGATGAGTTGTAGAGGGGCATCAACTCCTCACCCAGCGTGCGCTGACCGACGGCCAATGCCGCCAGCATGAACAGTGCGCAGGCGCTGACCCTTCCTGCGGTCCTTACTCGCCCCCCCATCACTTATCCCCCTTGGCGGCACTTCAACCAGGCCGATCATGCTAGGCCGCAGGCCACCGGAAAGCGTCCGGCGCGGCACCCTGCGCGCCGTAGGAGGAAACCCGCAATGGAGGTCCGAGAAGTGATGCGCGTGGCCGGTTTTCGTGTCGAACCGGGCCACCCTGGCGCCGCGCGCCGTGCCCCGACCCACGCCGCGATTGATGCACGTCATTGCGACCCGGCTTGCAGATGGGATGTGATATCCGGAGAAATTCCAGACGGGGTATCGCGTCATGCTGAAGAAACTCTCGATCGTATCGCCACTGGGTTTGATCCTGCTCGCCGCGCCCCTCCA
>WVWV01000121.1:19450-19956 GCA_011773845.1 Lysobacterales bacterium | reverse complement strand
CATCACCTCGCCCGCCTTCGGCGCGGCGACCTCGACTTCCTCGATCTGCAGCGGTTGGCCCGCTTCCCAGGCCACGGCAGCACGTGATTTCATAACTCCTCTCTTCGGGGCCGCAGCCCCTCCTCAGCGATACATGAAGGCCACCACCAGGCCGAGAATGCCGACGTTGATGGTGTCATGACCTGGCGGGCGACCAGGATGTCGGGCTTTGGCTGCGCCGCGCCAATGATTTTCCTGTCCATGTGAATCCTTCCCCGCCGCGATCGAGCTCACCTAATTATAGGCATCCGCCAGGCGGTATTCCGTCACGCGGTAGAAGCCCGCAAAGAACGACTGGTGCGAGGCCACGTGCACCGATTTGCCTTGCATTGCGGCCAGCTCCTGGAGCAGCGCAAGCAGATCCTCGCTCCAGAATCCCTCCAGGAACGGTTCGGCCCGGTACAGGATCCGGCGTGCGAGCGGGGATCGGTAGAACAGGTGCGCCTCCGGGCGCTCGCTGTATTCCG
>WVWV01000121.1:0-19434 GCA_011773845.1 Lysobacterales bacterium | reverse complement strand
GGCAGTTCGTGCAGCAGGAAGAAGATCATCAGGGTCGAGAAGCTGTCGTCGCGGTAGGCGAGGTGTTCGGCATTCATGCGCGTCGCCAGCAGGCGATCGGGGCGGGGGGCCTTGTCGCGCGCCAGTTCGAGCTGGACCGGAACGATGTCGGTCAGGTGCAGCGGGGCCGGGTCGATGCAGTCCATCACCCGGGGCGTCAGTTTTCCATACACGCAGGTCAGCTGCAGGGTGCGGCCCTTCAGCGCGACCCGGCGCACGTGTTCGACCGTGGCCCGCTTGAGCTTCTTGTACTGTCCGAACAGGATGGACGAGATGATCACGGGATGGTCGAAGAACCAGGTCAGGCCCCGCCACATGTAGGCCCACCAGAAATGGCGCGCGAGGTAGTGCGGAACCTCGCCCTCGAAATACCGGTACAGTCTCACAGCTTGCTTGTCCCTCTCTGGTCCCGCGCGGATTTCCGTTTCGGTGCCGCGCACATGGCGACCCCGTGCCGCGCCCGCGGCGGTCGGTTACCGCCGGGTCATGCGGGCCGGGGCGTCACGCGCGCCGGCCGTCAATCATGGCCGATCGTGCCGTCTCCGAACAGGTGGTCACTGAGCTCCGCGACCGGTTCGTGAAAACCCGTGTTGGCCAGGTTCGGGTCCTCCTCAGTTCGCCGGGTGCAGGTGTACGTCACGCTGCGGATAGGGAATGCTGCAGCCGGCCGCTTCGAGCCCGCTCTTGGCATTCTCCAGTACATCGCTGTACACCGCCCAATAGTCTTCGGTACGCGCCCACGGACGGACCGCGAAATCGACACTGCTCTCGCCCAGGTTGAGCAGGAACACGCTGGGCGCCGGATCATCCAGCACCAGCGGGTGCTCGGCGCACACGCGGTTGAGCACACCGCGTGCCGCCTTGAGATCGTCGTCGTAGCCGACACCGATCACGAGGTCCACGCGGCGCTTGTCCATGGCGGTGTAATTGGTGATCTTGTCGGCCGCGACCTGCCCGTTGGGGATGATGATGCGCTTGTTGTCCGGGGTTTTGAGGACGGTGTTGAAAATGCGGATTTCCTCCACCGACCCGGCCGTGCCCGCCACCTCGACGTAGTCGCCCTTGCCGAAGGGTCGGAACATGACCAGCATCACCCCGGAGGCGAAGTTTGCCAGCGAGTCCTTCAAGGCCAGGCCGACCGCGAGACCGGCCGCGCCGACCACGGCGAGCAGCGAGGTAACCGGGAAGCCCAACGCGTCCAGCGCGGCGATGATGACCGCTGCCAGCAGCGTGATGTAAACCAGGTTGGCCAGGAACGCAATCAGCGTTTCGTCCATGGCCCGCAAGGTCAGCAGGCGCCTCAGCGCCTTGTTCACGAACCGTGCAATCCAGCGGCCGACGACGAAAATCGCCAGCGCCAGCAGGGCCTTGAGGCCCCACTGAACGATGATCTGCTGCAGGTCGTTGGCTTCCAGAAAGGCCTTGATGGTCTCCATGGGTCTTGCTTACCTCCTGTGCCTCATGCCCGGTCGCCGGACGGCTCGAGCGCGTGTTCCAGCCGGTCGGCGAACGGCGCCATGGTATTGATCACGTACTCCAGTTCCTGGCCGCTCAGGTTGGCGTAGGGCAGGTTTTCACACACCTTGATGTACGGGATGCCGTCGAGGTCGCCGACCGCCAGATATCCCACCCGCTGCATCAGGTTGATGCGCAGGCACTTCTCGGCATCGAAGTCCGCCAGCGGCACCACCGGGGTTTCCACGCGCAGGTACCGGCGGCCGTCGGCCGCCTTCAATTCCGCCAGGAACATGCTCTGCTTGCGTTCCCGGTTGTCCGTGGGACTCTCGAAGGCGAGCAGGAACGGCTCGTCGATGACGAGCTCGTGGCTGGCGATCACGTGATCGCGCACTTCCGCAAAGGTCTCCATGGTCGGGGCCTATTTTGGCTGCAATCGAACGGCGCCATCCAGGCGAATGGTCTCGCCGTTGAAATAACCATTCTCCACGATATGCGCCACCAGGTCAGCAAATTCCTCGGGTTGGCCGAGCCGGCTGGGAAACGGGATCGAGGCCGCCAGGGCATCCTGTATGTGGTCCGGCATGCCATCCACCATCGGGGTGTGGAAAATGCCGGGCGCAATGGCCATGACCCGCACGCCGATGCGGGTGAATTCGCGCGCTATGGGCAAGGTCATGCCGACGATGCCCGCCTTGGACGCGGAGTAGGCGGCCTGGCCGATCTGGCCCTCGTAGGCGGCGACCGAGGCGGTGGAAATGATGACGCCCCGCCCACCGTCCTCATCGGGGGCGTTGGCCTCCATGGCCGCGCCGGCCGCCTTGCACACGTTGAAACTGCCCACCAGGTTGATCTGGATGACCTTGGCGAAGAAGTCCAGCGCCATGGGCGCTTCCCGCCCCAGCACGCGGCCCGCGCCAATGACGCCCGCGCAGTTGACCGCGACGTTCACGGCGCCCATCCACTCCACGGCGGCGGCCACCGCGGCCTCGACCTCCGACTCGCTGGTCACGTCGGTCCGGCGATAGGCCGCCGCGTCTCCCAGTTCCGCTGCCGCGCTGGCACCTGCCTCGTCGTTGATGTCCAGCAGCAGCGCCTGGCCGCCGCTGGCCACGACCTTGCGGGCGACCGCCAGGCCGAGGCCCGAGACCCCGCCGGTGATGATGGCTTTTACCTGATTGAGTTGCATGGTTTGTCCTCTGTTGATAGCCGATTTCGGTTGGTGTTCAGGGCCCCGCGCCCATCCAGCCCGGCCGGCGTTTTTCCAGGAACGCCGCCAGGCCTTCCTGGCCTTCCGCCGATACCCGCAGGCGGGCGATCAGTCGGGCGGTGTATTCATCGAGCGTGAGCTGCTGTTCCGCGTCGTGGCCGGCCACCGCAAACACCAGGCGTTTGCATTCCAGCATTGCCTGCGGGCCGCTGCGCAGCAATTCGTCGAGCAGTGCGTCCAGCGAGGCGTCCAGCGCCTCGCGGGGAACGCTTTGCTGGATCAGCCCGAGGCGCATGGCGGTGGCCGCGTCGAAGCGTTCGCCGGTCATGAAATAGCGCCGCGCCGCGCCCTCTCCGATGCGCCGATAGACGTACGGCGAGATGACGGCCGGCGCCAGCCCGAGGCGCGCTTCGGTCAGGCCGAAGGTCGCGTCCGCGGCCGCCAGGGTCATGTCGCAGCAGGCGATCAGTCCCAGCCCGCCGCCGAACGCCGACCCGTTGACCCTGGCGACGGTGGGTCGGTCCAGGTAGTTCAGGGTGCGCATCAGGCTGGCGAGACGCAGCGCATCGTGCTCGTTGTCGTGCTCCGAGGCATGCACCTGGGCGCGCATCCACTCGAGATCGGCGCCCGCCGAGAAACTGGGTCCGCTGCCGGTCAGCACCACGACACGAACCGACGCATCCTGCCCGGCGGCGGCGAGCGCGTCGACGAGTTCGCCGATCAGTTGGTCATCGAACGCGTTGTGGACCTCCGGACGGTTCAGCGTCAGCGTTCGCACACCGCGATCGTCCTGCTCCACCCGTAGACGGCTCATGAATCCACCCCCTCCCGGCCTACATGCGGAAGATGCCGTGCTGGCCGCGCCGGATCGGCGCATTGCCGGCGATGGACAGCGCCCGCGCGAGCACCCGGCGGGTGTCGACCGGATCGATGATGCCATCGTCCCACAGCCGCGCGGTTGCGTAGTAGGGATGTCCCTGCGATTCGTAGGCGGCGCGGATCGGTGCGCGGAACTGCTCTTCCTCCTCCGCCGACCAGGCCTCGCCACGAGCCTCGATGCCGTCGCGGCGCACGGTCGCGAGCACCGCGGCGGCCTGTTCGCCGCCCATCACGGAGATGCGCGCGTTGGGCCACATCCACAGGAATCGCGGCTGGTAGGCGCGCCCGCACATGGCATAGTTGCCGGCGCCGAATGAGCCGCCGATGATCACGGTGAAGCGCGGCACATGGCTGGTGGCCACCGCCGTCACCATTTTTGCCCCATCCTTTGCAATTCCGGAATTTTCGTACGCCTTTCCAACCATGAAACCGGTAATATTCTGAAGGAAAATCAATGGAATATTTCGTTTATTGCACAGTTGAATAAAGTGCGTCCCCTTGAGCGCTGATTCGGAGAACAGGATACCGTTATTGGCCACCAGGCCGATCGGGTAGCCGTCCAGATGGGCAAAGCCGCACACCAGGGTCTTGCCGTAGCGCGCCTTGAACTCATGGAATTCACTGCCGTCGACCAGCCGCGCGATCACCTCCCGGACCTTGAGCGGGAAGCGGCTGTCGCTGGGCATGATGCCGTACAGCTCCTCGGCCGGGTACAAGGGCTCCACCGGCGCGCACATTTCCAGTTCGTGCGGTTTGATGCGGTTCAGGTGGGCGATCGATTCCCGCGCGAGCTGCAGTGCGTGGGCATCGTTCTCGGCGAAGTGATCGGTGACGCCCGAGCGCGTGCAATGCACTTCCGCGCCACCGAGCGACTCGGCATCGGCGATCTCGCCGGTGGCCGCCTTCACCAGCGGCGGGCCGCCCAGGAAGATGGTGCCCTGTTCGCGCACGATGATGGCCTCGTCGCTCATGGCCGGCACGTAGGCGCCACCCGCGGTGCACGAGCCCATCACCACCGAGATTTGCGGGATGTTGGCAGCGGACAGGCGTGCCTGGTTGTAGAAAATGCGCCCGAAGTGATCGCGATCCGGAAACACCTCGTCCTGCAGGGGCAGGAAGGCGCCGCCGGAATCCACCAGGTAGATGCAGGGCAGGTCGTTCTCGAGCGCGATCTCCTGGGCGCGCAGGTGCTTCTTCACGGTGATGGGAAAGTAGGTGCCGCCTTTCACGGTCGCGTCGTTGGCCACCACCATCACGTCGCGCCCGCCGACGCTGCCAACGCCCGTGATGATCCCGGCACAGGGAGCCTGGCCTTCGTACATGCCCTGCGCCGCCAGTCCCGACAGTTCGAGGAAGCCACTGCCCGGATCCAGCAGGGTGCTGATGCGGTCGCGGGGCAGCATCTTGTCTCGTTTCAGGTGCTTGAGGCGCGCATCGTCGCCGCCGCCGAGCGCCGCCTCGGCGAGCTTTGCCTGCAGGTCCCGCACCAATTCGCGCATGGCCTCGGCATTGCGCGCGAATTCGGCGCTGCCGGGTTCGACTTGCGTGTTGAGAACCGGCATGGGCGACTCAGGCCAGCTCGATCGCAATCGCGGTGGCTTCCCCGCCACCATTGCATAAAGCCGCCACGCCGCGCTGCAGGCCCCGCTGCTGCAGCGCGTTGATCAGCGTGACCACGATCCGCGCACCGGACGCGCCCACCGGGTGGCCCAGCGCGCAGGCGCCGCCGTTGACATTGAGGCGCGCATGGTCGATGCCGTGCTCGTGCATGGCCGCCATGCTGACCGCGGCAAACGCCTCGTTGACCTCGAACAGGTCGATGTCGGCTACCGCCCAGCCGGTTCGCTCGAGCACCCGGGCGATGGCACCCACCGGGGCGGTGGTAAACCATTGCGGTTCCTGCGAATGGGTGGCGTGCGCGATGATGCGTGCCAGCGGTTGGGCGCCGAGGGCTGCGGCGGTGTCCGCGCTCATCAGCACCGTGGCCGCCGCGCCATCGGAGATCTTCGACGAACTGGCCGCGGTCACGGTGCCGTCCTTGCCGAAGGCCGGCCGCAGGCTGGGAATTTTCGCGACATCCCAGCGGCCCGGTTCCTCATCGCTCGCTACCTGCAGCTCGCCCTTGCGGCTGCGCACCGTGACCGGCACGATCTCATGCGGGAATTCGTCGGCGCTCGCGCGCTGTGCACGCTGCACCGATTCGGCCCCGAACGCGTCCTGCGCTTCGCGGGTGAAGCCATACCTGGCCGCGCATCGGTCGCCGAAAACACCCATCAGGAAACCCTCGTCGGGGTCTTCCAGGCCGTCGGTGAACATGTGGTCGAGGACTTCGCCGTGGCCCATGCGCAGACCGCCGCGGGCCTTGGGCAGCAGGTAGGGCGCCTTGGTCATGGACTCCATGCCGCCGGCTACCACCACCGCGGCCGAGCCGGCGAGGATGGAATCGTGCCCCATCATGAGGGCGATCAGCCCGGAGCTGCAGGCCTTGTTCAGCGTCACCGCGCCGGCGCTGTCCGGAATGCCGGCCTTGCGGGCCGCCAGGCGTGCGGGCGCCTGGCCCACGCCGGCCGGCAACACGCAGCCCATCAGCACGTTGTCGACCGCACTGCCGTCGATGCCGGACTGCTCGACGGCGCCGCGGATGGCCGCCGCACCCAGTTCGTCGGCCGGCACGTCCGTGAACTGCCCCTGGAACGAGCCGATGGCAGTCCGCTTGGCGCCGGTGATCACGATAGTACTCATGGTTGCTTTTCCTTCGTTCGAATCGATCCGAGTCATGGATTGTCACGGACGAGCTCCCGCCCGATCAATATCCTGCGAATTTCGCTGGTTCCGGCCCCGATCTCGTAAAGCTTGGCGTCCCTGAGGATGCGCCCGGCCGGGTAGTCGTTGATGTAGCCGTTGGCGCCCAGCGCCTGGATGGCCTGCAGGCCCACCGCCACGGCACTCGATGAGGCGTGCAGCAGGCAGGCGGCGGCATCGACGCGGGATCTCCGCCCGGCGTCGAAATCCGCGGCCACGCGGTAGGAGAACGCGCGCGAGGACTCCAGCGCGGTGTACATATCGGCGACCTTGGCCTGCATCAACCCGAACTCTCCAATGGCGCGCCCGAATTGCTTGCGCTCGCGCACGTAGGGCAGGGCCAGGTCCAGGGCGGCCTGCATCAGGCCGAGCGGGCCGCCCGACAGCACCAGTCGCTCCGCGTCCAGTCCGCTCATCAGCACCCTGACCCCCGCATCGACTTCGCCGAGCACCTGGTCGGCCGGAATCCGGCAGTCCTCGAACAGCAGTTCACAGGTGTTCGAGCCGCGCATCCCCAGCTTGTCCAGTTTCTGCGCGGTCGAGAACCCGGGCATGCCTTTCTCGATAATGAACGCGGTCATGCCGTGCGAGCCGGCCTCGGGTGGCGCGGTGCGCATGTAAACGATCACCACATCGGCTTCGGGGCCGTTGGTGATCCACATCTTGCTGCCGTTGGCCACCCATTCGCTGCCGCTGCGCTCGGCCCGACAGGCCATCGAGCCGACGATGTCGGAGCCCGCGCCCGGTTCCGACATTGCCAGCGCGCCGACCCACTCGCCGCTGCAGAGCCGGGGCAGGTACCGCTGGCACTGCGCCTCGCTGCCGTTGCGGGCCAGGTTGTCCGCGCACAGGTTGGAGTGGGCGCCGTAGGACAGCCCGACCGAGCCGGACGCGCGCGAAATCTCCTCCATGGCGACCACATGCGCGAGGTATTCGAGGCCGGCGCCGCCATGGACTTCCGGTACCGTGATGCCCAGCACACCCAGCTCACCGAGCTGGCGCCACAACGGCGCGGGGAATTCGTTGTCGACATCGATGCGGGCGGCCAGCGGAGCGACGTGTTGCTCCGCGAAGCGGCGGACCGAATCGCGCAGCAACTCGATGTGTTCGGGCAGATGCATCGGTGCGCGTTCGCGTCGCTCAGGCGCTGTTGCGCTCGCGTCCCGGAAAACGGTGCGGCTTGCCCATGTAGGGCATCTTGATCTTGCCGAGGATCTCGATGCGCTCCTCGGCCATGCGGTCGGACGCCTTCCAGGTGGGGATGCCGTCCCGATCGGCGATTTTGAAGATTCGACCCACGTTGTAGTAAATGGCTCGCGTCATCCGGTAGGCGCGTTCCTCGTTGTAGCCCTCGAATTCGATGGAAACGTTCATCAGTCCGCCGGCATTCACGGCGTAGTCGGGAGCGTAGAGGATGCCGCGCGCGTCCAGCTGATCGCCACACGCGTCGTTGGCCAGTTGGTTGTTGGCCGCGCCGGCCACGATCTCGCACTTGAGCCGGGGAATGGTGTTGTCATTGATCACCGCACCCAGGGCGCAGGGGCAGAACACTTCGGCGTCGACCTCGTAGATCTCGTCCAGCCCGACGGCCTCCGCGCCCATCTCAACGGCATCGGCCAGGGCTTCCTCGTTGATGTCGGTCGCAAACACTTTCGCGCCTTCCTCGCGCAGCAGGCGGATCAGGTGGTGGCCGACATGGCCGGCGCCCTGGACGGCGTAGCGGTACTTGCCGATTTCCTCGTCGCCGAAGCGGTACTGGAGGGCGGCGCGGATGCCCTGCACGGTGCCGTAGGCCGTGAACGGCGAGGGGTCGCCGGAGCCGCCATGCACCTGGTGGACACCCACCACGTTATTGGTCTCCTGGAAAATGAACTCCATGTCGTTGACGTCGATGCCCACGTCCTCGGCGGTGATGTAACGGCCGTTGAGCGTATCGACGAACTTGCCCAGGGCCCGGAACAGCGCCTCGGATTTGTCCTTGCGGGGATCGCCGATGATCACGGCCTTGCCGCCGCCGAGATTCAGGCCGGCCACGGCGGCCTTGTAGGTCATGCCGCGCGACAGGCGCAGCACGTCCTTGAGCGCTTCCTCCTCGGAGCCGTAGGGCCACATGCGCAGGCCGCCAAGGGCGGGCCCGAGCACGGTGTTGTGGATGGCGATGATGGCCCTCAGGCCGACGTCGTTGTTATTGCAGTAAATGACCTGTTCATGCTCGGTGGTATGCATGATCTCGAACAGGCTGCGCGAATCACTCTCCTCGAGGGGTTCCGCGGCTGGCGCCGACATGCCCGCCAGCCGGCTCGGTTGCAGCCCTTTCTTGAATCTGGAATCTTCTGCGTTCATCGTTGCTCGCCCGCTCCTTTCGGCAGTTGTTCTGGGCGGCCCCGGCCTGATCGGACCAGGGTGCGTTGGAGGTGTTCCCGGCGCCGGCCGAGGCCCGCGTCGCAGGATGCGAATCAACCGCTAATTCTATCGCATCCGTGCGGGCCGCACGCACTGACCACGGTCAGGTGAGATGTGGATAGCCGCCATGGGATTGGGCCTTGCCGCACGGAGCCTGGCGGGCTTCAGGGCGAGTAAACGCGCAGCCCCAGGATGAAGTTGCGCCCCATCTGCGGGGCCTGTTCCTTGAGGAACGATGTGTGGTGGCGGATATCCTCGTCCAGCAGGTTGCGGGCCTGCAGGTACACTTCCCAGGCGGCGCGCAGACCGCCTCCCAGGCGGTAGGAGACATCGGCATCGAGCAGATCGTAACCCGCTGTCGGGCGCTCGAATTCCGCGGTGTCGTCCTGCGCGGAGGCGTGCGTCCACCGGGCGTTGGCCACCCAGGGCCCCCGGTCCCAGTCGAGCGCAAGCCCGATGCGGGCTGGCGGCACCCGCGGCACATTGCTGCCGTCATCGAGTTCGGCCCGCACGGTGTCGGCGAACAGGCTCAGTTGCCAGTGGCCGTGGCCAAAGGCGCCGAGATCGTAGCGGAGTTCCACCTCGGCGCCGGTGAAGGTGGCGTCCTGCTGCCTCCAGCGCCGCACCGGAAGTTCATCCTGCACCGTGCCGGTGTCGTCCAGGTAGATGAAGTCGTCGAACGCATTGCGATAGACGGTCAGGCTGCCCGTCAGGCGCCCGGCATGCCTGCGCACGCTCGCCTCCAGCGCGGTGGCCGTCTCCTCGTCGAGGTCCGCGTCGCCGATCTCGAAGGTCTGCGTGGCCAGGTGCGGTCCCGAGGCGAACAATTCCCCGTCGCCCGGCGCGCGCTGGGCGCGGGACAGGTTGAGGCTTAAGTGGGTGTTGGGATCGACGTGCCACAGCACCCCGGCCGACAGGCTGAGCGGGGCATGCGAGGCTGCGCGTCCGTCCGCGGCGCGGGTGTCGATGTCCTCGAGGCGCATGCCGAACTCCAGCCGCGTGCGATCGTACTCGGCTTCCTCGAGCACGAACACGCCGATGGTCCGGGTTTGCGAGGGCGGCACGAACGCTTCCTCGCCCACCGCGCTGAAATCGCGATCCCGATACTGCACGCCGACCACCCCGCGCCAGGGGCCCAGCGGGCGGTGGGTCAGCTCCAGCCGGGTTTCCAGCGTGTCGTTGCGAAACACGGTGCCAACCGCCCTGCCTTCGAATTCCGTGTGTTCGTAATCCGAGTGATTCAGCAGCCACTTGAGGTCCGTAAAGCCGCTGAACGGATCGGAGGCGTGCACCTCGCCATCCAGCCGCTCCGAGCGGAGGTCGATGGTGACGAGCTCTTCTTCCTCCTCCTCATCCTGCCCCGCATCCAGCGCTTCGTGGTGCTGATGGCCGGCGCCCGGAATGCCATAGTCCGACGTGTACCGGGACCATGCCAACCCGGCTCGCCAGCGTTCGCCAAACCAGCTCGCACCCAGGGCACCGCCCTCGTTGTCGAGCGCACTGTTGACCAGGGTGCCGGGCTGCTCCTCGCCGGGTTCGGGATCGGTCTCCACGAAGCCGGGAATCTCGTAGTCCGAGCTGCGCCGGTGGAACGCGTCCAGGTGGAAGCCCCAGCGCGCGTCCCGCGTGGCCCCGTCGAGCCGGCCCGCGGCGTAACGCTGGCGAGCGGCACTGTCGACCTGCACCATGGCGCGACCACCCCAGGCCTCCGGCGGGTCGACCGGTACCCGGTTGGTACGTACGTTGACCACCCCCCCGATGGTGTCCGAACCGTACAGCAACGTGGCCGGGCCGCGCAGCACCTCGACCTGGTCGGCCAGGAAGGGTTCGATCGCGACCGCGTGGTCCTGGCTGATCTGCGAGACGTCATTGCTGGCCACGTTGTTCTCCAGCACTCCGACGCGCGATGCGTCCATGCCGCGGATGACCGGTCGGCCGATGTTCGCTCCGAAGCTCGCCGACGCCACGCCCGGCATGCTCTTGAGCGTATCGCCCAGCGAATTGCCCAGCGATCGGTTGAGCGCCTCGCCGGAGAGCACCGAGGCCGACTGGGTCATTTCCAGCGCGTCACTTCGCAGGGGCGTGGCGGTGACCCGCACTTCTTCCAGCACGTCGTGCGCATGGGATTCGCCGTGGACACGGTCCTCGGCCGGTTGCGCCAGCGCGACGAGCGGCAGCGCCAGCAAGCCGATCGCCAGGTTGCGTTGAAGATTCATCGGAACTCCTGTCCATCGTGCCCCGGTCGGGCCGGGGCGGGGGGCTGAAAACGGGTGCAGCGTCTCTCAGCGAACGATGGGGGGCGCGCGGGCCGGCGGCGGGGTGCTGGGGCAGGGCCCGTCGGGCCGCGCACAGGGCTGCTGGCCATATTCAGCCGCCGCCGTCGGCATGGCTGGCCGGGTATCCGCCGTCGGCGGTGAATCCAGATCGCCGCCCAGCAGGCAGGCCAGGCAGGCCCCGGCGGAAGCCGGGTGCTCAGCCGCGTGGGCGGTGGCGAACCCCTGGGCGGCGAGGAGTGCTACCGCCAACAGAGCGCCCAGCAAGGCTCTGGAATGTGGCTTGGGCCGGGTCATGGTACGCATATTCTAGCAGCGTCAGCCGGCGTAGTTGAGCGTCCTGCAAGTGAGCCTGGCGCCATCAGCAACCCCCTCGCCGCGTTCCGGAGGCCGTCGCACATCGACAGCCTTTATTTAAGGACCAGAAAATGCCGTTGGGCGGCCAATCGGAACGTAGAGGCGAAAAAAAGGTTGACAGTGGTGTGGGATTGATGTGATAAACGCGCCATGAGTGTTTCTTCGCACACATTCAACGGGTTGACCGCCGCGCGCCGCGCCGTCGCGTTGCCGCTGCTCTCCCGTGGGCGCGAAGTGAACCTTTCGCTGGTACTCGTACTGATCATTCTGGTCCTCCTTACCGAGGGCGGGGTGGGATTGACGACTTAGAACCAGCAAGCAATCCAAAGCAAACCCCGCAACCGAAAGGAGCGGGGTTTTTTCGTTTCAGGGCCGAGAACATTGAAAAGTGACAGGATGAAAAGCGGACCGAGCCGGGCACCAGCCCGTGCCATGCTGCGGGCCACCGGACTCGACGACCGGGCCCTGCAACGGCCGATGGTCGCGGTGGTCAACACCTGGAGCGACGTGACGCCCTGCAACATCCACCTGCGCGAGCTCGCCGAACCGGTCAGGCGGGGCATCCACGACGCCGGCGGCACGCCCGTCGAGTTCAATACGATCGTGGTCACGGACGGCATCACCATGGGCACGCCCGGCATGCGCGCCTCGCTGCTGTCGCGGGAGACGATCACCGATTCCATCGAGCTGGCGGTCGGCGGGCACTCGCTGGATGCCATGGTGATCCTGGTCGGCTGCGACAAGACCATTCCGGCGGCCGCCATGGCGGCCGCCCGCCTCGACATTCCCACGGTGGTGCTGTACGGCGGCTCCATCATGAAGGGGCGGCTTGGCGATCGGGACCTGAGCATCCAGGACGTGTTCGAGGCCGTCGGCGCCCATGCGGCCGGGCACATCGACGATGCCGGGCTCGAGGCCATCGAGAAGGCGGCGTGCCCGGGTGCGGGCGCCTGCGGCGGCCAGTTCACGGCCAACACCATGGCCATGTCGCTGACCCTGCTCGGCCTGTCGCCGATGGGCGCCAACGACGTGCCGGCGGTGCACCCGCGCAAACCGGAAGTCGCCTACGAGGCGGGCCGGCAGGTGATGGCAGCCCTGGAATCGAACCGCACGCCCGCCCAGCTCATCACTGCCGCCGCACTGCGCAACGCGGCGACCGCGGTGTGCGCCACCGCGGGCTCGACCAACGCGGTGCTGCACCTGCTGGCAATCGCCGAGGAAGCAGGCGTGGCATTCGAGCTGGATGAATTCGACCGCATTTCCCGGTGTACGCCGGTCATCGCGGACCTCAAGCCGGGTGGGCGCTACCTGGCCTGCGACATGTTCGAGGCCGGCGGCGTCGGCCTGCTCGTCAGGCGCCTGGCGGCCGGCGGGCTGCTGCAGGACAGCCCGACCGTGACCGGGCGCAGCCTGCTGGAGGAAGCGGAGCAGGCCGCCGAGCAAGCGGGCCAGGAGGTCATCCGCACACTGTCGAACCCCATCAAGCCACGCGGCGGGTTCGGCATCCTGTACGGCAACCTGGCGCCCGAGGGCTGCGTGGTGAAGCTGGCGGGTCACGGCAAGCTCCGGTTCGAGGGCCCTGCGCGGGTTTTCGATTCAGAGGAGGAAGCATTCCAGGCCGTCCAGGGCGGGGAAATCCAGGCCGGCGACGTGGTGGTGATCCGCTACGAGGGTCCGCGGGGCGGGCCCGGCATGCGTGAGATGCTGGCCGTCACGGCCGCCATCGCAGGGCGCGGCCTGGATGATTCGGTGGCACTGGTCACCGACGGGCGTTTTTCCGGGGCCACGCACGGCTTCATGGTGGGGCACGTGGCGCCCGAGGCCGTCACCGGCGGGCCGCTCGCACTGCTGCGGGACGGCGACCCGATCAGTATCGACGTGGAAGCCCGGACCATCAGCACCGAGGCGGATCTGCAGGCGCGCCGCCGCAGCTTTGTGCCGCGCCCGGCCCGGTCGCTGGGTGGCGCCTATGCCAAGTATGAACAACTGGTGGGATCGGCCTCACGCGGCGCCGTCACCATTCCCCGCCGGGAGGCTGCGCCTTCCGCTGCGGCATCGATCAATCGACTGAAGGAAGCGAACTCATGAAGTTATTCACCGAAGCAGATGTGAAACGCGACGCCCTGCAGGGCCGGACGGTGGCCGTGCTGGGCTATGGCAGCCAGGGCCGGGCACACGCCAAGAACCTGCGGGATTCGGGTTACCGCGTCATCGTCGGTGCCCGCAGTGGAGGGCCCAGCGCGCAGGCGGCAGCGGCCGACGGTTTCGAAGTGGCGGAATTCACCGCCGCGGCGGGACGCGCCCAGGTCATCTGCATGCTGGTCCCGGACATGGCGCAGCCGCGGGTCTACGAGCAGATCCGCACGCAGTTGAACGCGGGAGATGCGCTGCTGTTCGCGCACGGGTTCAATATTCACTTCGGCGCCATCGAGCCGGCGCCCGAGATCGACGTCATCATGGTGGCTCCCAAGTCGCCCGGCGACCTGGTGCGCCGGCAGTACGAGCAGGGACGCGGGGTACCGTGCCTGCGCGCCGTCTTTCAGGATGCCAGCGGCGAGGCCGCGGAGCGCGCGCTGTCCTACGCCCATGCGATCGGCGGGACCCGCGCCGGCGTGCTCGACACCACTTTCGCCGAGGAGACCGAGACGGACCTGTTCGGCGAGCAGGCGGTGCTGTGCGGCGGTACCAGCCAGCTGGTGCTGCACGGCTACGAGACGCTGGTGGAGGCGGGCTATCAGCCCGAGGCGGCCTATTTCGAATGCCTGCACGAGTTGAAGCTGATCGTGGACCTCCTCTACGAGGGCGGCCTCGAGAAGATGTACGAGTTCATCTCGGACACCGCATCCTACGGCGACCTGGTCTCGGGTCCACGGATCATCGACGAGGGCGTCAAGCAGCGCATGCAGGAAGTGCTGGGCGAAATCCAGGACGGCTCGTTCGCCCGCCGCTGGATGGACGAGTACCAGGCCGGTTCCGGTGATTACCGGGAGCGGCTGCGGACACGCCTGGCGCATCCCATCGAGAGCGTGGGGCGCAGGCTTCGCGAGCGCATGAGCTGGCTGACGCGCCGGCGGCGCGCACAGCAGGCGGCCTGAGGACGCTTCGGCATGAGTGCTCGCCCGGAAGCAGCCATCAGCGTCCGCAGTGGCGCCCAGTTGATGATCGATGCGCTGCTCGGGCAGGGTGTCCGGCACGTGTTCGGGTACCCGGGCGGAGCCATCATGCCGCTGTACGACGCGCTGGTGGATTCCGGGCTGGAGCACATCCTGTGCCGGCACGAGCAGGGTGCGGCCCTGGCCGCCGACGCCTACGGGCGGGTGACGCGGCGCGCCGGGGTGTGTATCGCAACCTCCGGCCCGGGCGCCACCAACCTGGTGACCGGCATCGCCAACGCCTTCATGGACTCGGTGCCGATGGTCGTCATCACCGGCCAGGTTGCGACCGCCCTGCAGGGCACCGACGCCTTCCAGGAGGTCGATATCTTCGGCATCACCCTGCCGGTGGTGAAGCACAGCTATGTCGTCCGCGAGGCGGCGGACATCCCGGCGATCGTGGCGGAAGCGTTCCAGCTCGCCGAGCAGGGACGCCCGGGCCCCGTGCTGATCGACTTCCCCAAGAATGTGTCGACCGCGATGGTGCCGGCGCCGCCCGCGCCGCGCCTGACGGCCCGGCAGGCGCCGCAGCCGGAGGCGGCGGCCATCGCGGCCGCGCGTGACATGCTGGCGCAGGCGCGGCGTCCCCTGCTGCTGGCAGGTGGCGGGGTGGCGATCGCCAACGCCGAGGAGGCACTGCGCCGCTTTGCCGCCGACAGCAGGATTCCGGTGGTGACCACGCTCAAGGGCCTGGGCGTGGTGCCGACCGACGAGCCCGCATTCCTCGGCATGCTCGGCATGCACGGCAATGCCGCCGCCAACCACGCGGTGCAGAACTGCGATCTGCTGATGGTGGTGGGCGCGCGCTTCGACGACCGCGCCACCGGCCAGCTCGACCACTTCGCACCCACCGCCCGCATCATCCACGTGGATATCGATGCCGCGGAAATTTCGAAACTGCGCCAGGCCGACGCGGGCGTCGCGGGCGAACTGGCGCCTGCCCTCGACGGGCTGCTGGGCGCTACCGAGGTCGATGCCCGCTGGCGGGCGCAGTGCGGCGCGTGGAAACAGGAATTCGCCTGGCGCTACGACGCGCCCGGCGAGGGTATCTTCGCGCCGGCGCTGCTGCGGGACCTGTCGCGGATGGGGGGGGAGGACATGGTGATCACCTGCGACGTCGGCCAGCACCAGATGTGGGTCGCCCAGCACTGTGCCTTCAGCGATCCGCTGCAGCACCTGTCGTCGGGCGGGCTCGGCACCATGGGCTTCGGCCTGCCGGCGGCGATCGGGGTCAAGGTCGCGCGGCCCGCGGCCCGGGCCGTGTGCGTTACCGGGGACGGTTCGATCATGATGAACATCCAGGAGCTGGCGACCCTGCGACGCTACGGCCTCGACGTGAAGATCGTCCTGCTCGACAACGCCGCCCTCGGGCTGGTGCGCCAGTGGCAGGAATTGTTCTTCGACGAGAACTACAGCGAGGTGGATCTCTCCGACAACCCCGACTTCGCCGCCGTGGCGCGGGCGTTCGGCGTGGCTGCGCGCACCATCAGCCAGCGTGACGAGGTCGACTCGGGGCTGGAATGGTTACTGGGCGCGGAGGGTCCGGCCATGCTGCACGTGCTGATCGATCCGCGGGAAAACGTCTGGCCGCTGGTGCCGCCGGGCAAGGCCAACCACCAGATGATCAAGGCGAGCTAGGAGCAGGAAGCAGACCATGGAACACCGGTTGCTGATCGAATTGAAAAACTGCGAGGGCGCCCTGCTGCGCGCCCTCGGCCTGGTCGAGCGCAGGGGCTACCGGATTCGCACCTGCAACCTGCGGGCCGATGAGGCGGACCGCAGCGTGCTGGAACTGACGGTGTTCTCGGAGCGTCCGGGAGCCCTGTTGAAGCGGCAACTGGAGCGCTTGCACGACGTGCTCGGGGTGCGGCTGGAGGAATCGTGCGAACCCTGGGTTCGCGAACTCAACAAGCCATCGATAGCGAGGACACAGTAATGGGCGTGGAAGGCGACAGCAACCGGGTTTACATTTTCGATACCACCTTGCGGGATGGCGAGCAGAGCCCCGGGTTCAGCATGAGCATGGGCCAGAAGCTGCGCGTGGCGCGGGCCCTCGCGGACCTCAAGGTGGACATCATCGAGGCCGGTTTCCCGGCCGCCTCGCCCGGCGATTTCGAAGCCGTGCGCGCGGTCGCCAGCGAAGTGGAGGGCCCGGTGATCGCCGGCCTGTGCCGCACCGTGCCGGGCGATATCGAGCGCGCGGCCCGAGCCCTGGAGCCGGCTGCCCGCTCCCGGATCCACGTGTTCATCGCCACCAGCCCCATTCACCGCGAGCGCAAGCTGTGCATGAGCCGCGACAAGGTCCTGCGCGAGGCCGTGCGGGGCGTGGAGCTGGCCGCTGCCTGCGCGGAGGTCGAATTCTCGGCCGAGGACGGTATCCGCACGGAGCGCGAATTCCTCGCCGAGGTGCTGCAGGCCGCCATCGAGGCCGGGGCCAGCACCCTGAATATCCCCGATACGGTGGGCTACTCGACCCCGGCCGACATGTACGACCTGTTCAGCTGGCTGCGCGAGAACGTGCCCGGCATCGACGGGGTCAGGATCAGCACCCACTGCCATGACGATCTCGGGCTGGCGGTCGCCAACAGCCTGGCGGCGGTCGAGGCCGGCGCGCGGCAGATCGAGTGCACCATCAACGGGATCGGCGAGCGGGCCGGCAACTGCGCGCTGGAGGAAGTGGTCATGGCCCTGCACACGCGGGCGGACCGGTTCGGCTGCCGCACCGGCATCGAGACGCGCCGGCTCGCCGCGGCGAGCCACCTGGTGGCCGCGGTGACCGGCAACTTCGTGCCGCGCAACAAGGCCATCGTCGGGGAAAACGCCTTCGCGCACGAGGCCGGCATCCATCAGCACGGCGTGCTGGCCGACCGCAAGACCTACGAGATCATGCGCCCCGCGGATGTCGGGGTACGCGACTCGGAGCTGGTGCTGGGCAAGCACAGCGGGCGCCACGCGGTCGTGGACCGCGCCCGCCAGATGGGCTACGAGCTGGACGACGCGGAGACCGATGCGGTCATGGAACGCTTCAAGCAGCTGGCCGACCGCAAGAAGCGCATCTTCGATTCCGACCTGGAGGCCATCATCAACGGTCGCCAGGCGGGGACTGCCGGGCCCTGGTCGCTGGCATGGCTCAGCGTGGTCAGCCGCATCAACGGCGAGAGCTTTCCCACCGCCTCGCTGACACTGGCCCACCAGCAGGGCGGCACCTCCACCCAGACCGGCGAGGGCGACGGTCCGGTCGACGCCATCGTGCACGCCCTGGAGAAGGCGACCGGCATGAACATCGAGGTCCTGAGCCTGGCCATGCGCAGCATCTCGCTGGGTGAGGACGCCCAGGGCGAAGCCAGCCTCAGGGCCAAGGTGGATGGCGTGGAGTACGGGGGGCACGGCCTTTCCACGGACATCGTGGCGGCCTGCGCCGAGGCGCTGCTGGAGATCGTCAACCGGGCCAGCAGCGCGTCCGAGCGCTACCTGCAATCGAGCGCCGCCTGAGGGAGGAACCCGCCATGAGCATGAAAGCGACCCGCCATATCTGGCACAACGGTGACATCAAGCCCTGGCACGAGGCCACCACCCATGTGATGACGCATGCGCTGCACTATGGCTCCAGCGTATTCGAAGGAATCCGGGTGTATGCCGTCGGGGGCGAGCCCTGCGGATTCCGCATGCGCGAACACCTGCAGCGCCTGTACGAATCGGCGCGCGTGTACCGCATGGAGATTCCATGGTCGCTCGACGCGCTGTATGACGCCTGTCGCCAGGTGGTGCTGCACAATGAGCTGAGCGAGGCCTACCTGCGACCCATCGCCTTTCGGGGCTACGGCTCGCTCGGCGTCGCGCCGTCCGAGCCGCTGCCGGTCGAGGTGGCGATCGGGGCCGTGGAATGGGGTGCCTACCTCGGCGCGGAGGCCCGCGAGAACGGCGCGCGGGTATGCATATCCACCTGGCAGCGGGTGGCGCCCAACACCGTGCCGGCCGGCGCCAAGGCCGGCGGCAACTACCTGTCCAGCCAGTTGATCAGCATGGAAGCCCATCGCCTCGGCTACGACGAGGGCATCGGGCTGGCGCCCGACGGCACGCTGAGCGAGGGCGCCGGCGAGAATCTGTTCATGGTCAAGCACAACGTGCTGATCACCCCGCCACAGGCATCTTCCATACTGGCGGGCATCACGCGCGATACGGTCATGCGCCTGGCGCACGCGATGGGCATCGAGGTGCGCGAGCAGTCCCTGACGCGGGAGTCACTGTACCTCGCGGACGAATTGTTCTTCACCGGCACCGCAGCCGAGATCACGCCGATCCGCTCGGTGGACGATATCGACATCGGGTCCGGCGGCCGTGGGCCGATGACGAAGCAGATCCAGGATGCGTTCTTCGGGCTGTTCGACGGGCGCAGCGAGGACCGCTTCGGCTGGCTGGAACCCATCCGTCCGGCCAGCGGGGCGAGCCGGAGGGTGGCGCATGCCGCAGCCTGAGCCCCCACGCTCGCTGTTCGAGAAACTCTGGGACGCGCACCTGGTGCGTCCCGAGACGGCGGATGCGCCGGCCGTGCTGTACGTCGACCTGCACCTGGTGCACGAGGTCACCTCGCCGCAGGGGTTCGAGGTGTTGCGGCAGCGGGGGTTGCCGGTCCGCTGCACCGGGCGCACGCTGGCGACGCTGGACCATGCCACGCCCACCCTGCCGCCGGGCGCGGACGGCCACCGGCCATATGCCACGGCGGAAGCCGAGCAGCAGGTGGCAGCGCTGCGGGAGAGTTGCGCAGCGTTCGGGATCGAGCTGCTCGATTTCGACAGCGGTCAGCGCGGCATCGTGCACGTGATCGGGCCGGAACTGGGGGCGACCCTGCCGGGCATGACCATCG
>WVWV01000122.1:2579-17596 GCA_011773845.1 Lysobacterales bacterium | reverse complement strand
AGGCGGCGGCATCGTGGAAGAGGTCGGAGCGGGTGTCACCAGCGTCAAGCCGGGTGACCACGTGATTCCGCTGTACACTCCCGAGTGCCGCGAGTGCGCGTTCTGCAAATCCGGCAAGACCAACCTCTGCCAGGCCATTCGCGCCACGCAGGGCCAGGGACTGATGCCCGACGGCACCTCCCGCTTCTCGCTCAACGGCCAGACCATCTACCACTACATGGGCACTTCGACGTTTTCCGAGTACACCGTGCTGCCCGAGATCGCGCTGGCCAGGATCAATCCGGAAGCGCCGCTGGACAAGGTGTGCCTGCTCGGCTGCGGCATCACCACCGGCATCGGGGCGGTCATGAACACCGCCAGGGTGGAGCCGGGTTCATCGGTTGCCGTCTTTGGTCTCGGCGGCATTGGCCTGAGCGTCATCCAGGGCGCCGTGATGGCCGGCGCCGAGCGCATCGTGGCCATCGACGTCAATCCCGACAAGTTCGAAATGGCCGGCGCACTGGGCGCGACCGACTTCGTGAACCCCAGCGAGTACGACCAGCCGATCCAGGACGTGATCGTGGACCTGACCAACGGCGGCGTGGATTATTCGTTCGAGTGCATCGGCAACGTGGACGTCATGCGCTCGGCCCTGGAATGCTGTCACAAGGGCTGGGGCGAATCGGTCATCATCGGCGTGGCCGGCGCCGGCCAGGAGATCTCGACCCGGCCGTTCCAGCTCGTCACCGGCCGTGTCTGGCGCGGTACGGCGTTTGGCGGCGTGCGTGGGCGTACCGAGCTGCCTGGCTACGTGGACCGCTACCTGAACGGCGAGATCAAGATCGACGAGATGGTGACCCACACCATGGGCCTGGAAGACATCAACACGGCCTTCGACCTCATGCACGAGGGTAAAAGCATCCGCTCGGTCGTGATGTTCTGAACCGATGGAGGCGGTGGACAAGATCTCCGCCCAGAGGTCCTGCGGGGGCTGGCTGAATCGCTACCGTCATTACAGCGAGGCGCTGGACTGCGAAATGGTATTCGGCGCCTTCCTGCCGCCGGTCGCCGACGAGGCGGCGGTGCCGGTCCTGTGGTGGTTGTCCGGCCTTACCTGCACGGACGAGAATTTCATGCAGAAAGCCGGTGCCCAGCGCCTCGCGGCAGACCTGGGGCTGGCCATCGTCTGCCCGGACACCAGTCCCCGGGGCACCGACCTGCCCGGCGAGCATGAGAGCTATGACCTGGGCTCCGGCGCGGGCTTTTACGTCAACGCCACCCGCTCTCCCTGGAACCGGCATTACCGCATGTACGATTACGTGACGCGGGAATTGCCGGCCGTCGTCGGCGCGCATCTGCCCGTCAACGGCCTGCAGTCGATCAGTGGCCACTCCATGGGCGGCCACGGGGCGCTGGTGAGCGCGCTGAGAAACCCGGGTGCCTACCAGTCGGTGTCCGCCTTCGCCCCCATTTGCCACCCGGCCGGGTGCCCCTGGGGCATCAAGGCGTTTTCTGCCTACCTGGGCGCAGACCGCGACCAGTGGTCAGGCTATGACGCCAGCTGCCTGATCCAGGTTGCCGAGGAGCGCCTGCCGCTGCTGATCGACCAGGGCACGGAAGACGAGTTCCTCACCGAGCAACTGAACCCCGGGGCCCTCGAACAGGCCTGCCTGGCCAACGACCACCCGCTGCTGCTGCGCATGCAGGAATCCTACGACCACAGCTACTACTTCGTGGCCACGTTCATCAACGATCATCTCCGCCACCATGCCGCGGCACTGGGACTGACCTGAGCGGAGGGACCGGGCGCGGCGTCAGCCACCGGCTCCGGGCTCGCCCCACAGCAAGCAGTCGACGGCCCCCCGATAGCCGAAGCGCTTGAGGTCCACCCGGTCATCGATGAACTCCACCCCCTCCTCCTGCAGCAGGTGCTTCTGGCGGCGATAGCTGTTGGAGTCCGCCGGAAACGAAATCATGCCCTGGGCATTGATGACCCGGTGCCAGGGCAATGCCATGGTGCGCGGCGCCCAGCGCATGGCCTGCCCGACGCGGCGGGCATAGCGGGGCATGCCCGACAGACGCGCCACCTCGCCGTAGGTGAGCACATGCCCTGAGGGGATGTCCGCCACCACTTTCCAGACGTTGCGCGCCCAGTTGCGGTCCGGTTTGGTGCGTTCGTCGGTCATTGCGGTCAGGAAAAGGCGGGCGCAAGGCTGCCCGCTCGTGCCGCCAGAGGTTAGCATAGCTGGCACTGCAACGGGTTTTCCCGGAGCGGTACTCCCTGGTGGCAAGGTGCGAGGAAGGCAATGAACCCCATGCAAGCAGATACCCGATTGCGACGCCTGCCGGAACGCGGCGGGCGGGATTTCGACGAGGCCTGCCGGATCATCGACGCGGCAAAACTGTGCCATGTGGGGGTGCACCTGGACGGCCAGCCATACGTGTTGCCGATGGCCTGCGCGCGCCAGGGCCGGGATCTCCTGCTGCATGGCTCGGTGGCCAGCCGGCTGGTGCGCCACCTGGCCGACGGCCACCCCTGCTGCGTCACCGTCACCCACCTCGACGGCCTGGTCCTGGCACGCTCCGCGTTTCATTCCTCGATGAACTACCGCTGCCTGATGCTCTTCGGGCGCGCCCGGTTGGTGGCGGAGCCGGCGGCCAGGTCAGCCGGCCTGGATGCTCTGGTGGAACACCTGCTGCCGGGGCGGCTGGCCGATCTGCGTCCACCCACGCGCAAGGAACTGAATGCCACCGCGCTGCTGAGCGTGCCCATCGAGACCTTCACCACCAAGGTCCGCAGCGGCCCGCCCGAGGACCCGGCCAGCGACGTCGGCCTGCCGGCCTGGGCTGGCGTGGTGCCATTGGCGACGGTCGCCGGCAGCGCGCAGGATGCCCCGGACCTCGCCACTGGAACCGCGCGGCCGGCCTACCTCGAGGATTACTGAGCGCCCGGCATCCCCGGGTCCGGGCGCGGTGCGGCGAGGACCCCACGCAGGATGGCCGCGAGCCGGTCAGGCGCTTCGAGCTGCGGGTAGTGGCCGATTCCATCGAGCACCTCCACGCGCGTGGCGGGTTGCCGGGCCTGCAGCCGGCGGGCCATGGCCAGCACCGCGATGGGGTCTTCGCGGCCCCAGATCAGGCTGAGCGGCAGGCCGGTGCGGTGCAGCGGGTCCAGCCAGCGCCGCTCATGGCGGAAGCGTTCCCGCATGTAGACCGCGACCTTGGCGAGCGTCCGTCGCCCCCGCCGGTGCAGCATCAACGCCCACTGCGCCCGGTAGTGCGCCGCGTCGAAGTTCCCGGGTTGCGCGTAAACCCGGGGATACTGGTGCATGAATACGCGCCAGGTGGCCAGGCGCGCCGTGAGTTCCCCCAGGATTCGTGTCCGCAGCAGCCGCTGGGTCGGCAGCGGGCGGTGAAGGTCGGGGTAGATGCCGCCATTGAGCAGGGTCACGCTCAACGGCTCGAGGCCCGTCTGCCCCTGCTCCAGGCGATGCAGCAGCTCGCATGCGACGGTATCCCCCATGTCGTGTGCCAGCAGATGGAACGCCCCGATGTCCAGGGAGCGCAACAGTAATTCGGCGGCATCCAGCTGCCGCAACACGGAGTAGTCGCGCCGCGGCGGCTTGGCCGACAGCCCGTAGCCGGGGAAATCGAACAGCAGCACGCGGAAATCGTCCCGGATCAGTGGCAGCAGGCGGTGCCAGTCCCAGCTGCTGGTGGGAAAGCCGTGAAAACAGACCAGCCAGGGCCCCGAGCCCTCGACGCGATACCAGATGCGGGTGTCATCGATGTCGGCGAACTGGCCCGCAGCCAGCCAGCCGCGCAATACCGCCGGCAGCTCAGTCGTCATCGCCCCCATCGCTTGCCTCGGGTGCGGTGCCGGCGGCCCGCTGCGCCGCGGTCAGGATGCCGCGCAGGATGTTGATTTCGTTCTGGTCCGGCCGCGCCCGGTTGAACAGCCGCCGGAGCCGCATCATCAGGCGCCTGGGCTGCGCCGGGTTCAGGAACTCGAGGTCGAGCAGCGTCCTTTCGAGGTGCTCGAAGAAGCGCTCCATCTGCCCCGCGTCCACCGGCACCCAGTCGTCCGGGGGACGCGCCGCGCCGTGACGGGCCAGGGCCGTCATGCGCAATTCGTAGGCGACGACCTGGACGGCCTGGGCGAGATTGAGGGAGCCGAACTCGGGATTGGTATCGATGTGCACCAGGTGATGGCAGGTTTGCATCTCGGCGTTGGTCAGACCGTAGGCTTCACGGCCGAACAGCACGGCGACATCGCCCTCGCCCGGCTCACCCAGCGCCACCTCGGCTGCCTTGCGCACGTCCATCTGCGGCATGGACAGGCTGCGCAGGCGCGCGCTGGTGCCCAGCACCAGGCTGCAACCCTCCAGGGCTGCGCCCAGGCCGGTGTGCACCTGGGCGCGCTGCAGCACGCCATCGGCACCGGACGCACGCGCGGTGGCGTCCGCATGCGGATAAACCTTGGGATTCACGAGATGCAGCTGGCTGAGGCCCATGACCTTCATGGCGCGCGCGGCTGCGCCGATATTGCCGGGGTGCGTGGTGTTGATCAGCACGACCCGAATGCGCCGCAGCCGCCCTGCCCCGTGCCCGGAGCTTCTGGTATCCTGTGCCGCCTTCGTATTCATTTCCAGTCAGCCATGGCCCATCCCGCGCTGAATGTCGCTGTCCAGGCCGCCCGTCGGGCCGGGACGATCATGCGCCGGCAATTGAGCCGGGTGGACGCCATTCCGGTCAAGCGCAAGGCGCGCCACGATTATGTCAGCGAGGTGGACCGGGCCTGCGAGGCTGAAATTGTACGGCAAATCTCCCGCTACTACCCGGAGCATGCAATCCTCGGCGAGGAGGGCGGCGTCAGCGGGGAGAGCGATACGGTGTGGGTGATCGATCCGCTGGATGGCACCAGCAACTACCTGCATGGCATTCCACATTTCGCCGTGTCCATCGCCCAGCAGGTGGCCGGCCGCACCGAGCACGCGGTGGTGTTCGATCCGATCCGCGACGAGATGTTCACGGCCAGCCGTGGCAACGGCGCGTTTGTCAACAACCAGCGGATGCGGGTGTCCTCACGCACGGGGCTGGAGGGTGCGATCCTGGCGACGGCCTTCCCGTTCCGGCAGCGCCAGGACATGCGGGCCTACATGAACATCTTCTCCCGACTGTGGGATACCATCGAGGATTTCCGCCGCGCCGGCACCGCCTCGCTGGACCTGGCCTACGTCGCAGCCGGGCGCGTGGACGGCTTCTTCGAGATCGGGCTCAAGCCCTGGGACGTCGCTGCCGGCGCCCTGTTGGTGCGCGAGGCCGGCGGCGTGGTGACGGACTTTCTCGGCAACGAAAACGTCGAGGCCTCGGACTCCATCATGGCCGCACCCTACAAGGTCATGACCCAGATGCGGCGCATCATCGAGCCGCGCTGGTCGAGCCGCGCGCAGGCGGAATGAACTGCATAGTCACCGGCTCCTCGGGGCGCCTGGGCCGCGCCGTCATCGAGTTGTTGCACGCCGAGGGCATGCCCTGTACCGGGATCGACCTGACGCCCTCCGAGCATACCGATATTGAAGCCGATATCCGCGATGCCGAGGCCATCCAGTCGCTGTTGAACGATGCCGACGCCGTCATCCATACCGCCGCCCTGCACGGCTACCACGTGGACCGTAACTATCCCGAAGCGGAATTCGTACGCACCAACGTCCTGGGCACGGCCTACCTGTTGAACGCAGCCCGTGCACACGGCATCAGGCGGTTCGTGTACACCAGTTCCACTTCCGTCTACGGCGAGGCCATGTCACAGCCGGATCGGGCGGTGTGGGTCGATGAGGACCTCACACCCCAGCCCCGCGATATCTACGACGCCACCAAGCTGGCCGCCGAGCAACTGTGCCGCCTTTATTTCGACCCCGGCAGTTTGCAAACTTGCGTGCTGCGCGTGTCCCGCTTCATGGACGAGCCGCTCAATGACATCGCCAATTACCGCCTCTACCGGGGGCTCGACGAGCGCGACGGCGCCCGCGCCCACCTGCTGGCGATCCGGCATGAACATGAACGCTTCGAAATCTACAACATTTCCAACCGATCGCCGTTTTCACGGAACCAGTTGGCGGAGCTGAAAACCGGCCCGGCCGGCCTGGTCAAGAGCCTGTTCAGCGGAATCGAAGATAGCTATTCACGACTCGACTGGCAGTTGCCCGAATCCATCGACCGGGTCTACGCCATCGACAAGGCGGAACGGCTGCTGGGCTACGACCCGGTGCACAACTTCACCGCTTACGTGGAGCAGCAGCTCCAGCAATTGAACAGTTAACGGGGAACCGCGAAACCCGCCGCGCGGCCCAGCGCCCAAGGTCGGGCTTCAGGGCCGATTGTCCGCCAGTTTCGCGCCCTCCTTCTCGACCACCAGCAGGTCGTACTTGCTGACCCGCAGCAGCAACAGCGTGGTGCTGGCGACATAAATGGAGGAGTAGGTGCCGATCAGCACGCCGACGATCAGGGTCAGGGCGAAGGCGTGGATGATCTCGCCGCCGAAATAAAACAGGGCGCTCAGCACCAGCAGCGTGGTGAGCGAGGTCATCACGGTCCGGGACAGGGTCTCGTTGACCGAGGTGTTGATCACGTCGATCGAGGTGTGCTTGCCCAGCCTGGGAAAGTTCTCGCGAATGCGGTCGAACAGCACGATGGTGTCGTTCAGGGAATAACCCACCACGGCCAGCAGGGCGGCCACCACGGTCAGGTCGAATTCCACCTGCAACATCGACAGGACGCCCATGGTGATCAGCACGTCGTGCACCAGGGCCGCCACGGCGCCCACCGAGAACCGCCACTGGAAGCGGAACATCACGTAGATGAAGATGCCGATCAGCGCGTAAAGCACCGCCAGGATGCCCTGCTCGGTCAGTTCCTCACCCACCTGCGGGCCCACGAACTCCACCCGCCGCATCTCCACGCTCCCGAGCGCTGTCAGCACACGGGTCGAGATTTCCGCGCTGCTCTCCCCGGCCGCCCCCGGGGGGATGCGCACGACGATGTCGTTGGCGGCACCGAAGGTCTGCACCTGGGCATCGTCCAGCCCGGCAGCAGCCAGGCTCTCCCGCACCTCGAGCAGGTCCGGGGCCGAGGGATAGCTGACCTCGATCAGCGTGCCGCCGGTGAAATCGAGCCCGAAATTGAGGCCGCGCATGGGCAGGGACACGATGGCGGCGGTGAGCAGTATGGCCGACAGCACCATCGCGACATGGCGCTTGCCCATGAAATCGATGCGGGTCTTGCGTTTCAGGAGTCGCATGTCGCTACCTCAGATCGCCAGTTCCCGGACCCGCTGGCGGCGTCCGTAAATCAGGTTGACCACGGCCCGGGTGCCCATGATGGCGGTGAACATGGAGGTCACGATGCCGAGCGACAGGGTGACCGCGAAGCCCTTGATCGGCCCGGTGCCGAACAGGAACAGCACGAAGGCGGCGATCAGGGTGGTGATGTTGGCGTCCGCGATGGTCGAGAAGGCCTTCTCGTAGCCGGCATGGATGCTCGCCTGGGGCGTGTTGCCGTTGCGCAGCTCCTCCCGGATGCGCTCGAAGATGAGCACGTTGGCGTCCACCGCCATGCCCACCGTCAGCACGATGCCGGCGATGCCCGGCAGGGTCAGCGTCGCCCCCAGCATGGACAGCAACGAGATCAGCAGCACCAGGTTGGCTAACAGCGCGAGGTCCGCCACCAGGCCAAACACCCGGTAGTAGAACGCCATGAAGACCAGCACCAGCACGAAACCGATCAGCACCGAGTTGAAACCCTGGTCGATGTTGTCCTGGCCCAGGCTCGGCCCCACGGTGCGCTCCTCGACGATCTCCATGGGCGCCGCCAGCGCGCCGGCGCGCAGCAGCAGGGCGAGCTGGGTCGCCTCGCCGATGGAATCCAGGCCGGTGGTCTGGAAGCGCTTGCCGAAGGGTTCGCGCACCACCGCCACGCTGATCACCTCTTCGACCTTGCGGCCGCCGGGCTTCTGCTCGATATACACCACCGCCATGCGGTTGCCGACGTTGTCGCGGGTAAAGTCGAGCATGCGGCCCGCCCCGACGCCGTCCAGAGTCACGTCCACCTTGGGCTGGCCCGACTGCTGGTCGAATCCGCTGGATGCGCCGATCAGCTGGTCACCGGATACGATCAGCCGCTTCCTGAGCAGGATCGGATTGCCGTTCTGGTCGGTATAGAGCCGTGATTCGGGCGGGATGCGCCCGGTGGCGGCGGCCGTGAACGGATCGTTGCTCTCGTCCACCGCGCGGTATTCCAGGGTCGCGGTGGCGCCGATGATCTTCTTCGCCTCCACCGTGTCCTGCACGCCGGGCAGCTGCACCACCACGCGGTCCGCGCCCTGCTGCTGGATCACCGGCTCCGCGACGCCGAGCTCGTTGACCCGGTTGCGCAGGGTGGTGATGTTCTGGCGCAGCGCCGTCTGCTGCAGGTCCAGCAGCTGCTGCTCCTGCACCGTGGCGGACAGCCCGAAGGTCTCGCCCGGCTCCAGCTCCCTGAGCGTCAGGCCCTGCAGGCTCTGGTCGCGGCGCAGGATGTTCATGGTGCGGTCCCGGTCTTCCGCGGTGCGCAGCAGCACCAGCAGGCCGTTGCCCTCGCGGCGCACCGAAACATAGCGGATGCGCTCGTCGCGCAGCGCGGCCCGGATGTCGTCGACAAAGCGGTCGAGCTGCTGGCTGCGGGCGGTGTCCATGTCGACCTGCATCAGGAAGTGGACGCCACCGCGCAGATCCAGGCCCAGGGTCATCGGTTTGCCGCCCACCGCGCGCAGCCCGCCCGGCGTCGCGTGCGCGAGGTTCAGGGCCACCACGAACTGTTCGCCGAGCTCGGCCCGCAGCACGTCCGCTGCCTGCAGCTGGTCGCCAACACCGTTGAAACGGTAGAGCAGCTTGTTGCCGGCCCGCTCGCGGTTCTTGTAGGTGATCTCGGCCCCGGTCAGGGCATCGTCGATGGTGTTGGGCAAGTCGAGCGGCAGCGCAAAACCGCGCGCCGAGGTGACCTGGATGGCGGGATCCTCACCGAACAGGTTGGGCAGCGCGTAGACGAGCCCGACGACGACGACGGCCAGGATGAAAATGTACTTCCAGGCAGGATACCGGTTCATGGGATCGTCTCAGGCTGGAAAGCGGGTTGCGTTTCAGGCGGATTTGACGGTGCCCTTGGGCATCACGTTGGCCACCGCGTTTCGTTGCAGCTTCACCTGCAGGTTATCGGCCAACTCCAGCGTCACGAACGAATCGCCGACCTCTGTAATCTTGCCCAGCAAGCCGCCGTTGGTCACCACCTCGTCGCCCTTGGCCAGCTCCGAGACCATCTTGCGGTGCTCCTTGGCGCGCTTCATCTGCGGGCGGATCAACATGAAGTAGAACACCGCGAAGATGATGATGAGCGGCAGGAATCCCATCAGGCCGCCTTGCGGTGCGGCATCCTGGGCGTAGGCGCTTGCGATCAGAAATTCCATTGAAGACCTCTTGGTTGATCCGCTGCAGCGGCATGTTAGCCGGAACATGGGGCCGGGCGGCGCCAATTCAAACCCGCGCCCCCGGCCAACATGGAATTATAGCGCAACTGCCCGCTTCCGGGCCCCGTGCAGCGGGCGGATGGGCCCTCCCGGCTCAGGCCGGGTCGCCGCCCAGGCGCGCGAGCGTGCGGGCGGTGAAATCCGCGAGTTCGCCGTTCTCGATGGCAGCGCGCAGCCCGGCCATCAATTCCTGGTAGAACCACAGGTTGTGCACGGTGGCGAGGCGGGCGCCAAGCATCTCGTTGCAGCGATTGAGGTGCTGCAGGTAGGCGCGCGAGTAATTGCGGCAGGTGTAACACCCGCACTCGGCGTCCAGCGGCCGCGCATCCTCGCGGTAGCGGGCATTGCGTATCTTGACCACGCCGCTGCGGGTGAACAAATGCCCGTTGCGGGCGTTGCGGGTCGGCAGGACGCAGTCGAACATGTCGACCCCGCGCGCGACGGCGGCCACGATATCCTCCGGCTTGCCGACGCCCATCAGGTAACGCGGCGCGTCCCCCGGCATGGCGGGCACGGTCTCGTCCAGCACCGACAGCCGCTCCTCCTCGGGCTCGCCCACCGACAGCCCGCCAATGGCATAGCCGTCGAAGCCGATGTCGATGAGCGCGGCGACCGACTCGCGCCGCAGGTCGCCATACATGCCGCCCTGCACGATCCCGAACAGGGCCGCGGCGTTGTCGCCGTGGGCGTCCCGCGAACGCCGGGCCCAGCGCATGGACCGGTGCATCGATTCCGCCGCCTCGCCATGGGAGGCCGGATAGGCGGTACATTCGTCGAACGCCATCACGATGTCGGAACCGAGCGCCCGCTGCACCTGCATGGATTCCTCCGGCCCCATGAAGATCCGGTCCCCGTTGACCGGCGAGGCAAAGGTAACGCCCTGCTCGCTCACCTGGCGCAGGTCGGCCAGGCTCCATACCTGGAAGCCGCCGGAGTCGGTGAGGATCGGCCCCGGCCAGTGCATGAACTCGTGCAGGCCACCGTGCGCCCGGATCACCTCGAGGCCCGGGCGCAGCATGAGGTGAAAGGTGTTGCCGAGGATGATTTCCGCGCCGGTCTCGCGCACCTCCTCCGGCGTCATGGCCTTCACCGTGCCGTAGGTGCCCACCGGCATGAACGCCGGCGTCGCCACCGCGCCACGCGGCAAGTCCAGGCGGCCGCGCCGCGCCCGGCCGTCGCTGGCGATCAATTCGAACTGCATGACCGGCTTGCCGATGCGGGCCTCACACGCGCGCCGCCACCATGACGCGCTTGCCGAACTTGAGCTGCTCATAGGCATCCGCAGGCGGCTGCAGCACCGTGACCTCGCGAAAACCCACTTTCTCCAGCAACCACAGCAGCCCCTCGAGGCTCGGCACCAGGCAGATGCCGGTCACGCTGGCTTCCGGCCCGTGCGTCTCTTGCGTTTCGTCGACCAGGCCGAAGGCGCCCTGGAGCGGTTTCACGAACCGGTAACTGCCGAAATCGACCGGGCCGCTCATGCCCGGCACCAGCTGCGTCTCCACCAGGCACAGATCGTTGCACAGGGCCCGGCAGGTCCGCAGTGCCCCCACCGGGTTTTCCAGGTGGTACAGCAGGCCGAGCATCATGACCACATCGAACCGGCCCAGGGCGGACGGTTCCAGGGCGTGGATGTCCCCCGCCATGAACGATGCCTGGCCGAGCCCGTAGGCCTCGGCGATCAGCCGCGAATCCTCCACGTGCTGCGCCCGGGCGTCCACGCCGAGCACTTCCCGGCACCCCCGGCGCGCGAGCTGCACGGCGAAGTATCCCTGGTGGCAGGCCAGGTCCAGGGCGCGCAGGGCCTGCCAGTCGTCGCCGAAGTGGGCGTTCAGCGCCTGCTCCACCATCGACCACCGCGTGTCGTGCACGGCGTCCAGTTCGCCCCCGTGATAGGTGGGCGCGCGCGTGCCGTCAGGCAGCTCATAGGCGTAAAACCATTCGCGGGCGCGGATTTGTTCCAGCAGCGTCGACATCGTGTTCGTGCGCGTTTCGGGTCGCGGTGAGTCCAATCAGCGGGCCTATTCTGACACCCCGGCCCTCACGTCACCAGCATGGCATCGCCGTAGCTGAAAAAGCGGTAACCCTGCCCGATCGCATGCCGGTAAGCCGCCAGTACCGCCTCGCGTCCGGCGAAGGCGCACACCAGCATGATGAGGGTCGACTCCGGCAGGTGGAAATTGGTCAGCAGCCCGTCGATCACGCGGAATTCGAACCCCGGATAGATGAACAGCCGGCTGTCGCCTGCGAACGGCTGCAACTGCCCGCCCTGCGCGGCGGTCTCCAGGCTGCGGACCGCCGTGGTGCCGACCGCGATCGTGCGCCCCCCCCGCTGCCGTGCGGCGGCCACCGCCGAGCAGGCCTCCGCGCCGACCTCCAGGTACTCGGCATGCATGCGGTGATCCTCGATGCGGTCCACGCGCACGGGCTGGAAGGTGCCGGCCCCCACATGCAGGGTGACCCAGGTGGTTTCGATCCCGCGCTGCGCCAGGGCATCCAGCAGGGGCGCGTCGAAGTGCAAACCGGCGGTCGGGGCCGCCACCGCACCCGGTCGCCGGGCATACACGGTCTGGTAGCGCTCGCGGTCCTGCGCGGCATCCTCGCGCTCGATATACGGCGGCAGCGGCACGTGCCCCAATGCCGCCAACAGCTCATGCAGGCTGCGCCACGGCCCTCCCTCCGGCAGCACGAGACGGAAGAATTCTCCCTGCCGCGCCGCGACCTGCAACGCGCTGCCGTCGTCCAGCCGCAAGGCGCTGCCGGCGCCCGGCTTTTTGCTGACGCGCAGTTGCGCCAGGCAGCTGCGCTCATCGAGCAGGCGCTCGACCAGGATTTCGACCCGCCCGCCGGTCTCCTTGCGCGCTGGCAGCCGGGCGGGGATGACGCGGGTGTCGTTGAACACCAGCAGGTCGCCCGGCTGCAACAGGTCCGGCAAGTCCGCGAAGCGGTGATCGGTGCAGCGCCCCGAGTCCCGCGCCAGGTGCAGCAACCGGCTGCCGCTGCGTTCCGCGGCCGGGTACTGGGCAATCCGTTCCGCTGGCAGGTCGTAGTAAAAATCGCTGCGTTTCATCGACCGAGAGCCACCTGGCACCCAGCTAACCTCGGTACCGGGCTGTTCGGCCGGCCACGAATCCGCGGCTTCGACCCCATCGGCCCCGACTTGACCCTATAATCTGGCGCGGGGCCCGCACAGGAAGCACCATGCTCAAAATCGACATGCATGCGCATATTCTGCCGGAAGACTGGCCGAACCTGGGCGCAAAATACAATACGCGTGGATTTCCCTACCTCGAACGGCATGACGGCCGCTGCCTGATCATGCGCGATGGCGAGTTCTTCCGCGAGATCTGGCCCAACTGCTGGGACGACCGGGTGCGCATCGAGGAATACGAAACCTTCGGGGTCGACGTCCAGGTCATCTCCACCGTGCCGGTGATGTTCTGCTACGACCAGCCGGCAGCGCTCGGCCTGGAGATCGCCCGGTTCCTCAATGACGACGTCGCCCGGCGCCAACACGACCATCCGCGCCGGATCATCGCGCTCGGAACCCTGCCCATGCAGGATGTCTCGCTGGCCATCGAGGAGCTGCGCCGGCTGCGCGAGCAGCTGGACGTGCGGGGCGTCCAGATCGGCTCCAACATCAATGACCGCAACCTGGACGATGCCGAGCTCTTCCCGGTGTTCGAGGCCGCCGAGGACCTGGGCATGGCCATCCTCGTACATCCCTGGCAGATGATGGGGCGCGACAAGATGCCCAGGTTCTGGCTGCCCTGGCTGGTGGGCATGCCCGCGGAGCTGAGCCGCGCCATCTGTTCGATGATTTTTGGCGGGGTGCTGGAGCGCTTGCCGGGGCTGCGCATCTGCTTCGCGCACGGCGGCGGCTCGTTCCCCTACACCATCGGCCGCATCGAGCACGGCTTCAACGTGCGGCCCGACCTGGTGGCGACCGACAACCCGGTCAACCCCCGGGAATACCTGGGCCGCTTTTTCGTCGACTCGGTCACCCACGACCCGCAGGCGCTGCGTTACCTGCTGGACGTGGTGGGCGACGACCAGGTGATGCTGGGCACCGACTACCCGTTCCCGCTCGGGGAACAGGAGCCGGGCCGCCTGATCGAAAGCCTGGGGATGCCGGCCGCGACGCGCGCCAAGCTGTTCCACGCCAACGCCCTGCGCTGGCTGGGGCTGGATGCGGACGCGTTCCGGTGATCGCCACCATCGACTGGCGTGGCCGCACCCTGCGGGTGGACTATGCCGCCGGCAGGGCGCTCGCCATCCCGCTCGACTTCCACGGCCCGCAGCCCGCCTTCTTCACCGCCCGGCGGGCCCGGGCCCGGGCCCTGCAGGAGGAGGGTTTCACCGGCGACGTGCGGCAGGGTGGCTCCTGCAATGCCGAGGTGCTCGAGTTCGTGCCGCATTGTCACGGCACCCACACGGAATGCATCGGGCACCTCCGGCCCGGCGGGGGAGCGGTTCAGGACCTCATCTTCCCGGGCCCGGTCCTGGCGCGCCTGGTGACCCTCGAGGCCCCGCCGGCGGATGCCCCGGGCTGCAGCGGCCCCACCCTGGGCCAGGCGGGCCTGCAGCGGGCGCTGCAGGATGCGGGCCCGGCGGACTGGGAGGCGCTGGTGGTTCGCACCCGGCCTGCGCAGGCTGGAGCGCCCTACGTGGACTACGCCCGGGCGGAACCTTACCCGGTGTTCAGCGCGGATGCGATGCGCTGGCTGGCGGCCCGCCCCCTGCGCCACCTGCTGCTGGATACCCCCTCGCTGGATCGCGCCGACGACCCGCAGTTGAGCTTGCACCGCGTCTGGTGGGGCCTGGCGACAGGCGCGCCCGAACCGGCCGTGGATCCGGCCAGGCGCAGCATCACCGAGATGGTCCACGTGCCGACGGACCTCCCCGATGGCGACTACTGGCTGCACCTCGAGTTGTCACCCCTGCGCTCGGACGCAACGCCCAGCCGGCCCATGCTGTACCCGCTGGTGGAGGCATCGGCATGACGTCCCGGCCGGCGGAAATCGAGCGCCTCGATGCCGAGGACGCGCTGGGCGCATTTCGCGACCAGTTCTGGCTGCCGGCCTGCGACGACGGCAGCCCGCAGGTGTATTTCTGCGGCAACTCGCTGGGCCTGCAGCCGAAACGCGTGGCGGCCGCCCTGGAGGAGGAAATGACCGCCTGGCGGGAATTGGCCGTCGAGGGTCATTTCAAGGCCCGCCATCCGTGGGTGTCTTACCACGAGGAACTGCGGCAGCCCCTCGCCGAGCTGACGGGGGCGCGGCCCGACGAGGTGGTGGCCATGAACTCCCTGACCGTCAACCTGCACCTCATGATGCTCAGCTTCTACCGTCCGGACCCGCACCGCAACCGGATCGTGATCGAACGGCAGCCGTTCCCCTCCGATCGGTACGCGGTGGAGTCCCAGGTGCGCCTGCATGGCCTGGACCCGGACGAATGCCTGGTGGAACTGGGGGCGGCG
>WVWV01000122.1:0-2561 GCA_011773845.1 Lysobacterales bacterium | reverse complement strand
ACCATCGGCGAGGCCATGGTGGAGGACTACCTGGACCGCGAGGGTGAGCGGGTAGCCATGGTGCTGTGGCCGGGTGTGCACTACGCCAGCGGGCAGCGGTTCGACCTCGGCCGACTGGCCCGCGCGGCGCACCGGGCGGGCGCGGTGGCGGGATTCGACCTGGCCCACGCGGTCGGCAACGTGCCCTTGACGCTGCACGAGGACGGCGTGGATTTCGCCGTTTGGTGCAGTTACAAGTATCTGAACTCGGGGCCGGGGGCGGTGGCCGGTTGCTTCGTGCACGAGCGCCATGCGGGCCGCGGCGACCTGCCGCGGCTGCACGGCTGGTGGGGTAGCGACCCGGGCTCACGCTTCCTGATGTCCGAGCGATTCGTGCCGGCGCCCGGCGCGGATGCCTGGCAGCTTTCCAACCCGCCGATCCTGGCCATGGCGCCCGTGCGGGAGTCGCTGGAACTGTTCCGCGAGGCCGGCATGGAACGCTTGCGCCACAAGTCGCTGGCGCTGACCGGCCTGCTGGAACGGTTGATCCTCGAACACCTCGATGAGCATCTGCAAGTGATCACGCCGGCCGAACCGGAGCGGCGCGGCTGCCAGCTTTCGCTGCGGGTTCGCGGCGGGCGCGAGGCCGGGCGGGCGCTGTTCCATCACCTCAACGAAGCCGGCGCCATCACCGACTGGCGGGAACCGGACATCATCCGAGCGGCACCGACACCCCTGTACAACCGGTTCGCCGACTGCTGGGATTTCGTGCAGCGCCTTCGCGCGTTTTTCAGCTAGCGATGCAGGTTTCCGCTACCCGCGAGGTGGTCATCGTCGGCGCCGGCCTGGCGGGCACGCTGCTGGCCCTGCTGCTGGCACGGCGAGGGTTTCGGGTCGAGGTGTTCGAACGCAATCCCGACCCGCGCGGCGGGCACGCGGCGGCGGGGCGCTCCATCAACCTGGCGCTGGCCGAGCGCGGCCGGCATGCCCTGCGACTGGCGGGGATGCTGGAAGCGGTGGATCGTTTCACCCTGCCGATGCGCGGGCGCATGTTGCACGACCTGGACGGCCACCTGACCTTGCAGCCCTACGGCGCGGACGCGAGCGAGGTCATCTACTCCACGCACCGCGCGCTGCTCAACCGGACCCTGCTCGATGCGGCCGAACAGACCGGCCAGGTGCAGGTCCACTTCGATCACCGCCTGGAGCACGTGGACTGGCACGAGCGGCACCTGGCGTTCAGGGACCCGCAGGGCAGCCGGCAGATCCACCCGTTCGAGGTGCTGATCGGTGCCGACGGGGCCGGCTCGGCGGTGCGCGAGGCGATGAGCGCGATCGAGGACCTCGGCGTGAGCGAGGAGTTGCTGGACCACGGTTACCGCGAGCTCACCATCACCCCCGCGGCCGATGGCGGATTCCGCGCCGACCCGCACGCGCTGCACATCTGGCCGCGGGGCGGCTTCATGCTCATCGCCCTGCCCAACATGGACGGCAGTTTCACCGCGACGCTGTTCCTGCCGAACGACGGCAAACCCGGATTCGCACAACTGGCCACCTGGCCCGCCCAGCAAGACTTCATGCATCACCAGTTCCCCGACGCGGTGCCCCTGCTCACCCGCCTGCAGGCCGATTTCCGGGACAACCCCGTGGGGCTGCTGGGCACCATCCGCTGCCGGCGCTGGCACGCCGACGGCCGCGCGCTGCTGATCGGCGACGCCGCGCACGCCGTGGTGCCCTTCCATGGCCAGGGCATGAACGCGGCCTTCGAGGACGTGGTGGAGTTGGCGCATTGCGTGGAGAACACCGGCCAGGACTGGCAGTCGGTGTTCGCGAGCGTCGAGGAGCGCCGCATCGCCAACGCCAACGCCATCGCGGACATGGCGCTGGAGAACTACGTCATCATGCGGGACGCGGTGCGCGACCCGCGATTCCTGTTGCGCAAGGCCCTCGAGCACGAACTGGAACGGCGCCACCCGCAGCGCTTCGTGGCCCGCTACTCACTGGTGATGTTCCACCGCATCCCCTATGCCGAGGCCTATGCCCGGGGCGCAACCCAGGCGGCCATTCTCGACCGGCTTCTGCGGGAGGCGGACGCGCTCGCGGCGGTCGACTACGCGCTCGCCANNGCGGCTCGACATCCTGCAGGAGCCCGTCTGAGCCCCTGCCAGCCTAGTCGCAGGCCAGCGTGTCGGTCAGCTTGGAGATGCTGTCGGTCCGCTGCACGTTGCCCGAGACGGGCGCCATGAACAGGTAATCCAGCGTCCACTGGCCGCTGGTGCTGGACTGGAAGCCATGGGTCAGCGTGCCCACCGCCTCGGAGGTCACCGGCGCCTCGCCGCACACGGCGCAGAACCCGCTGAATTGCAACAGGCTCAGGTCATTGCCCTCCGGTTCCGCGCCGAGCAGCCAGCGCGGCAGGCCGAAGAGATCGAAGACGTAGTGAATCTGGGCGTGGGCAAAATCGTTGAATACCACGCTGGCGCCACCGAGGCCGTCGAATCCGGGATACCAGATGCCGGTGACACTGAGGACGCCGCCATTGACCTGCGGGCAGGTGTTGACCGTGATCGGCTCCATCCGGT
>WVWV01000101.1:43330-48423 GCA_011773845.1 Lysobacterales bacterium | reverse complement strand
GCGCGGATCGGGATGCGGTCACCCGGGATTCCACCAGCGCGCTATCACGGCTGGAGACCGAGGCAATAGAGCGTACCCGTCCGACGCACCCGAACGAGCTTTTGAACCGCGTCCCTGGCGCCTGGATCAGCCGCGGCTCGGGCCAGGAGCACCTGACGGCCGTGCGCTCGCCCGTACTGACCGGCGCGGGCGCCTGTGGCGCGTTTCTGGTACTGGAAGACCAGGTGCCGATCCGGCCCGCTGGCTTCTGCAACGTCAATGAACTGTTCGAGGTGAACATCATCCAGGCCGCTGACGTGGAAGTCGTACGTGGTCCCGGCACGGTGGTGTTCGGCTCGAATGCCCTGCACGGCGTGATCGATGTGCGCAGCCCCGACCCCGTGGCGGGAACCCGGCTTGTCTCGCTGGAGACAGGCACGGACGATTACTACCGTGGCGCGTTAAGCGTGTCGGGCACCGACGTCGCGTTGCATGCCAATTACACCGATGCCGGCAGTTTCCGCGACGACGAGGGCTTCCGGCATGGGCTGGCCAACGCGGTGTGGACCACCCGCGCCGGTGATGCCGAGGTCCGGACCCGGTTGGCCTGGGCCAGCCTGGATCAGGATACCGCCGGTTTCATCCTGGGCTTCGAATCCTACAAGGACCCGCTGCTGCGCCGGCAGAATCTCAACCCCGACGCTTTTCGCGAGGCCTCTGCCGCGCGCCTGACGAGCCATTGGAGCTGGACAGGAGCCAACGGCCGCAGCATCGAGCTCACCCCTTACGCGCGTTCGAGTTCCATGAAGTTCCTGCAGCATTTCCTGCCCGGCACACCGCTGGAGCGTAACAGCCAGGATTCCGTGGGCGCCCTGTTCAGCTGGCGCCGGGATGACAGCCTGGTCGCGGGCGCCGACGTTGAATGGGCCCGGGGCGAGCTGATCGAATTCCAGGCCGAGCCCATCACCGGCGGTTCGGCCTTCCTGCGCGAGACCCGTCCGCAAGGTTACCACTACGATTACCAGGCAGAGGCCATGGTGGCCGCCGCCTGGCTGCAATATCGATACTATCCTATTGATAGTATTACACTTATCTTCGGCGCACGCGCGGAATACACGCGCTATGAGTACGATAATCGCATGCTCGACGGCAATACCCGCGACGATGGCACGCCGTGCGGTTTTGGCGGCTGCCTGTACACCCGGCCGGGCGACCGCAGCGATGGTTTTTTCAACCTGGCGCCGGAAATCGGCCTCGCGTGGCAGTTGGGTCCCGATACCCGGATTCGGGCGCGGGCCGCGCGCGGTTTCCGAACGCCGCAGGCGACCGAGTTGTACCGTCTGCAAAGTGGCCAGGAGGTCGCCGACCTCGACACGGTGAGCCTGGACGCACTGGAGCTGGGCTGGAATCAGGTATTCGGCGCGCTGTCGCTGGACCTGGCCGCATTTACGATGCGCAAGGATCATTTCATTTTCCGCGACGCCGAGGGCTTCAATGTCAGTGACGGCCGCACCCGCCATCGCGGTATCGAGGCTGCCCTCGCCTGGCAGCTGGGTGCGCGCTTGCAGCTCAGCGCAAATCTGTCCTGGGCCCGGCACGAGTATGACTTCGACCGCATCGCCGCGCTCGGGGAGACCATACGCAAAGGAGACGACATCGATACCGCACCCCGGCGCCTGGGCGCCGTTCGCTTGCACTGGCAGCCGGGCTCGCTGCAGAACTACGAGCTGGAGTGGCTGTATCAGGGCAAGTACTACCTCGATGCCGCCAACGCCCACACCTACGGCGGCCACCGCCTGCTCAACGCGAGGGCCGCCTGGGCCCCCGGCTCCGGTCCATATCGCCTGGCGCTGCGGGTCACCAATCTGCTGGATGCGCAATACGCAGAACGCGCGGATCACGCCTTCGGGCAATACCGCTATTTTCCCGGGGCGGAGCGGCGTTTCTTTCTGCAGTTCGAATACCGGGGATGACACACAGGGCGGCGACTGCCCTGCCCCGCGGCCAAAAGCCTGGCGAGGCTGGATGGCAAAGGGTTCGCTTCAGGTAGCTGCCGGGATTATCATCGTTTCAAAATCGATCGCTGAGCCGTATATGAACAGGACCGCCCCANNAACAGGACCGCCCCAACCGACATCCGTACGATCAAGATCATCGGCGTGCCCATGGACCTCGGCGCCAGCCGCAGGGGCACCGACATGGGGCCGTCGGCACTGAGAATCGCCGGCCTGGGCGCCCGCCTGCGCCAGTTGGGTTTCGCGGTCGACCGGGAAGAGGACATCCAGGTGCCCGCCATGGAAACCCGCAGCAGCGACGATGAGCGGGCCCGATTCAAGCCGGAGATTCTCAGCGTGTGCGACGAGCTGGCGAGCCGGGTCCGGGACGTCATGGCCGCCGGGGAGTTCCCGCTGGTGCTCGGTGGGGACCATTCCATCGCCATGGGTACCGTCTCTGGAGTGGCCGCGCACTTTCGTGACCGAGCGGAATCGCTGGGCTTGCTGTGGTTCGATGCGCACGGGGACATGAATGTGCCGGGCGCTTCGCCGACCGGCAATGTCCACGGCATGCCGCTATCCCACTTGCTGGGACGCGGTGACCCGGAACTGGCGAACATTGCCGGATTCGCGCCGAAGGTGCGGGCCGAGAACGTGGCCATCATCGGCCTGCGCAGCCTGGATGCGGACGAACGGCGCATGATCCGTGATTCGGGCATCAAGGCGTTGACCATGCGCGACATCGATGAGCGCGGCATGGCCAGCGTGGTGGCCGAAGCGCTGGAGGTCGTCAACCGCGGCACGGCGGGCTTTCACCTCAGTTTCGATGTCGACGGCTGCGATCCGTCGGTGATTCCGGGGTCGGGAACCCTGGTGCCCGGGGGCGTGCAGTTTCGGGAAGCGCATCTGCTGATGGAGTACTGCGCCGACAGCGGGCGCCTGACCTCGCTGGAGGTGGTGGAGCTCAACCCCTTCCTCGACGAACGCAACGTCAGCGCAGAGCGCACCGTGGAACTGATTCTCAGCGCCATGGGCAAGAGCATCCTCTAGGCGCCCTGCCCTTCAATACCCGTTAGAATGTGGGCCCTGCCCGGGTGGCGAAATTGGTAGACGCAAGGGACTTAAAATCCCTCGGGAGCAATCCCGTGCCGGTTCGAGTCCGGCCCCGGGCACCATGACTCACCCGTCGGGGCGTTGCTCGCGCATCATCTCCAGGTCGTCACAAATGCCGCGGGCCTGGCGGCAGGCTTCGGTAAATTGTTCCAGCGTGCTGTCGTAGATCGAGGAGGAACCGCCGGCGCCAAGTGCCGTCTCCAGCGCATCGCAGGAATCCTTGGTGCTGCGGCAGGCCGCGATGAAGTCCAGGAACGCCTGGTCACCGGTGCGCACTGCACCCTTGTCGTCCAGGTCGGAGGTCAAAGCGGCCCACATGGCGCATTGCGCTTCGAGTTGCTGGCCTACTTCCTCGTCGCCCGCTTCGGCGGCGACCTCGCTCCAGAGCCGCTGGGCACGGTCCAGGGTCCGGTTCATCGCGTTGGTCACGTAGCCCATGTGGTAATACCAGTCCCCGCGTATGACGGAAAGATCGACTTGGGATTCACTCATTGAATAGTCCTCTCTAAATGCTTCCGGCTTTGTGATCACCGGGTGCCACGAATTGACGCCCGCTGCTCTGGCCGAGTGCGAACTCCACCAGCGGCATGCGGTCGTGGCCAAAAAACATCGCGTCAGCCACGAACAGGGTGGGTGAGCCGAAGCCGCCCCGATCCAAAAGTTCCCGGCAGTTGTGACGCAGGCGCTCTTCGAGCGCCGCATTCGGCAGGGCATGCTCGAACGGATCGCCGCTCAGGCCGGCGGCCTCGGCGGCCCGCCGCAGGGTTGCGATATCCGTGAGGTCCTCACCCCGCTCGAAATAAGCCTGGAAAACACAGGTCGAATAAGCCATGCCGCGGTCCGCATCGAGAGCGAGCAGCGCACCCTGCCCGGCCAGGTTCGAGTCGGCCGGCCAGTCCTCCGGCCGTCGCAACACGATGCCACAGTAGTCGGCCCAATCATTGAGGTCCTTCACCTGGTAGCGTGCCCTCGCGGGGTGCCCCTCATGGCGGCTGTCGTCCAACGGCGGACCGGCGTCCGCCAGCAACCCGTCAAGCACCACCGGCTTCAGCACGACATGGGCGCCCGTGCGGGTGGCCGTTTCCTTGAGGCGGCTGAAGCCCAGGTAACTCCAGGGACAGGCATAATCCAGGTAGAGTTCCACCTCCATGAGCCGCCGTCACTGACCCTCCAGATCCCATTCCCCGGTGGAGCGCGAGCGCACCGGGATTCCGGCGATGACCGGCGCCTGCTTGACGGGGTCGTAATTGAGGGCATCGCCCTCGATGATGACCCGCTCGTTCTGGGTGATCCAGTTGATGAGCGCGCCATCGAGCCGAAACATCCCGGTCCAGCCGCGTTCTTCGCCGGCCACGAAATGGCCGTGCTTCACCTTCGCCGGACGGAAGAAATAGGTGCCCGCGTCCAGCGTGCCGAAGTTGTACACCAGGTGACCGTCCAGGCTGTAGGCCTCCTCGAACACCGGATGGTGCACCATCCGGTTGTCCGACCAGCCCGGCGGCGCCCAGGCCAGCATGGTCACGAAGCCCTTGTTGTTCTCGCCCTCCGGTGACGGGTCGATAAACAGCGGCTTCAGCTTCAGGAAGCGTTGCGTGTCCCCCTCGTAGATGTTGGGCATCCATTCCATGCGGCTCGAATCCACGATGGTGAGCTCGCCGGGCTCTTCGGAACCCGTGTTGCCACCGCGGGGAATGAAGCTGGAACGGTCCTTTTCGGAAACGGAGAAACCCCAGTCGCCGTATTCACGGAACACCAGGATCTCGGAACCCGCCTGCACCGAAATCTCGGGTATCCGCAGACCCGCGGGCGCCCGGAAGTAGCCCCCCTTGCCCAGCAGGCGATCCCCCAGCTTGATGGCCCCGCTCATGACATACCATTCCACGTCCGCATGGTGATAACCCGCCGGCCGGTGCCATGCCGATGTGAAGACCAGGCGCGTCGATGCCGAGCCGTCCTCCTCGTCATACGAGAGGTTGCGTTGCTTGACCTTGCCGTCGCCGCGGGGCA
>WVWV01000101.1:12286-43258 GCA_011773845.1 Lysobacterales bacterium | reverse complement strand
GGATGCCGGCAGGGGAAGGTGCCTGGGCCCTCGAAAGCAAAACGGCGGCGTCAGGGACGCCGCCGTTCGCGTTGCTGTGGGCCACGAACCGATGTCGGGGCCCGTGTACGCTCAGGAACCGGTTTTCAGCTCCTCGTCGGCAGGCCGCTCGAGCGCCATGCGTTCCGGGACGACCGGCGTATCGAAGCGGTCCAGGTTCATGACCTTGGTCCATGCGTCGACGAAATCCCGCACGAACTTGTCGCGGCCATCGTCAGCGGCATAGACCTCCGCCACGGCCCGCAGCTCCGCGTTCGAGCCGAACACGAGATCGACCGGGGTGGCCGTCCATTTGAGCTCGAGGGTCCCACGGTCGCGTCCCTCGTAGATGCCCTCGGAGGTGCTCGATTGCTGCCACTGCGTGGACATGTCGAGCAGGTTGACGAAGAAGTCGTTGCTCAGCGTTCCAGGCCGATCGGTGAACACGCCATGCGCCGCCTGGGCGGTGTTGGCGTCGAGCGCCCGCAGCCCGCCGACCAGCACCGTCATTTCGGGCACGGTCAGGGTCAGCAGGTTGGCCTTGTCGACCAGCATTTCGGCCGGCGAACGGTAGTTGCCCTCGCTGTAGTAGTTGCGGAAGCCATCCGCGGTCGGCTCCAGCACCGCAAACGACCGCACGTCGGTCTGCTCCTCGGTTGCATCGGTGCGCCCGGGCCGGAAGGGCACGGCGATGTCATAGCCTGCGGCCTGTGCAGCCTGCTCGATGGCGGCGGCACCGCCTAGCACGATCAGGTCGGCCATCGACACCTTCTTGCCGTCACGCTGGTCGCGATTGAAGTCCTTGCGCACGGCTTTCAGGCGCTTCAGCACCTTTGCCAGCTCTTGCGGGTCATTGACTTCCCAATCCTGCTGCGGTGCGAGACGGATGCGCGCACCGTTGGCTCCGCCGCGCAGGTCGGTGCCGCGGAACGTGGAGGCGGAAGCCCAGGCGGTCCGGATCAGCTCGGGAATGCTGGCCCCGGAGTCGAGGATTTCCGCCTTCAGGGCAGCGATGTCGTCCGCGTCAATCAACGGATAGTCCACGGCGGGCACGGGGTCCTGCCAGATGAGCACCTCCGCGGGAACCTCGGCGCCGAGGTAGCGCGCTCGGGGACCCATGTCGCGATGGGTCAGTTTGAACCATGCCTTGGCGAACGCCAGCTCGAATTCCTCGGGGTTTTCCTGGAAGCGCTTGGCGATTTCGCGATAGCTCGGATCGAACTTGAGCGAGAGATCGGTCGTGAACATGATCGGCGCATGGCGCTTGGTCGCATCGAATGCGTCCGGCACGATATTGGCAGCGCCCTCGTCGCTCGGCACCCACTGCACCGCACCCCCGGGGCTTTTCGACTGGACCCACTCGAAGGCGAACAGGTTGTCGAGGTACTGTGAGGTCCACTGCACCGGGTTGGCGGACCACGCGCCCTCCAGGCCGCTGGTGATGGTGTCGCCAGCATTGCCGCTGCCGCAGCGGTTGTTCCAGCCGAAACCCTGGTGCTCGACGCCCTCGGCCGCCGGCTCGGGCCCGACGCAGTCAGCCGGCGAGGCGGCTCCATGCGCTTTGCCGAAAGTGTGGCCGCCCGCAATCAGGGCGACGGTTTCCTCGTCGTTCATGGCCATGCGGCCAAAGGTCTCGCGGATGTCGCGCGCAGCCGCGAGTGGATCCGGGTTGCCGTTGGGGCCTTCCGGGTTCACGTAAATCAGACCCATCTGAACCGCCGCCAGCGGGTTGGCCAGGTCGCGTTCTCCGCTGTAGCGCTCGTCAGCGAGAAATTCGTTTTCGGGTCCCCAGTACACCAGGTCGGCTTCCCAGTCGTCTTCGCGTCCGCCGGCGAAGCCGAAGGTCGTGAAGCCCATGGACTCGAGGGCGACGTTTCCGGTCAGTACCATCAGGTCTGCCCATGAAATGTTGCGGCCGTATTTTTGCTTGACCGGCCACAGCAGGCGGCGGGCCTTGTCGAGGTTCGCGTTGTCGGGCCAGCTGTTGAGCGGCTCGAATCGCTGCTGGCCGCCCGCGGCGCCACCGCGGCCGTCCGCGATGCGGTAAGTGCCCGCGCTGTGCCAGGCCATGCGAATGAAAAAGGGCCCATAGTGGCCGTAATCGGCCGGCCACCAGTCCTGCGAGGTGGTCATCACCGCCTCGATGTCCTTCTTCAGGGCCGCGAGATCGAGCGTCTGGAACGCTTCGGCATAGTCGAAGTCATCGCCCATGGGGTTCGACTCCGCTCCATGTTGGCGCAGTGGAGCGAGGTTCAGCTGTTCCGGCCACCAGAACCGGTTCGATTTCGGCTCGTCCATGGCAAGCGCAGGACCTGTGGCCAGGCCACTTGAGAGCGCGACCACCAGAGCCGCGAAGGCAGGTATCGTCGATTTAAACATTGAGATTACTCCGTTCGGAAAAGAACTCATCCTTGCTGCATATTTAATCGCAGATGCGGAGCGGAATCGAATTGAAAATCCTGATCGAAGTCATTGACATGTGCTATCGCGGCATGGCGTGCGAGACGCAAACGGGGGGAGCCACGCTGCGGCGGCCACCGCCCTGCCCTACGCCTTGGGAGGCGCGGCCATTTCGGCCCGCGTATCACCGGTCGGGTCGCGCCCATCGGTCAAACAATGGCTTTCAGGGGAGCCCGAGTGCTCTGGGCGCCGTTGCGAGCACTGACGGCTGCAGTCATCCCGTCCGNNGCCGTTCGCGGTCGGCGATGGCCGAAGAAGTGCGACGGCAGGATTCCGCCGTTGTTGTTCAAACCGTCGTAGGTAAACTCGTCGGTGAGGTTCTCCACGTAGGCCCCAACCGTCCAGTTCCCGCTCGAGGCGTAATCCAATCTGACCGCCAGCTCCACGTAGGAGTCGATCCGCGTTTCGGGGAAATTGCCCCAACCGCCACCGCGGTCCGATTCCCAGAACGCCTCCAGGCTGCCGCCGATGGACCCGGCCGCCAGTGGGAAATTGCCGCTCAGCACGGCGGCGCCGGAAAAGTCGGGCGCCCAGAACAGCTTACGGCCCTCGCAGTCATCCGGCGTGTCGCCGTCGCACACCTGCGCCAGCCCCTTGGCTTCCGTATCCAGCCAGCTCATGGCCAGGTACAGGTCCCAGTTCTGGTTGAAGCGCGTGGTGATCGAAGCTTCCAGCCCGAGGCCGTCGACCTGGCCGACGTTCTCCACCGTATTCGCGCCGGAATCCAGGTCGAAGAAGCTGATCTGGAGGTCCTTGTAGTCGTACATGAAGCCGGTCAGGCTGATGTCGGTGCTGCCGTCGAACAGCGTGCCCTTGTAGCCGAGCTCGTAGGAGTCCACGTCCTCTGGGTTGAATTGTCGCGAGCGGAAGCCGGCCGCCTGGCTGGCGTCCAGTTCGCAACAGCCCACTTTTTCGCCGTCTGCGTCCACCAGCGCGAAGCTGCCGAACCCGCCCGACTTGAAGCCCTCCGTGTAGCTGGCGTAAATCAGGCCATCCTCGCCCACCCGCCAGCGGCCGACCAGCCGGATCTGGGTATCCGACCAGCTGTCAGAACTCTTGATCGGCCCGTCGGTGGTGAACAGGTAGGCCCAGTACGGCCCCAGGTTGCTCTCCGGGGCCGGGACGTTGATGCTGAAGTCCTTGTCGTCGTTGGTGTAGCGAACCCCGAAACTGACATCGAAGCGGTCATTGAACGCATAACTGAGATCCGCATACACGGCCCAGCCGGTGTAGTCGCCCCGGATGCGACCGGGCTCGGTCAGCAAGCCATCCGGGCTCGGGTACCAGGTGTAACCCGGGTACAGGTAGTCGTAGTAGCTGGCGCAGTCGAAGATGCCCGCATCCGGATAGTAATAGTTGCCGTAATAGTTGCAGAAATGATCTTCGAGCCCCGAGTTGGTGAACAGGGTGTCGATGTCTTCCTTGTAGAAGGATGCGCCCGCGTACCAGGACAGGGGGCCCTCGCTGTTGGACACCAGCCGGAATTCCTGCTGGAAGTAGTCGCCGGTCTGGTCCTGCCGGTAGTTGTTGATGTTCAGCGGCGTGCCGTCGTAGTCCTCGGTGTAGAAGTAGTCGTGGTCCTTGTAGCCGGTGATGGAGGTGAAGGTGAAGTTGTCGGCGTCATAGTCGATGCGGGCGCCGAAGGTCAGAATGTCCGCATCGTCGTTGTCGCCGAGAGACTGGTCCGAATCGGAGTCTTCCTTCCCGCCCTGCGGGACGATGTCCTCGCCGTAAAGGGCCAGCAGGTTGTCCCAATAATCACCCTCGGTTACCGCCCGGTATACCGAACCCGACTGTTCGCGGGTCTCGTACTCCAACTGGGTGGTGACCGAAATGCGCCCGTTCTCGTAAGCGGTGGACCAGCGCAGGGCCTGCTTGTCGTGCTCGATGAGGTCCTTGCCGGTGGCGAAATTCTTCACGAAACCGTCTTCCTGCGACGAGTAGCCGGCCAGGCGCATGGCAAAGGTGCTGGAAATCGGGATGTTCACGGCGCCTTCGAAGACCACGTGCCCGCGTTCACCGACATCGAAGTCCGCATAGCCGGTGCGCCCGCCTTCGATTTCCGCCTGGCGGGTATGCACGCTGATGGCGCCGCCGATCGAGTTGCGGCCGAACAGGAAGCCCTGCGGGCCGCGCAGCACCTCGGCGCGCTCGATGTCGTACAGGCTGGTGACCGCCGAGCCGTTGCGCCCCTCGTACAGGTCGTTCTTGAAAAAGGCCGCGGACGGGTCGCCGCCGACGCCGAAGTCCTGCGTGCGCACGCCGCGGATGCTGACCGCATCGATGAAGCTGTCCTGGCTGTTGCCGGTGACGCCGGGCGTAAAGGAGATCAGGTCCTTGACGTCATCGAGGTTGACGGACTCGGTGAAGTCCCCGGACAGCGCGGTGATGGCCAGCGGGACATCCTGCACCGACTCTTCGCGCTTGGTGGCGGTCACGATCACCTCTTCGATCTGCTGGGCGAGTGTCGGCGCGCTCAGGGTGCTTGCCATGATCGCGCTGGAGACCGCCAGGTACACGGCTGTGCGCCGCGGCATCGTGGCTGGCTGCTGTTTGGGTTGGTTGGCCATGTCGCCTCCGGATTTTACTTTCAATGCGGAACCGCGTTGGGGGAATCAATTCACGCCATTTATACCATGTTTGCGGAGTACCGCGAGCATCGGCACCAGTTCTTTTTCATAGTGCCGCCAGCGGCCGACCGAGCGCGTGTGGACGGGCTCACGCACCTGCACCGCGCTGGCGGTCGAAACCGCCTGTTCCTGGGCGTGGAAATTCAGGCATGCGTCCTCCCAGGGCAACTCCAGGTAGTCCAGCAGCCGGCGCACATTCGGTTCCAGCGCGGTCACCGTCGCCTCGTAGGAGATATCCAGAAAACGCCCCGGAAAGCGTTCGCGCCAGATTTCCATCAGGTGCCGGTAGCGGCAGTGGTGACGGGCCATTTCCTCGAGGTCGTAGGAGTGCAGGTAAGCATCCGCGAACAACTGCTTGTAGCTGGCGAAGCAGGCATCCCGTGCATCGCGCGTGAGGTGCACGATCTTGGCCCTGGGCAGGGCCTTCAGTATGTGGGGTATGTACAGGTAATTTTGCGGCAGCTTGTCCAGGAACCGTGGCTCCCCGCCCTGCACCCGCCGGGTGGATTCGAGATACAACCCCCCTACCCGCCTGCTGTCGAGGTCGAGCGCGGACTCGAACAGCTCCCTGGAGAAACGCCGTGGATCCTTGTGTGCGCTGAGCCGTCGAATGGCGAGGCCGAATTGCTGCAACTCGCCGGCGGAATGCACCTCGGAATGGCTGCCGATGATGCGGTCGATCAGCGTGGTCCCGGTGCGCGGCTGGCCAAGCACGAAAATGGGCGCCGTGGAGTCGTGTCCGGCCGGGCCCGATGCGAGCCAGTCCGGCGTATAGCGGGCCTCCAGGCATTCGAACATGGCGATCTCCGCTGCCTCGTCGTATTCCACGGTCTGCCGCCTCGCCCGCGCACCACGGCTAAAGGCCTCGAAGGCCGGGCCCCATTCCTCGAGGTCTTCGAGTTCCTTGCCAATCGCGTAATGGTAGAAGGCCTCCAGTCTAGGGTGGTGGCGCTGGCCGGCCAGCAGCCCCTGCATCTGCTCGATGTGGCTGTGGTCAGCGGCCCGGCGCGCCCCGGACAACGCCCAGTGTGCCTGCGGTGAGTCCTCCTCCGCTGCGATGATCTGCTCGAGCAGCGCTTCGGCGGCGGCGATTTCGCCATGGTAGATGGCGTTGTTGGCCAGGTTGAGCATGAACGGCCCGTGGCCGGGCCGGTGCTGGTTCGCCTTCTGATACCAAACCCGGGCGGTGCCATGCTCACCGATGCGGGAGTAGATGGTCCCGATCAGATCACAGACCAGGGGGTCGCGCGGGTCGCTGCTGGTGGCGTGTTCGAGCGCCGCGTCGGCCCGGTTGAGCTGACCGTCACCGATGAACAGCTTGGCCAGCTGTGCCCATGCGGCTGCGTGAGCGGGTTCGAGCCGGGTCACCGAGCCAAAGGCGCTGAATGCCGTTTTCCGGTCCCTGAGTTCCAGTGCGATCAAACCCACCAGGAAGTGTCCCTCGACGAGGTCCGGCTGCAGCTGCAGGGCCTCCCGCGCACATGCGCTGGCCGCCTCGGCCCGGCCCTGGGCAAGCGCCGCCAGGCCCTGCTTCAGAAGACCCTGCAGCCGTTGCGAGGTGGTCTTGATCGGGTGCGAGCTCATGCGGCGCATGATAGCGGCAATCAGGCGGCGAATGGCAGCTTTCCGGGCCGGGATCTCGGTGATCCGCTGCCTTGCGCAGGAAAGTTGGTAGACTGGCCGCATGAAACCTCGCGCCAGACGCCTGCCTCGACAACTGCTGATATTCCTCGGCCTGCTGGCGGCTGGCACCGTGCTCGCCGCGGTTCGCCTGCCACCCCTCAACGAGCCCGCATCCGGCGTTTCACTGCCGGGCAAGTTTGTCTGGTTCGATCTTGCGACGCCTGCGATCGAGAACCAGAAGGCCTTCTACAGTTACGTGTTCGGCTGGTCGTTCGTCTCCCCGGCGCCTTCCGATGACCAGTACGCGCTGATTCTGGCCAGTGGACGGGCCATCGGGGGCATCTTCAGCCACGAACCGCCCGGCGGCGAGCAGGACGGTGCGGTCTGGATCGCCTTGCTGTCGGTTCCGGATACCGAGCGCGCCGCGCGTGCCGTCGAGGCGAATGACGGCCGAGTGGAGTTGCCGCCGGTGCGGGTACCCGGGCGTGGCCACCACGCCCTGTTCCGCGACCCCGGGGGAGCGCTGTTCGGCGTACTGCGCTCGGACAGTGGCGATCCGCCGGATGCGGAGGTTGCGATCGGTGAGATTCTCTGGGTCGACCTGTTCGCGCGCGATCCCGACGGGCTGGCAGAGTTTTACTCGTCGCTGGCGCCCTACGAGTCGACCGTCCAGACGATGGCGGAGACCATCGAGCGCACGCTGCTCTCCGCGCACGGTATGCCGCGGGCGGGGATCGTCCCCGTCGACGAGGAGGCCAACCGCTCGGCCTGGGTGCCGTACGTGCGCGTCGCGGACGTCAGCGAGACCCTGGACAAGGTGCTGGCCGGCGGTGGATTCGCCATCGTACCGCCCGATGAGCGGTTGCTGGACGGAAATGTCGCGGTGTTCGTCGATCCCAATGGCGGCGTGACCGGCATCGTGCGCTGGGATTACACGGAGGCGCTGCAGCCATGAAGTGCCGCCGTGCGTTACTGAAGGCGCTGTGCCTCGTCTCGCTGGCGATCGCCCTCGGCGCGTGCTCGTCTTCGGGCGGTGGCTCTCCCACGGTCCACGGCTCCGTGTACATTGGTTTCGGGTACTACGACCCCTGGTATTGGCGACATTATTGGTACCGCCCGCCCTACTGGTACCCACCCGGATATCGGCCGCCCGTGTACCGTCCGCCGCGCCCGGAGCACCCGATTGCCCGGCCGCCAGAGCAATTACCGGGCAATCGGCCCGGTGATCGACCGTCGACCCAGCCGGTGACCCGCCCTGCCGCGCCGCCCGCCACGCAGCCGGCCACCCGCCCCGCTGCGCCACCCGCGACGCGCCCGTCGACCCGGCCCGCAACGCAACCGGCCCCGCGGCCCGCAACGCGACCGGTCACACGGCCACCGCCGGCAGGGCCGCCCCGCAACATGGCGCGTCCTGCCCCGCGCCCGGCGCCTCGGCCGCGGCGGTTTTGAGTGCCGCGTCCCGGTGCGTCATCGCGCCCGGTCGAGCGACGCCTCAGCTGGAGGTCATCAGGTTCACCCGGGGATACACGCTGCGGCGCTGGCCCCGCTTCGACATGACGAGGTGCCACAGATAGATGCTTTCCGACAGGAACGCGCCTTTGCAGCTCATGAAGTAGTAATTGAACATGCGCCGGAAGCGCTCGTCGAAGGGCTTGTCCGTTTCGATGGCGCGAATGCGCTCCCAATTGCGTTGGAAATTGTCGTTCCAGGCCTGCACCGTGCGGGCGTAGTAATGACCGTAATTTTCCCAGTCGTGGATGGCGAACAGGCCCTGGGCGGCCTCTGCCAGTTGCGGCATCGCGGGCATCATGGAATTACGGAAAATGTAGCGCTCCATCCACGGGTCGCCGATGGTGGTCGTCTGGTCATTGCCGAGGGTGTGCAGTAAAAATAGGCCATCGTCGCTGAGCATGGTGTGCACGATGTCCATGATGGAGCGGTAGTTTTTATAGCCCACATGCTCGATCATGCCGCAGATCAGCACCTTGTCGAAACTGCCGGCCGCGCGGATGGACGGCAGGTCGCGGTAATCCGCCTGCACGATCTCCACGGGCAGGCCGGCGGTGTAGTTGCGTGCGTAGGCATTCTGCTCGGTTGAGAGACTGATGCCGGTCACCTGGCAGCCCCGGGTGCTTGCCGCGTAGCGGGCGAATCCGCCCCAGCCGCTGCCGATGTCCAATACGTTGTCGTCTGCCTGGATATCCAGCTTGTTGCAGATCATTTCGAGCTTGATGACTTCCGCCTCGGCGAGGTCGTCGGTACCGTCGAAAAAGCAACAGGTGTACTGGTTCCAGGGCCCGAGGAACAGTTCGTAGAGCCGGTGGTCGAGGTTGTAGTGTTCCTCTGCCACGGCCATGGCGCGTCGCCGGGTTTGCATGTTGGTGAGCCGCGACTCCACATCCAGCAGCCAGCGTGCGGTCTTGACCAGGGCGCTCTTGTGGAGCCTCGCCTCAAGCAGCCGGCAGAACAACGCCGGGAGGTCCGCGCAGTCCCAATAGCCGTCCATGTAGGACTCGCCGAGCCCCAGGGATCCGCGCAGCACCTGCCGGTAAAACCGCGGGTCGTGGACCTGGATGTCCCACTCGCGCCGGCCGTCGAGCCCGACATCGGCTTGTGCGAAGAGCCTGGTGACTATGGTGCTGGGAGTCATTTTCTTGGTCTTTTGGGCTCCCCTGCCATCCAGACCGGCCGCGTGGCGGGTCTGGATGGAGGCCAGGGTCGGAATCGAACCGGCGTACACGGCTTTGCAGGCCGCTGCATAACCACTCTGCCACCTGGCCTCGGGGAGAGCCGGTATTCTACTATCCGCACCCGGACCTGTCAGCCCTGCGGCGGACAGCCATTCTGCGGGTGGAATCCGCACGGGGCCCGCCCCACGCCAACCCACACGCCGGCCCGTGCGTCATTCCAGCATCAGCATGACCCGCGTGTTGAGCGCGCTGCTTTCCCCGTCAACGCCATTCAGTGTGTTCCATATGTATCGGTAGTTGGCGTTGATGCCGAAGAACGGCGTCAGCCACCAGGTCAGGCCCAGGGACGCGATGTCCATCTCCCCACCCCGGACGGCGCCATCTTCGAGGTCGATGCTCGACCAGCGGGCGCTCAGTTCGAGAGCGCCCTTGCCGTTCTGGTACACGGACCGGGACACGGGCACGCCACCGAAAGTCCCGCTCTTCTTGTTGTAGGAGCGCATCTCCCCGGTCACGACCCAGGACACCCCCACCCAGTACCCGTCGAAACTCGGGTTGCCCAGCGCCGGGTTGTCGACGTCGGTACGGGTGTATTCCGAGGCCAGCCACAGCGGTCCGCGGCGCCATGCCAGTTCCGCCGTGTAGGTCTGCAACCGGTCCGCCTCCAGCACGCCCGTATCGGTGCCGAATCCGGTATCGACATAATCCGGTGCCTGATTGAATTCCGGCTCGGTCCGGTAGCGGAAGCCCTCCTTGGCATCGGAGTAGCGGTAGCCAAAACCGAGATGCAGCAGATGGCTGTCGTCCCGCGTGCGAAGCGGTGCCCAGGCCAGCCTGCCAACGTATTGAGTCGCGCTTTCGTCGAAATCCACGCTGGAGTCGAGCCAGTCATTGAATACACCGATTCCCCAACTCGTGTAGCGCTCCGGATCGCTGCCGTTCCAGACGATGCCCACGTTGCGCGAAGGCAGCATGGCGTCGGACACGGCCGAGCGCTCCTGCATGTGGTTGAACAGCATGGACTGCACGCGCTCGCCCGAAATCGGTTCCTTCTGCTTGCCGATGCTCATCACCGAATTGCGCAGAAACGGGATGTCCACGCGCCAGTCGAACAATGTGAAGCTGTCGAGGTCTTCCTCGTTGTAGCCCTTGTCGAACGCATTGGTGGCCCCGAACAGGGTGTATATCCACGGCCGTTCGAACAGCTTCAGGGTACCGACCATCCCGATCCGGAAGCCCCTGATCTCGCCTCCTTCGAAATCCGACAGGCCGCCGAACTGGTTTTCATTGGCGGCATTTTGGCTCAGCCAGTTAACGCGGTCGAGGAACAGGCCGGAAACCAATATTCCCGAGGCATGCTCGGTTTCGAAGCGGTTCCACTTGGTCGTATCCCGGTAGTTCAGCGGCACCATGAGCGGGGGCGGCGTGTAGGCCAGCCAACCCTGTTTCTGTGGTTCGTCCCGGGTATCCAGCGCTGTAGCCTCGAGCAGACGGTTGCGAACGACCTCGCCGTCGTGCATGGCGAAGCTCGCGTAGGTCCGGGTATCCAGGAGCACTTCGAACTGCACGCGAGGATCCTGGCTCAGGATCATCAGGTTGGGCGCCTGACCCACTTCCAGCCTGCCAAAGACGAACCCCCCGTTCGCGTCATACACCCGCTCGGCTTCGTCGCGGGAGATCTTGTCCTCGGTGATCACTTCCAGCTTGCCGGCGCGGATCAGAATGTTGACGGCGCGGTCCTCCGCGTTACCAGCGGGATCGACGAGCATCACATTGCGCAGCAGGATGTCTACCGGTTCCGCGACCGGCTGCGCCATGGCCGCCGGGCTGAGGGTCAGCAGCAGGCAAGCCATGGCCAATACCGTCCGGCCTGCTGGCTTCGAGACACCCCTCCCGAACTGTGGAACGGGACGCCAGCCCATCGAGGCGCAGGCTTTCCCCCGTAAGGGGCTCGCCCCGGTCACGGCACTCCGATCATTCACATTGCACCTCCGCAATGGTTACCCATTGCCCAGACACGTGTCGCTCACGCGGTCGAAACTGAGGCAAGCGCCCGAAAATATTTACCGATCATAACGCCACTCGCATGCGCACACCGGCCAGCCAAACCAGGCGCTCCTTCGGATTCAGGGCTGGATCGGCGATCAGTTGCGCATCGCCCAACAGCGACGTGTTGGCGGTCAATTGCCACAGATACGAAGCCTCGAGCACCTTTTCGTCGCGAAGGCTGCGTCCGTGTGTCTGCGTCGAGGGCTTGTTCCAGGCCAACCCCACGGTGAACCAGTCCTGGTGATTCAGCCGCCTGGATACGCCACCCGCGATGGACGCTCTGGCCAGAGCGTCCGCGCCACCGTCCGAATAGCCGGCACGAATAAAGGGAATGTACAAATCACTGACCTGCCAACTCCAGGAGAGCAACCAGCCGCTCCCGGATGTAGCGCCCTTGGCCGGCAGTTCATCCTTGTGCCAGTAGGTCAGCTGCACGCGGTCCGTTCCGCGACGAGCCAGCGAGGGCGTAAAGCCCACCTCGATATGGGTGAGCAGTTCGTCCCATTCGAATTCGCCAGCACCGGGATCAGCCGATTTGGCGTTGGCATCATAGAATCCGCCGCCCAGCCACCAATTGCTGTTGAGCATGCCGCGCGCGGAAGCACCGAGGGCGCCCACGCCTGGCGGCGACAGTGTCGGGCTGACGAGAAAACTTCGGTTCAGAAAGCCGCGCGCCAGGGTCTGGTAATAGAAGGCATCGAGATAGGCTGCAAAATCCAGCAGGCCGACCGCAAAAGCGGCGCGAAGACGATCCTTGCCCAGACCCTGTAGCCAGGCCAGCACCGTGAAATCAGGGCCGAAGTTGTCCGAGTACGCGAAACCCGGATCGGTGGCTGCCAGACCCATCTCGCCGCGCAGGGAGGCTGGCGGTATGCGACCACCGATGCTCGCGCGGTTTTCCAAACGGAAAATGATACCGCCAGCATTGGAAGCGCCACGATTCAGTAGCACCCAGTCGCCCTCCAGGCGATAAATTCCACCGGCCGCGGAATCTTCCTCGCGGAGCACGTCCGAAGCGTTCTCGTACAGCAAAGAGGCGTTGACGCCAAAATTGAAGCCGTACTTTTGCTTTAGTGATCTCTTCCAGTCGTACCAGGCTTTGAGGTGGACCTCGCGGTTGTCGATGCGGAAGGCATCCACGATTTCTTCGGCCTGCTTGAGTTCTCCCTTGACTCCGCCGGCTTCGGCGAGGCCGTCCTCGGTCGACTCCACAACCGGGTTCGTCGCCGCAGCCACGCAGCACGAGTGTGCGAGAAAGCATATGAGCCAGGCCCGTTTCACGTGCGCTGCCGCTCGGGCTACCTGGCCTCGTTCCAGGGCGCTGACACCACCGGGTTGATGGACAAGCGGATCTGGTGCTTCACAGCAAACGCGTTCGGGGCTTCGACGTAGTTCCAGTACTGCAGCTGGAATTTCCAGGGGCGCCCGGCGATGATCGATGTCTTGGCAATGCCGATGCCGGCCGGTATGGTCCAGCGGTCGCCGCTGGGCCGCGTGTGGTCGTAAGTGGCCGAGGGCCCTGCCGCCACCTGCCAGCCGCCACCCAGCGGGAAGGCATAGAAATAGTTCACCGTGGTCAGGTCGATCTCGCCATCACCGGAACCGCCGACGTCCCACTGGTGGGAAATCNNTTGCCCATTTTGCCCAGCAGCAATTCCGGACCCAGGCCCCAGAGGTCTTTGCCCAGCCGATCATCGGTCGCCGCGGGAATGGTACCCACCACGCCGGCGCCCCACAGCAGGCCGCTGGCGGTGGTCTTGCCATAGGACAGGTCGAAGCCGATGTCCGCCAGGTCAGTGCCGATTTCCTGCCATTGGTTCGGGCCGGCGGGAACGGGTTCATTGAACATGACCGGAATCGCCGGCCGGAAAAATATCGAGCCGCCATCGGACAGCTTGTAAGGAAAGACCGTCTGGAACACGTAGCGAAAAGACGACTGGCTGGAGGCTCCCGGCAAGTCACCATCGAATTCAACGAAATCGATGTTGTTGCCGATGGTCATCACGGGCGCGGTCGGGTTGGCCAGCTTGGCTGCCATTTCCTCTGCCGAGGGTTGTGCTGCGCCTNNCCTGTGTCAGTGGATATGGCCTCGGACTGTGCAGATACCACGAACTCAACCGATTCACGAGTATCCACTTGCGTTGCCTGGTAGCGGGAAGGGTTATCGGCGCTCCGCTCCACCGTGAAGCAATTCCAGGTGCGTTCCGCCAGAACGCAAACCTGCTCGTCGTCCTCCACCTTCCACTCACGCTCGAAAGTGTCGCCCCAGGCCGAAAGCGCTCCGGTTCCATCAGCGTTGTAACGCGCCTCGGCCTCGTTTTCACCAGGCAGGCTGCCCCTTAAGACGGTATCACTGAAGATACTCCTGAGCGCGTCCTGCCCGGTGACGGGTTGCCAGTTATCGCCCAGCGCAAATGCCGGCAGCAAAGCCAGCCCGCTTGCGATCCAGCGCAAACGATTGCAGCATTTTTTGATGTTCACTTGAGACCTCCTCCCTCAGAATGCAAAACGGGCCCGCAGGCCCCAAACCCACAGGGAAGATGCACCCGGATTGAGGGCCGGGTCCTTGATGTACTGCACGTCCGGGGTAATGGCGAGCTCCTTGAACAGCTGGATGCGGTAAAACACTTCCAGCGTCTTCTGGCTGGGCAATCCCGGGCCCCAGGTGCTCTCGTTGGGCTCGCCCCAGTTGTAAGCCATACCCAGCTGGTTACCGCCGGGAACCGTCTGCCAGGCCAGACCCGCGCTAACCGTCTTCTCGAGCAGGCTGCCGCCGTCCTTGGCGTAACCACCGCGCACGAAGCCGATCCATTGATCGTTGAGCGCGCGGCTCCACGAGGCATTCCAGCCCCAGCCATCCGGATTGCCGGCTTGCTCCATTTCATCCGCATGCCACAGGGTCAGGTGTACGTTGTTCAGGAATGCCGTCTCACGTGTCGTGTTCCAGCCGATTTCGAAATGGGTGAAATGCTCGTGATCGCTGAAGAAGCTGTCGAAGGTCTCGAACGGGTCCGTCGGGTCCGAATTCAGATCTGCGATACCGCCGATCATGTAGAGGTTCTCATTGAGATATCCGCCCAGGGCAAAACTCAGCCCTTCATTCGGCGTGGGGATGGAGGCGGAGCCGGTCGAGAACGAGAAATTGAAGAAGCCGGTCCAGGGACTGCCCAGCATGTAGACGTCCACGTAGTCGGTCACGTCGATAAAGCCGCCGACGAACACGAGGTTGCCGCCCTTCATGCGCTGGCGCCAGTAGAAGTTGGTCAGGCGCCCCCCCTGATCGCTGAACGGCGGCAGATGTAGGCCGACGTAGCCGGTTTCGAAGCCCAGGCTACCGGGTGCCAGGTTGCTGCCGAAAGCATGGCGATGCTCGGCCTTGAAGATCAGAGCCCCGGAATTGCCCTGGCCGTCACCGCTCAGCTCCCAGGACCCGAACAGGCGATACATGCCGCTGAAGGCATCGTCTTCGCCCAGGCTCTCGCTGGCTTTGAGGTAAGCGGTGGAATAGTCGCCGCCGATGGTAAAGCCGTTTTCATCCGCCTGGCGCTCCTTCCAGTCGAAGTAGCCCCGGGCGAAGTCGCTCGGAAACAAGGGAGTCACCTGATTGGAATCGATATGCAGGCGGTTATCGACCTGTTCCGGGCCGCCCAGACTGGCGACGGCAGGGCGCGATTCGGCTGATCCATCGGCACAGTTCGCGTCATCCCTTTCGGAACATTCCTCGGAATCAGCAAAGGCTCCGCCCGCGAGGAGCGCGCTCACAACGAAGCACGCCAGCAATTCCCAGGCTCTGCGTGAGTTAATCATCGGATATCCTCACCTCTTTCATGATCCCCTCCCGTTTCTTGCTGTCCCAGGCTAACCATTTTCCGCTGGAAAGATTCCCGAAGTGATGGCTTCATTAACCTCCAGATGCCAGCGGCTCCAGAGCAAAATGGTGTCATCGAAGACCGGGATCGTGGCCCTGGTCTCTGCGGCGGATAGGCGCCCTCGTACCGCGGCAGCAATGCAGGCTCCAAGCGGTTCAGGCAGCTGCTTGATGGCGAGTTTGACGACTTGGTTCGGTAGCGGCGGTGGCAGATGCATGCAGACACCCCGGTCCGGCAGAAGATGGGCGACCATCGCGCCATTCTCGATGTCCCTGGCGACCAGGAGATAACCTCTCAGCTCAACGTACTCACCTTCAAGCTCAGCATTCGTCGCCAGGGCTGCGCGCTGACGCCGCTGCGCCACGGCTTCGCGCTGGGCGAGAATCCAGTCCGGGTCGAGGCCCTGGCTTTGCAGGTCCTGCGAGAGATCCAGAGCACGCTTTTCCAGATCAGTGCGCTCTTCTTCTGCAAGCTCAGCACGCAGGGCAAGTTGCAACCGCGCAAGCGCCATCAAAGATTCAAATTGCTGCTTGGTCAGATCCCTGTATGGGTCATCAAACTGCTGTCCATCAGGATCGGCCAGCACGGGCCAGTCGACTTCCATCGGCGTTTGCGCCAGGGCGCATTGCGCGAAAACACATAGGAACAAAACAAATCCGCTTGAACGAAGGTTGCGCATTTGCTGGTTCCTGTGGACACGAGAGAGGCTTGCGAGCCCAGGCGCCTGGGCTCGCAAGTAGCACATCAGTTCAAGGTGTTCTTGTAGATCTTGCCGTCTTTCATGATTATCCGGATCGTCTCCGGGCTCTCAGGCCGCGGCGCGGCGTCAAACCACTTGTCGCCGGTGCCAACCACAGAGAAGTCTTCCAGCGGATTGCCGTCGACGATCAGGATGTCGGCATAGGCGCCTTCCTCGATCACGCCCAGCTTGGCCTCGGGATACGGGTTGGTGAAATCGCCGCTCATTGCGACGATCTCGCCGCCGGTCGACGTCAGCGTCACCAGCGACTGGTGCGGCCCGAAGAACTCGTTGTTCAGGTGCTTCTCGTAGGCGACCTGGATGTTGCAGGCAGCCACGGACCCGACGCAGTCGGTCTGGAAGCCGCGCTTGACGGGACACTTCTTCATGTTGTCGATGTAGCCCGCAAACGTCGCCGATGCCGATTTCGCCTTGCGCAGGCTCGCCGGGACGCTGGCGACTGCCGGAATTTCGAGAAGGCCTGGGTCGAATGCCGTCAGGTTGGTCGTGATGTAGGCGCCCTTCTGCTTCATCACCTTGGCGATCTCGCAGTCGAACGCGAAGCCGTGCTCGATCGACTTCACGCCCGCGTTCAGCGCGTTCATGATGGCCTCTTTCCGGTAGGAATGCGCCATCACGTAGCTGCCGTATTCGTTGGCAACCTGCACCGCCGCTGCGATTTCCTCCGGCGATCCGGCAACCAGTTGCCAGGGATCGAAGGCTGATACCACGCCGCCGGACTGCATGAACTTCAGCTGAGTCGCACCCATGCGAAAGTTGTTTCGACCATACTTATATATGTCGTCCACGCCGTTAAATTCCTGGGCCATATTCAGCCGGCTGAAATTGGTTGACTCTCCGGGCGGCGAAGTGAAGTTTCCGAAATCCGCGTGCCCGCCACGGCTGCTGAGAAAAGCGCCCGACGGGTAGTAGCGCGGGCCGACGATCTCGCCCGCGTCGATGGCGCGCCTTAAGCCACCGTTTGCGCCACCGGCATCACGCACCGTCGTGAAACCCTGCATCAGGTACATCTTGGCCATCCGCGACCCATGAATGGCGAAGTCTTCCCAGGTCGTCATGGCCTCCATGGCCGGGACGCTCGGGCCCATCAGCATCAGGTGGGCATGTGTCTCGATAAAACCCGGCAGCAGCGTACGGCCGCCGCCATCGATGACTTTAGCGCCATCTGCCGCCTGGATATTCTTGCCGATCTCTTTGATCAGGTTGTTTTCGACCAGCACATCGCGGGCGGTGATGAGTTTTTCGCTTTTGCCGTCAAATATGCTGACGTTGGTGAACAGCACCTGACCGGCTCCGGCTGCCTGACCATGAGCCGCTGCGGACAGCAACAGGCACGCGAGTGTGGTGAGTAGAACTTTCATTGTGTCTTCCTCTCGGTTTCATGACGCCCAACTGCGGGCACTGTTATTGCAGACTGATGGAGCGTTAATTTACTGATTATTCCTGCCAAGTATGCGATCATTCGCGCCATCTATCCTGAATGTTTGTCTTGAAAAGTCATCTTCTTCCCCATTTGGGCGGCTAGGATGGATGATCCTGACTCGTTACGGACGAATCACGACACCATGTTGAACCCCTCACATTTCCACCTACCGCTGGTCAGGCTCAACCTGGTATCACCCTTGCTGGATCAACTGCAGCGCCGGGGCGTGAATGCCGGGCCGGTGCTGGCGGAGCATTCGTTGACCGCAGCCGATATCGACAACCCGGAACTCTTCGTGACGGCGCCAAGCATGTACCGCCTGGTGGAAGCCCTCGCGGAAGCTTCGGGTGATGCGCATTTTGGTTTTCGTGTCGGTGAACAACTCGATCCGTTCAGCTGGTCACCGCTGAAGTCGGCCGTGGAAGACTCCTTATCCCTGGGCGGCACCCTGCTGCGGTTCATGGAAAATGCGCCCCTGGACGAGAGTTCGGTTAGTTACACTCTCACCGTGAGCGGCGGACGGGTCACGTTCCGCGAGAGGCGATTTACCGATGGCGGTATCCTTCCAAGGCACAACGACGGATTCACCGTGGCTTATCTGGTCACCATCATCCATCGAGCCATGAGCCACGACTGGGACGGCGCCAGGGTCATCGCCCACGTGTGCGACCCCGCGGTCATCCCGCGGGGCAATAAGGGCATCAAAGTCGCACAGCAAGACAGCATGGGTGCCAGTATTTCCTTTCCCTCGACTTGGCTGCTGCATTCGATGAGCACGGACTCTGCCAGGGAAGCCAGCGGGTCTGCAAGCACAAAAGCAAGTCCGGAAACCTCCATCGTCCTTGCTTTTCGACAGGCCATCCGCTCGCACCTGCATGAATTCGATCTTGACACCTCGCGTGCCGCGGAGATATGCGGTGTGACCAAGCGCACGTTGTCGCGTAAGTTGCAGGCAAAAGGAACCACCATCCTGAAAGAACTGGAGTCCATGCGCGAGGAAAAAGCCACGGCCGCGCTGCGCGAAACGGACCGGTCCATTCGGGCAGTTGCAAACATGGTTGGCTATGAGAATCCCGTGGTGTTTTCGCGCGCGTTCAAGCGCTGGCATGGCATGACCCCCAGCCAGTACCGCATCGAACAGGATGCGCCCTGAGGTCGCGGCCTGGGCGCGACTGGAACCTCAAAAAAAGCCCCGGGCGGGTGGCCAGGGGCTGTTGAAAACCATCACTTGCGGCGCACCGGGCGCATACTCGGTTTCGGTGGCGGACTGGGCCCTGCGGACGCCGCGCAAGCGGACGTGAAACTGGAGCGGGAAACGAGACTCGAACTCGCGACCCCAACCTTGGCAAGGTTGTGCTCTACCAACTGAGCTATTCCCGCGACGAAGGCGCGTATTTTACGACACTCCCGAGGGGAGTCAACTCCCGCCGGCCCCACGCCCAACGCCCATAAGGCGCTTGGGTGGACCGGGGTGCTTTCGGTGCAGCGTCCCAGATGGCACAATACGCCCTGTCGCAGCTGCCAGAGGCCGTCATGGGCAAAGAGGATGTCATAGAATTCGAGGGCAAGGTGCTCGAAACCCTGCCGAATACGATGTTTCGTGTCGAATTGGACAATGGCCACATCGTGACCGCCCACATCTCGGGACGCATGCGCAAGAACTACATCCGAATCCTGACCGGCGATCGGGTCAAGGTGGAAATGACGCCTTACGACCTGACCAAGGGCCGCATCACCTACCGCATGAAATAACCCAATCCCACCGCCTCAGGTGGTCGAAGCCGGCAATGCCTTGCGCCCCTTGCTGCCTGGCCGGGTCGTAACCTGCAGCTGGCCGGTTTCCTCGCTCACATCCACCCGCACCTCGCCGCCCTCGGCCAGGTCGCCAAACAGAAGATCGTCCGCCAGGTGACGCTTGATTTGCGCCTGGATCACGCGCTTCATGGGACGTGCACCCATTCGCGGGTCGAACCCCTCGCGTGCCAGCCACTCGCGGGCAGCGGTGCTCACGGCAAGGCTGACGTTTTTCTGGGCCAGCTGCGCCTCGAGCTCCAGGATGAACTTGTCGACCACCTGCAGAACGACGGCGAAATCGAGCGAGCGGAACTGGATGACGGCGTCGAGCCGGTTGCGGAATTCCGGCGAAAACGCCCGCTTGATGACTTCCAGGGAGTCACCGGAGTGGTCCTGCTCGGTGAAACCGATCGACGGCCTGGCGCTTTCGCGCGCGCCCGCGTTGGTGGTCATGATCAGGATCACGTTACGGAAATCGGCCTCACGGCCATTCGCGTCCGTCAAGGTGCCGTGATCCATGATCTGCAGCAGCACATTGAAAATATCCGGGTGGGCCTTCTCGATTTCGTCCAGCAACAGCACGGCGTGCGGATGGCGCGTGACCGCCTCGGTCAGCAGACCGCCCTCGTTATGGCCAACGTATCCGGGGGGCGCACCGACCAAACGCGATACGGAGTGTGACTCCATGTACTCCGACATGTCGAAGCGGATCAATTCGATGCCCATGGTCAGCGACAGCTGACGCGAGACCTCGGTCTTGCCGACGCCGGTGGGACCCGCGAACATGAAACATCCGATCGGCTTCTCATCCTCGCCCAGTCCCGAGCGCGCCATCTTGATCGCAGAAGCCAGAGCGTCGATGGCCTCATCCTGACCGAAGACCACCAGCTTCAGGTCGCGGTCCAGGGTGCGCAGCGAATCCCGATCGGAGCGCGATACCTGCCGCGACGGGATGCGCGCCATGCGCGCCACGATGTCTTCGATATCGCTCTCCTCGAGCCGCTGCTTGCGTTCCTCTGCGGGCAACAGCCTTTGCCGCGCTCCGGCCTCGTCAATCACGTCGATCGCCTTGTCGGGCAGGTGCCGATCGGTGATGTGGCGAGCGGCCAGTTCGGCGGCCGCGACCAGGGCCTCGTCGGAGTATTCGACCTGATGATGCTGCTCGAAGCGGCTTTTCAGCCCACGTAGAATCTCGATGGTCTCCGGAATGGTGGGTTCAACCACGTCGATCTTCTGAAATCTGCGGGCCAGCGCCCGATCTTTCTCGAACACGCCCCGAAATTCCTGGAACGTGGTGGACCCGATGCAGCGCAGGTCATCCGAGGCCAGTACCGGCTTGATGAGGTTGGAGGCGTCCATGACCCCGCCGCTGGCTGCGCCTGCGCCGATGATGGTGTGAATCTCGTCGATGAACAGGATGGCGCCGCGCTTGTCGCGCAATTCCGCCAACACGCCCTTGAGACGCTTCTCAAAATCTCCTCGATACTTGGTACCAGCCAGCAACGCGCCCAAGTCCAACGCGTATATGGTGACGCCGGAGAGGACATCCGGCACCTCCCCGCGAACGATCCGGCGCGCCAAGCCCTCGGCCATGGCCGTCTTTCCGACCCCGGCCTCGCCCACGAACAACGGGTTGTTCTTGCGCCGCCGGCAGAGCACCTGGATGGTGCGCTCGATCTCCGGTTCCCGCCCGATGAGCGGGTCGATCAGGCCCTGCTCGGCGCGCTGGTTGAGGTTGGTCGCGAACTTGTCGAGCGCGCCCGCCTCGGCCGGTCCCGCGCCTGCCTCCTCGGCCGCCTCCGCCTCATCTTCTTGACCGGGCTCCAGATTCAGTCGCGAGATGCCGTGGGAAATGAAGTTCACCACATCCAGCCGGGTGACGTCGTGCTTGTTGAGCAGGTAGGTGGCGTAGGAATCCTTTTCGCTGAAAATCGCGACCAGCACATTGGCGCCCTGGACTTCCTGCTTGCCGGCCGACTGCACGTGGTAGAGCGCCCGTTGCAGCACGCGCTGGAAGCCGATGGTAGGCTGGGTATCACGCCCGTCATCATCATCCAGCAGCGGCACGGTCTCCTCCACCACCTGCCGCAGATCACCGGCCAATGCGTCGAGGTCGGATTCGCAGGCGCCCAGCACGCTCAGGGCAGACGCATTTTCGAGCAGCGCCAGCAGCAGGTGCTCGACGGTCAGGAATTCGTGACGCCGCCCGCGTGCCTCCTGGTAGGCCTGGCTGATGGTGATCTCGAGTTCCTTGCTGAACATGGGCCCGTTACCGATTGAGTTCAGTGCCTTCGACCGGGTGCGTCATGGAAGGTTTCAGGCCTGTTCCATGGTGCACTTGAGGGGGTGCTCGTTCTGGCGGCTAAACTCGTTGACCTGCACCACCTTGGTCTCCGCGATCTCGAACGTGTAAACGCCGCACACACCCTTGCCGCGGGTGTGCACGTGAAGCATGATCTGCGTGGCCCGGTCGTGATTCATGCCGAAGAACACCCTCAACACCTCCACCACGAAGTCCATGGGCGTGTAATCATCATTCAACAGCACGACCTTGTACATGGGCGGCCGCTTGATTTCCGGGCGCACCTCCTCGAGGGCGATACCGCGTTGCTGCTGATGTTCGAGGTCCTGGCTCATGGCACAGATTCTATTACACCCATAACCGGTCTCAAAGCCTTGCCGGGGACACGCGCCCGGCCCGTAGGCCCTGCGCGGCTTTGAGTTTGACGATGGCAGTCCCCATCTTATCGGCATGCGGAAAACCGGCGAGAACATCATGGTCGCCATGTCCGGGGGCGTGGATTCGTCCGTGGCCGCCTGCCTGTTGCGGGAACAGGGTCACGGCCTCGCGGGCATGTTCATGAAGAACTGGGAAGAGGACGATCGCCTGGGGACCTGCACGGCCGAGCAGGACGCCGCGGACGCTGAGCGGGTGGCTGCACGACTCGGCATCGAACTGCACAAGCGCAACTTCGCGGCCGAATACTGGGATAACGTGTTCGAAGTCTTTCTCAGCGAATACCGTGCGGGGCGCACGCCCAACCCGGACATCCTGTGCAATCGGGAGATCAAGTTCAAAACCTTCCTCGAGCACGCGAGCGACCTCGGCGCCACCGAAATAGCGACGGGACATTACGCCCGCATCGACCGCACCGGCGATCGCTGCCGCCTGCTGCGTGCGCAGGATGTCAACAAGGACCAGAGCTACTTTCTCTATGCCGTGGGCCACGAACAACTGGCGCGCACCCGCTTTCCGCTGGGCGAACTCGACAAGGCCGAAGTTCGCGCCCTCGCGCGGGACGCCGGCCTGGCGGTGCACGACAAGAAAGACAGCACCGGCATCTGTTTCATCGGCGAACGCGATTTCCGTTCGTTCCTCGCCCAATACATCGACTCTCCACCCGGTCCCATCCGGACCCCTGAGGGGCATACGCTCGGCGAGCATGACGGCCTGCCCTACTACACGCTGGGGCAGCGCCAGGGGTTGGGCCTCGGCGGCCAGCCAGGCTGGCCGGAAGGGGCCTGGTACGTGCTCCACAAGGACACTGGGGAGAACACGCTATACGTCGGCCAGGGCCACGAGCATCCGTGGTTGTTTTCCACCCTGCTGCGCGCGACCGACCTCAGCTGGGTCGGCACGAAACCGCCTCCGGAGGGGAGTCGACTCGCGGCCAAGGTCCGGTATCGACAGCCAGACCAGCAGTGCACCCTGTTGCGCGCTGATGAGAACAATCTGCTGCTCCGTTTCGACCGGCCCCAGAGGGCCGTTACGCCCGGCCAGTCGGTAGTGCTCTACCGCGACGATGAATGCCTGGGCGGCGGGGTGATCGATAGAATGAATGCACCGCCGAGCCGCTGGGAGGAATCGGCATGAAGGAACGGACCCTGGCGCTGGCCGGCGTGTTCCAGGCCACCGAACTGGTCCGGCAGGCGGCCAACCACGGCACCTGGTCCGGCTATGCCGCCAGCGCCTGTCTGCACAGCCTGTTCGCACTCGAGGCCGTGGACCTCGAGGACGTCTATGGTTCGACGGCGCGCCTGCGACTGGGCGTCGAAACGCTGATTTCGGTTCTGCAGGGCGAAGGCCAGCACGTCGATAGCCTGCGCTACGCGATTGCTTTGCTGCAGCTGCAGCGCCGCTTCAAGCGCAAACGCGCGCTGCAACGGCGCATCGGTGAGCGACTGGCGGAGATCGCCGGGCAACACCTGGCCGGCGAGCAGCATGAACGCGAGGACCGGCAGGCCGCGGACATCGCGCAACTCTACAGCGAAACCATCAGCCTGATGACACCCCGCATCGTCGTGGGGGGGCGGCCCCAATATCTGCAACTCGACCGCACCGTCAACTGGATTCGCACCCTGCTGCTGGCCGGCCTGCGGTCCGCTGTGCTGTGGGATCAACTCGGCGGCGGGCGCTGGTCCCTGATGTTCGGGCGGCGGGAGCTGCTGCGCGAGTCGCAGCAATTGCTCGCCGGCTGACAGTTGGGTTTGGCTCGGCGCATCGGCGATAATAATGGGCCCGGGCAACCGGCGTGTTCGGCCCTCGCCCGGGGATATCGGCCGCCCGCCCGGCGCCGAAATTGACACGCAGCCGCGCACCTGCGCGTGCGAGCACAACGCGGAGACCGCCATGCGCGACACCTTTTCCTGTTACCGGAGCCTGAGCGTCAATGGGCGTGAGTTTGGCTTCTACAGCCTTGCCCGGCTGGGCGAGGCGTTCGACATATCCCGCCTGCCCTTTTCACTCAAGGTTCTGCTGGAGAACCTGCTCCGCAACGAGGACGGCATCGACGTCACCGCCGACGACATCCGGGCGCTGGCGAACTGGGACCCGGCCGCGCAGCCCACCACCGAGATTGCATTCACGCCCGCGCGCGTGGTGCTGCAGGACTTCACGGGCGTGCCCGCCGTGGTCGACCTGGCGGCCATGCGCGACGCCATGCAGGCGCTGGGCGGCGACCCCGGCCTGATCAACCCGCTGTCGCCGGCGGAACTGGTCATCGATCACTCGGTCCAGGTCGATCGCTACGGCAGTGAGGATGCGCTGGACCTCAACAATGTGATCGAATTCCGCCGCAACCAGGAGCGCTACAGTTTCCTGCGCTGGGGGCAGAACGCATTCACTAACTTCGCGGTCGTGCCGCCGAACACCGGCATCGTGCACCAGGTGAACCTGGAGCACCTGGCGCGGGTGGTATTCGGGGTGGAGCGGGACGGGCGCTGGCTGGCTTATCCGGACACCGTCGTGGGCACCGATTCGCACACCACCATGATCAACGGACTCGGCGTGCTGGGCTGGGGTGTCGGCGGCATCGAGGCCGAGGCAGCCATGCTGGGACAAGCGATCACCATGCTCATTCCGCAAGTGGTGGGTTTCCGCCTCACCGGCGAGCTGCCGGAAGGCGCGACCGCCACCGACCTGGTGCTGACCGTCACGCAGATGCTGCGGGCGCACGGCGTGGTCGGCAAGTTCGTGGAGTTTTTCGGCCCGGGGCTGGCGCATCTGCCGCTGGCCGACCGCGCCACCCTGGCCAACATGGCGCCGGAATACGGCGCCACCTGCGGTATCTTTCCCGTCGACGAGGAAAGCCTGCGCTACCTGTCGCTATCGGGACGCTCCGACGAGCAGGTCGCTCTGGTCGAGGCCTATGCACGCGCGCAGGGGATGTTTCGCGCCGATGACGGCCCCGAGGCGGAGTACAGCGCCACGCTGGAGCTCGACATGTCCACCGTGATGCCCAGCCTGGCTGGCCCCAAGCGCCCCCAGGACCGCGTGCTGCTCACTGAGGCCAAGCAGAACTACCGCAGTCATCGCGGCACGGCGCCCCACGCAGAGCCGCGCACCGCGTCAGTTTCCCAGGATGGCGAGTCATTCGAGCTACGGGATGGTGCCGTGGTCATTGCCGCGATCACGTCGTGCACCAACACCTCAAACCCGGCGGTGATGCTGGGTGCAGGCCTGCTGGCGCGCAACGCGGTGGCCCGCGGCCTGCGCGTCAAGCCATGGGTGAAGACCTCGCTCGGCCCCGGATCCCGCGTGGTCACGGACTACCTGGTGCAGGCCGGATTGATGGATGATCTGGAGGCGTTGGGCTTCCATGTGGTCGGATACGGCTGCACCACCTGCATCGGCAATTCCGGGCCCCTTCCCGACGCGATTGGCGAGGCGATACGGGGCCACGACCTCACGGTGTGCTCGGTGCTTTCCGGCAACCGCAACTTCGAAGGCCGGATCCATGCCGATGTGAAGATGAATTATCTGGCGTCGCCGCCTCTGGTAGTGGCTTATGCGCTGGCGGGCAGCCTGGACGTCGATTTGACCCGCGAGCCGCTCGGAACCGATGCCGAGGGCAACGATGTGCTGCTGCGCGACATCTGGCCTTCCAGCCGCGAGATCCACGAACTCATCAGCGCGACCGTGACGGCGGACATGTTCCGTCACAGCTACCGCAGCGTGTTCGACGGGGACGAGCGCTGGCAGCAGATCGCAGCGCCCGCGGGGGCCATGTTTGCCTGGCAGGAGGATTCCACCTACATCCAGCATCCTCCCTACTTCGAGAACATGGGACTGGAACCGCCGGGCGTCGCGGACATCCAGGGTGCGCGTTGCCTCGCCAAACTGGGCGATTCGGTCACTACCGACCATATTTCACCAGCTGGCGCCATCGCCGAGGCCTCCCCTGCCGGCCAATACCTGATCGGCTGCGGGGTGACGCCGGCGGAATTCAATTCCTACGGCTCGCGACGTGGAAATCATGAGGTCATGATGCGCGGCACGTTCGCCAACGTGCGTCTGCGCAACGAGCTCGCGCCCGGCACCGAGGGCGGCTGGACACGTTTCCAGCCCGGGGGAGAGCAAATGACCATTTACGATGCCGCCATGCGCTACCGGGCCGATGGCACGCCGCTGGTGGTGCTGGCTGGCAAGGAATACGGCACCGGTTCGTCACGGGACTGGGCCGCCAAGGGCACCCAGCTACTGGGCGTGAAGGCGGTGATTTGCACCAGCTTCGAGCGAATTCACCGTTCCAACCTGATCGGCATGGGTGTCCTGCCACTTAATTTCCAGCCCGGCGAGGACGCAGCCACGCTTGGCCTGGAGGGCACCGAAACCTATTCCATCAGCGGGCTGGGCGACGGCACCTCGGACCAGGTCGAGGTGTGCGCCACGCGGGAAGACGGCGGCGAAATCCGCTTCACGGCGCAGGTCCGGCTGGACACGCCCAAGGAGATCGAATACTACCGCCACGGCGGCATCCTGCATTACGTCCTGCGGCAATTGACGCAGAGCGGTCCGGGCGACACGGCCGCGGCGGCCTGACGCAGCCCGCCCTCAGGCCGGCGTACGCCCTCGCCACGGGCGCACCACCGCGAGTCGCTCGTGCGCGTACTGACGCGCCTGGCGACCGATGCCGGGAAACGCTTCCAATGTGTCGCCCAGCGTTCTCGCCACTGGCTGGCCGTCTTCGAGCAGAATCCGGTTCTGCGGGCTGGCGGGCGTCCTGAGACCGGTCAGTAGCCACCCGCCCAGGTTGAGGGGATCGACCGCCGAGATCACACTGAGCACGGGGCGCTCGGCAGGCTCGCGCGCGGCACGGAGCAGGCCGATCGCCTCGGGCAGCGCGAATTGTTCCCCAGAGAAACCATCGACAAAACGCCCCCCGCGCACTTCACCGCGGTCTTCCATGCGACGCAAGTAGGCCAGCAGGTCGCGCCAGGGCGGGGCCAGGGGCTCCCGCTGCACCACCGCCCGGAACACGACGCCATAGCGACGCAGCAGCGCACCACACACCACCGCCAGCCGCCGTTGGCGTCGTTCCTCCGGATACTCGGCCTCAACCGCCGGGTCCGGGACCAGGCTCCATCGCCCCACCGGAAGGCCCCGCCGAGCCGCGAAGCGGCCCCGTTCCTGTCGCAACTTCACACGTTCGGGCCGCAGCAGCCAGCGCAGTGGTGAGATCGCATCGGCAGTCACGCGACCCTCGTATACCAGCACCTTCAGGGCTTCCTCCAGGTGCGGGCGCAACAAACCGGTTTCGGCCTCGATGTCCGGTGTGAACATGGCACCCTGGCGTGCCAGGAGTTGGCGGACCTGCTCCGCGTAGGCATGGGTCATGGGGCCGCCGGCGCCCTGCCCGTGCCGCCAGCAATCCTGGAACTCGCGCGCCACAATGGCGATGGGTGTTGCCGCGACCACCTGGCGCGGGATCGCAGCGTCCGCGGGTGGGCGGAACCAGCTGAGCTCGCCGCTCAGGAAGCGTTGCTCCAGGTCCGCGGGTGCATCGTCACGGCAGCGAATGCTGAGTAAAGCCTGCTCCCAGAGCTCCACCGGCGCCGCCCAGCCTTCCAACTGCGCCAATGGCTGATCGAGCCCGGTGCCCGGCTCGTCCAGCCGGTGCCAGCGCATCAGGAATCGGGCGAATGCTGCTGGCGGCACCGGCTTGACCGCACGGCGGCGATGCTCACGGCTGTAGCGGTGAATCCGCGCCAGCAGACGGCGTTCGCACCAAGGTGGCGAGCCGCCTTCGGCCGTCGGCATGGCGATCACGTAGCCCTGCCCTTGCAGGCGCGCCAGGGCCTGATCGATACGCGCCGGCGGCAATGCAAAATCCTCCGCCAGGCCGGACACCGTGACCGGGCCCAGGCCGGCCAGTCGATCACGCAGCAAGGCATCCAGGGCTGCGTCGGGCTCCACCACTCCGGGTGACAGGCGCTCGGACGGGTCTGGCTGGACCCACGCTGCAGGGTGAAGCGCTCGCCACTCCGCCACCCGCTCGGCCGCCAGCCACCAGGTACGCCCGCCTTCCAGCCGCGCGCTGCAGGCACGGAACTCCTCGGCCAGTGCTGCGAACCAGACCGGCCAACGGGCACTGTTGCCACCGGCTCCGGTGCCGGAGACGCCGGTGTCGAATTCGTCCTGGGTGAGAAACCCGAGTTGCAGCAGGCCGTCGTGCAGCTCATCCGCGTCGCGCGGGCTGATCCATGCTTCGTTCCTGACCTGCTCGGTTGCCTGCGTGGAGATGATCCGCAGCGTGGCGGCGCCGGCGAGGTCGTCTGGCTCGCCGCGTATGGCCCGGGTGCGGCGATTCTCGGCATCGCCATCATCGAGGAAGGCGTACGGACGCGCGTTGATGACCTCGCGGGACAGGGGCGAAGCGTCGGTAAGATCATGGCAGGCGACTTGAATGCGTCCCGCCTCTAGCTGCCGCAGGTAGCGCTCGAGCCCCTCGATGTCCATGGTCTCATGCAGACAATCGTCGATGGTCTGCGTCACCAGCGGGTGGTCGGGTATCTCGCGCGCGCCGGCAATGTTCTCGAGGCAGGCGATCTGGTCGGGAAACACCACCGCGACCAGGTCCTCGGCCTGGTTGCGCTGCCACTGCGGCGGCAGTCTCTGACCGTTGCGCATGCGCTGCACCGCCAGCGCGATGGTCGCGTTCCAGCGCCAGCGAACATCGAACATCGGGGCATCGAGCAGGGCTTGCACGAGGACTTCCCGCGCCGTTGCGGATTTCACGTAGGCCGGCACCGTATCCAGTTCGAAACTGTGCGTCTCGCCAAGCGAAAGGATGAGCGAGTCCTCGAGCGCGGCCGCCTGCAGTTCGAAATTGAACTGACGACAAAACCGCTTGCGCAGAGCGAGGCCCCAGGCACGCATGATTCTCGATCCCAGCGGGGCATGCAGCACCAGGTGCATGTCGCCGGTATCGTCGAAAAACCGCTCGATCACCAGTTGCCCGGTGGTCGGAAGGCACCCCAGAGCCTGCCAGGCGGCATACAGGTAAGCGACGACCTGCGCGACGGCCGATTCATGCAGCCCCAGGGCCTGCAATTCTTCGTGCGCCCGTGTTTCACCGCCTGCCGCGAAGGCGGCCTCCATCCTCGCGCGCAGCGAGGATACTGACCCGCTCAACTCGTCGCTGCGCCCCGGCCGGTCACCAAACCAGAACGGTATGGTGGGCGGCTGGCCCCGGGCATCCTCGACCAGCACCCTGCTCTGCTCGATCTTGAAGATGCGATAGCTGGTATTGCCAAGCTGGAAGATATCCCCGGGAATGCTCTCGAACGCGAAATCCTCGTTGAGGCTGCCAATGCGATGACCGCCGGGCAGCAACACGACCTCGTAGTCGAAGTGATCCGGGATCACGCCGCCATTTTGCAATGCCGTCAGCCGCGCCGCGGGACGCGCCCGAAGCCGGCCGTTCACGGCGTCGTGGAACAGGTACGCGGCCCCCCGCCCGCGCCGAGTCGAGTAGCCTTCCGCCAGCATTCGCACCACGTCGTCGAAGCGAGCCCGCGCCAGTGCCCGGTAAGGCATGGCCGATCGCACCAGGGCGAAGAGGTCGTCGGTCGAGACCTCACCCGCGCTGACTTCGGCGACGATTTGCTGCGCCAGCACGTCCAGCGGCCCCGGCGGTACCGCGATGGTGTCCAGCGCCCCCTCGGATATCGCGCTCAACAGCGCCACGCACTCGACCAGATCGTCACGGCTGAGCGGGAACAGCCGGCCGCGGGGCGTCTCCCCGACCCGATGCCCGGAACGACCGACGCGCTGCAGAAACGCGGAAATGCTGCCGGGCGAACCCAGTTGGCAGACCAGGTCCACATGCCCAATGTCGATGCCAAGCTCCAGGGAGGCCGTCGCTACCAGCGCCCGCAAGCGACCCTCTTTCAATGCCTGCTCTGCCTCCAGGCGGTGTTCCCGCGACAGGCTGCCGTGATGAGCGGTCACCGCCTCCTCACCAAGACGCTCGGTGAGGTGCTTGGCCAGGCGCTCGGCCAGGCGCCGGGTGTTCACGAATATCAAGGTGGTGCCATGTGCGGTGACCAGCTCTTCGAGCCGGTCATACACCTCATTCCAGACCTCGTTCGACATGACCGCAGTGAGCGGCGAGGCGGTGAGCTCCAGCTGCAAGTCCCAGTTGCGGCGGTGCCCCACGTCCACGATCGCGCATTCCTCGCCACCGGTAAGGAAATCAGCGATCCGTTCCAGCGGTTTCTGTGTCGCGGACAAACCGATGCGCGCAGGCCTGCTGCGGCACAGCGCATCGAGGCGCGCCAGCGACAGCGCCAGGTGGCTGCCGCGCTTGTCGCCGGCCACGGCGTGGATCTCGTCCACGATGACCGTGCGCGTGTCCGCCAGCATGTGGCGACCGGACGCCGAGGTCAGCAGCAGGTACAGTGATTCCGGTGTGGTGACGAGAATCTGGGGCGGGCGTCGCCGCATCTTTTCACGTTCGCCGGGCGGGGTGTCACCGGTCCGCACCATGGCCCGGATGCCCGATCCGGGCTCGCCCGCGGCCGCGAGGCGGGCCTCGATGCCAGCCAGCGGATCCTGCAGGTTGCGCTCGATGTCGTTGGACAGCGCTTTCAGCGGCGAGACATACACGGTGTGGACCCGATCGGGCAGCGGCCCGTGGCGACTGAGCGCCACCAGCTCATCGATGGCACACAGGAACGCGGCGAGCGTCTTGCCGCTGCCGGTGGGCGCCGCGACCAGGACGTTGTGACCCTTGCCGATGCGCTTCCACGCCTCGGACTGGACCGGCGTCGGGCCCGGGAAGGTCTCCAGGAACCAGCCTGCCACCACGGGATGCGTGATCAGGTCCGGGAGTTGGTTGCTGTCGGTGCGCTCAGGCATGTTCCGATTCTAGCC
>WVWV01000101.1:0-12243 GCA_011773845.1 Lysobacterales bacterium | reverse complement strand
TACAACTGGCCGCGTTCGGGTATGAGCCCCTGCCCACCCGTCACCAACACGTGGAAATTCGCCCGCGCCGCGCTGGCGGTGAGGGGTTCGACGCGGATCGGCATGAGCTGCGCCTGCAAACGCTGATGGCGGTTCCACTGGATCACCATGAAGCGGCGGAAATCCAGGCGCGACATGCTCTGCGACTGGCCGCTGAACTGCGGGTGCACCATGGCCATGAAATCGGAACGCTGGCCGCGCTCGCCATATTCTTCCATGGCGGTGATGGCGCCGATGATTTGCTGCTCTACGCTGCGCTCGTCGCTGCAAGCCACGAGCAGTAGCGCGCTCGCCAGCGCCCACTGAGCCGCCTTCATCACTCCTCGGCGAGATACCTTTCCAGCAAGTGGGAAGACACCACGATCAGGTCGTGCTCCGTGACCAGCCCCACGAGCTTGTCGTTCTCGACCACCGGCAGGCAGGCCAGTTGCGCCTCGCGCATCAGGCGGATCGCGTCGACCGTGCTGGTTTCCGGGGTGACCGTGATCGGATTCGGATTCATGATCTCGGCGACCGTCACCTTGTGATCACCGCCGACCCGCCCGGTCGCCACCAACCGCAGCAACGATCGGTGCGACACCAGCCCCACCAGCCGGCCATCGTCATCCTCCACCGGCACGTGGCGGACATGCCGCCAGTCCATCAGGGAAGCGGCAAAGTCGACGATATCTCCCGGCCGCACCGTGAACAGGTCCGTGGCCATGAATTGTGACACGAGACGGTAACTCTCGCGCCAGTCCAGTTCTTCGCAGAAATCTGCCAGGGTCCATTGTGCGACCGGAATGCCACGCGATTGCTGCTCCACCATGCTGCTGACCAGGCATCGAAGGCGTTGGTCGAGGGTGCCCCGGTCCCGCATGTTGTGCAGCGACTCGAGCGCCCAGCGCGCGCCGGTGCGCCGCATCGTCACGCGTTCCTGAACCACGCCCAGATAACGCTCAATGTCGTCCTCATCGATCGCAGCTTCCTGCAGCCCCTCCCGCGCCAGCGGCAGCAACTGCCCGAGGATCAGTTCCCTGGCGGGCAGATGGGCATCTTCGAACCAGTTCAGCTGGGCCCGGATGCCGTCCCGGGCGGCGGCGAGGAAGTTTGCCTTCACATCGTCGAAGTTGAGATGCTTGCGGATGTCCTCGTAGGCGTGGGCCATCCCGTTCATCATGCCGAAGAAGAACGCCGCATTGGCCACCTCATCGATCACCGTGGGCCCTGAGGGCATCACCCGGTTTTCGATGCGCAGGTGCGGCACGCCGTCGCTAACGCCGTAGCAGGCGCGGTTCCAGCGGTACACGGTGCCGTTGTGCAGGCGCAGTGCATTCAGCCGCGGGGCCTCGCCGCGCGCCACCATTCCGAGCGGGTCCTCCTCGGTCTCGGTGGTGAGAATGACACGGAACCGCGCGATGTCTTCCTTGAAAATTTCCACCACCGACTCGTTGATCCAGTGGTCACCGAAGTGCACGCGGGGCTTGAGCCCCCGGGCTTGGTGCACCTCCGAGCGGGCGTCGATGGAATACTCGAATACCGCGATACGGCTCTCATGCCACAGGCGTTTACCCCACATGATCGGCGAGTTGACCGCAGTGGCCAGCAATGGCCCGGTCACCGCCTGTGCGATGTTGTAGAGCCGCGCGAACTCGTTGGGATCGGTCTGGAAATGGACCTGGAAACTGGTGTTGCAGGCCTCGACCATGACGTTGCCGTGCTTGACCGTCAATTGATCGATGCCGTTGATGGTGAACTGGAAATCTTCGCCCCTGAGCGCGAGCAGCGCATCGTTGAGCGCCTTGTACCGGACCGTGGGCACCATCGAGTCCAGCCCGAGGTTTTCCTTCGACAGGGTGGGCAGAATGCCGACCAGCACGATATCGCAACCCGCTTCCTTGGCCGACTCGCGCGAGATGCGGTAGATCTCCTGCGCTTCCTCCTCCATGAGGCGCAAGGCATTGCCGGTCATCGCCCGCACCGCCAGGTTGGCCTCCATGTTGAACAGCCCGATTTCGTGCGTGAAGCGGTCGTCCTCGATGGCCTCCAGGATGTCCAGCACGCGTCGCGCCGGCTTATGGGCGCGGTTGATGATGAACATTTCCTGCTCCGCGCCGATTCGCCGTTTGCCGGACTCGATCATGCCGCGCTCGAGCATCAACTCGAGCGCCTGGACTTCGTCCAGCAGCGATTTCATGAATTCCTGGGTTTTAGCCTCGTCGACGAGCTGGCTGACGTTCTGTTCGCCCATGAGTACAGCCCTGGCTGGGAAGGCCCGCTCATGATAAACAGTGGTCGTGCACCCGGCAAACCCGTGGCGTCACCCGCGCGGGCATTAGTCGGCGCGGCCGACTTGTCTGCGCCGGGTGAGTATGGTGCAATTCGGGTACGTCGCGCTTGCCCCGAACCCGTTCGATGAACCTCGCATGATGAATAAACCTTGGCTACAGAGTTATCCGCCTGGTGTGCCCGAGCACATCGATCTGGGCCAATATCACTCGCTGCTGGAGATCCTTGACGAAAGCTGTGCGAAGTATCGTGAACGCATCGCGTTCACCTGCATGGGCTCCGATCTGACCTATTTCGATCTCGACCGCATGAGCCGCAATTTCGCCGCCGTGCTGCAGGACAAGGGCCTCAGACCCGGCGACCGCGTCGCCATCATGATGCCCAATATCCTGCAGTATCCCATCGCCATCTGGGGCATTCTGCGGGCCGGCCTGACGGTGGTGAACACCAACCCGATGTATACCGCGCGGGAATTACGCCACCAACTGGTTGACGCCGGCGTGCGCGCGATCGTGGTGGTGGAGAATTTCGCCCACGTGCTCGAACAGGTGCGCGACGAGGTACCCGTGGAGCATGTGTTCACTACCGGAGTGGGCGATATGCTCGCTCCGCTCAAGGGCACCCTGGTCAACTTCCTGTTGCGCCACGTGCGCAAGGCCATTCCCGCCTGGGACCTGCCAGGCGCGGAACGTTTCCGGGCTGCGCTCGCGAACGGCGAGCAACTGTCGTTCACCACCCCGATCGTTGGGCCCGAGGACATTGCCTTTCTGCAATACACCGGCGGCACCACCGGGGTGGCGAAAGGCGCCATGCTCACCCACCGTAACCTGGTCGCCAACCTGCTGCAGTCGCGCGCGTGGCTGACCGAGCTGGAATCCGGCCACGAACTGATCGTGACCGCCCTGCCCCTCTACCATATCTTCGCACTGACGGCCAATTGCCTGGTCTTCATGCTGGAGGGCGGGCGCAACCTGCTGATCACCGACCCGCGCAACTCCCGGGCCTTCGTCAAGGAATTGTCCCGCTATCCGTTCACCGGCCTGACCGGCGTGAACACCATGTTCAACAACCTGCTGAACACCGAAGGTTTCGCGGAGCTCGACTTTTCCCAGCTGAAACTGACGCTGGCGGGCGGCATGGCCTTGCAACGTGCCGTTGCAGACCAGTGGAAGGCGGTCACCGGCGCTCCCATCATCGAGGCCTACGGCCTCACTGAAACATCACCGGCCGCCTGCATCAACCCCATGACGCTCAAGGAGTACAACGGCTACATCGGCCTCCCCATCCCCTCCACCGAATGCGCGATCATGGATTCCAAGGGCGAGCCCCTGCCCGCCGGGGAAATCGGCGAACTGTGCATCCGTGGCCCTCAGGTCATGAAGGGGTACTGGCACCGGCCCGAGGACACCGCCGAAGTGCTGGAGCCCGATGGCTGGCTGCATACCGGTGACATCGCCACGATGACCCCCGATGGCTACTTCAAGATCGTGGATCGCAAGAAAGACATGATCATCGTGTCGGGCTTCAACGTGTTCCCGAATGAGATCGAGGATGTCGTCGTCCAGCATCCCAAGGTGCTGGAAGCGGCGGTGATCGGTGTGCCGGATGACCGCTCGGGGGAGGCCGTCAAACTGTGCGTGGTGAAGCGCGAGGAGTCGTTGTCCGAAGAGGAACTGCGTGCCTTCTGCCGGGAAAACCTCACCGGGTACAAGCGGCCCAAGCTGATCGAGTTTTTCGACGAGCTGCCTAAAAGCAACGTGGGCAAGATACTGCGCAAGGACCTGCGTGCTGCGCACGCGGCCTGAGGGAGCTCAGCGTCGCTTCCGGCCGAGCGCGAGGGCGCGGGTGATCTTGTCCGCCCCGTGGCGCTCGGCGATCGCATCCGTGAGCCGATCGATCGGTCCCTGGGCCGTCTCCGGCTGCTCCAGTCCACTGACTCCAACACCAAGCAGGCGAACCGGGGTATTGGCGTGTGTCGCCAGCCAGGTGTCCAGCAAGGCGCTGGCCAGCCGGTAAATCGTACGCGTGCTGGCCGAGGGAAAGCGCAGGCTGCGCCTGCGGGTCTCCGTGTGAAAGTGCCGATCCCGGATCTTGATCTGCACCGTCCGCGCCGCCAGCGCTTTGCCCCGCAGGCGTCGTGCCACGTCCTCGGCCTGCCCTTGCAGTATCGCGTGCAGCTCCCGCGGGTCGGTAATGTCGGTGTCGAAGGTCATCTCCTGACTGATCGACTTGTCCGCCCGCTCCGGCGTGACCGCCCGCTCATCCTCTCCCCGCGCCAGACGCAGGAAATGATCGGCCTGTCGGCCGAGAACACCCTGCAGCAGGCTGGCGTCGGCGACGCGCAATTGCCCGATCGTCAGGATGCCGATGGCCTGCAGGCGGGCCGCGGTCTTGCGCCCCACGCCCCACAGCCGCGCCACCGGCATCGGGTCCAGGAACGACGCGACGCGCTCCGGAGCGATGCAGACGAACCCGCGTGGTTTGCCGACCTCGGATGCCAGCTTGGCGAGCAACTTGTTGTGCGCCATGCCGACCGATGCCGGCAGCCCGGTTTCCGCCTCGATTCGATCCCTGAGCAGGCGCCCCGTGTCCTCCAGCGTTCCGAACAGCCTGAGACTGGCGCTGACGTCGAGAAAAGCCTCGTCGAGCGACAGGCCCTCTACCCATGGGGTGAACTCTCGGAAGATGGCGAAGATCGTCGCCGACACCTCGCGGTATACCGGTAATCGGGGCCGCAGAAAGATGCCGTCCGGACACAGGCGCCGGGCGCGTTGTGCGGGCATGGCGGAGAACACGCCGAAGGCGCGTGCCTCGTAACTGGCCGCCGCCACGACCCCGCGCGGGCCGGTGCCTCCCACGATGACGGGTTGCCCGCGGTAGGCGGGCTCGTCACGCTGCTCCACGGAGGCATAGAACGCATCCATGTCGACGTGGATGATGGCGCGCAGCGGTTTCGCAGGCATGCCCGGCTTGCCGATCGTGTCGAGGAGGCTTCATTATAGGCCCGCGATGGCGCGAAACCCGAACGCACTGCTGGCCGCCCAGTTCCCGGTCATGGACACCATGGTCTATGCCAACCATGCCGCCATCGCGCCCTGGCCCCGCGCCACTGCCGAGGCGGTGGCCGCCTTCGCCGAGGAAAATCTCGTCCGCGCCTCGCTGGGCTACCGCGACTGGCTGGATCGGGAGACGCGGCTGCGACAGCTGGCCGCGGAGCTCATGAACGCCGGGTCGGGCGATGACATCGCGTTGCTGAAGAACACCTCCGAGGGCATCAACCTGGTGGCCAATGGCGTGGATTGGCGCGCGGGTGACAACCTGGTGCTGCCAACCGGTGAATTCGCCAGCAACGACATGCCCTGGGCGGCCCTGGAACGCCTGGGCGTGACGGCCCGCCACGTGGACATCCGCGCGGCCGTGGATCCGGAGCAGGCCCTCATCGAGGCCATGAACGAGCGCACCCGGTTGTTGACGGTCAGTTCGGTACAGTGGTCTGACGGTTTTCGCCTGCGCCTGGACGTGCTGGGCGAAGCCTGTCGATCTGCCGGGGTGGTGTTCTTCGTCGATGCCATTCAGGAATTCGGTGCCCTGCCGATGGACGTCACGGCATGCCATATCGACTGCCTGGCCGCAGGCGCGCACAAGTGGCAACTCGGGCCCGAGGGCATCGGCGTGTTCTACTGCAGTCCGCAGATGCGCGAATCGCTCCGGTTGAGCCAGTTCGGCTGGCACCAATTGGACCATCCGTATTGGTTCGACCGCCCGGACCGGCAACCGTCGAGCAGCGCCAGGCGGTTCGAAGCCGGCAGCCCCAATTCGGTGTGCCAGGCAGGCTTGCTCGCTTCCCTCTCCCTGCTTGCGGAGATCGGCATGCACGAGGTGTCCGCGCGAATAACGGCCAATTCAGCCCGCCTGATGGATGCCTTGCCCTCGCTACCCGGCGTGCGGCTGGTCAGCCGGGGCGAGCCGGAGCGGCGCTCAGGCATCGTCAGCTTTCGCGTCGACGGCCGTGCGTCGGGCAAGGTGGTGGCCGATCTGCGACGGCACGACGTGGTCGCGGCCAACCGCGGCGGAGCGGTGCGCCTGTCGCCGCATTTCTACCAGGCAGGGGCACAGCTGGAGCGGCTTCTGGAAGCCGTCGAGCAGGTCGTAACTACTTAAGATTTATTCTTGATAAATACTATAACCTATTGTTATATCACATTGTATGGGTGCGTTTTTCGCCCTTGAGCAAGGTCGCGAGGTGGGATTCGATTACGGTCCTGGCGTGGGCGCCGTCCGACGAATCTGCAAACTGAACGCCGATGCCGGCCTTGCGGTTGCCCTGGGAGCCGGCCGGTGTGATCCAGATGACCTTGCCTGGGATCGGCAAGCGCTCTTCCAGCTCCATCACCGATAACAGCAGGAAGACTTCGTCACCGAGCTTGAATCGCTTGGTGCTCGGAACGAACAGGCCGCCACCTGTAACGAAGGGCATGTAGGCCGCGTACAGCGCCTCCCGGTCCTTGATCGACATGGATAAGATGCCCTGTTGTGCCATTGTGCCCTGTTCCTCCTGAATTCAGGCCGTCAGTTGGGCCCATTTTATCAGCCAATCCTGCAGAAGTAAGTCCTGTCGCACCGGCGTGCGCGCCAGTGCCCGGTAACGGTCCGCCTCGTGCTGCAGGGCACCCAGGGCGCGGGTATCGATGGCCGCGCGGTCCTGCTGCCATTCCCCCGCCTCGGCATCGAGGCAGGCCTTGAAGGCATCGGCAGCCGTGCAGGACAACCAGTACCAGACCAGATCCGTGTCGCTTTCGGCCCCCAGCTCCATGGCGGTCGCAGCGGCCAGCTCAGGGCGCCGCAGCACGGCACGAAGCTGCTGCTGAAGGCGCTGGTAAGGCTCCAGCAACGACTGGGAAATGAACTCCAGACCGCGCAACGGGCTGCCACGTGCGGCCTCCAGTGCCTCGGCTGCCATGGCCGCATCGACACCGGCGGCCTCTGCGAGCCATGCCACCGCCTGCTCTCGGGATGGGGGATGCACGCTGATCGCCTGGCAACGACTGCGGATCGTGACCGGCAGCCGGGCGACATTCTGCGCCACCAGGATGAGGACGGTGTCGCCGGGCGGCTCCTCGAGGTTCTTGAGCAGCGCGTTGGCCGCATTGATGTTCATGGCGTCGGCAGGATCGATAACGGCCACCTTGCGCGGGCTCAGGCCGGCGGTCAGCGACAGGCGCTCGATCAGCGCCCTTACTGCATCCACGGAAATCTGGGTTTTACCCGCCTCCGGGGCCAGCCGGAAGCTGTCGGGATGGGCCCCGCCGGCCCGCAACTGACACGACCGGCACTGGCCGCAGGCGCCGCTCGCGCCCGGCTCAACGCACAACAGCCGAGCGGCCATGGCATCGGCGAGTGCCGACTTGCCCGTGCCGAGCGGTCCCGAAACCAGCAACGCGTGCGCCAGCCGGCCCGCTTCCAGCTGGGTTTCGAATGCCTCCCAGTTCTGTTCCAGCCAGGGCAGCGCGATCATGGCACGTGGCGCTCCAGCACGGCTCGGATCTGACCCCACACGGCATCCCGCTCGAGGCTGGCGTCGATCACGGTAAAGCGCCCGGGGAAGGCCCGCGCCCGTGACAGGTAGGCGTCCCGTACCCGTTGCAAAAAAGCTTCCGATTCGTTTTCGAATCGATCTTCCGAGCCCCGACCCCGCGCGCGTCGCAAACCCTCCTGCACCGGCAGGTCGAGCAACACTGTGACGTCCGGCTGCAAACCCCTGTGCACCACCTTTTCGAGCGCGCCGATGTGCTCCACTGGCAAGCCACGTCCCCCGCCCTGGTAAGCGTAGCTGGCATCGGTAAAGCGGTCGCACAGCACGATGGCGTCGCGCTCCAGTGCGGGCCGAATGACTTCGTCGATGTGTTGCGCGCGGGCCGCAAAGATCAGCAGCAATTCAGTGTGTGGCGACATCTCCGGGTGGTCGCCGTGCAACACCAGGTCGCGGAGCAATTCCGACAGCACGGTGCCGCCCGGTTCCCGCGTGACCACGACCTCGCGTCCGCGCGCCGCCAGCCACGAACGGATGTGATCCAGTTGGGTGCTCTTGCCAGCCCCTTCCCCGCCCTCAAGTGTGATGAATAGGCCGCTCACGGCTTCCTGACCTGTAATGCCCGCACTGCCCGGTTGTGGGCTTCGAGTGTATCCGAAAACACATGTCCGCCGGTGCCGTCCGCGACGAAGAACATGGCGCTCCCTGGCGCCGGCCTGGCCGCCGCCCCCAGCGAAGAGCTTGCCGGCAGGGCGATGGGGGTGGGCGGCAGTCCATGGCGGGTGTAGGTGTTGTAGGGCGTATCGGTTCGCAGGTCGCGGGTGCGGATGTCGCCATCGAACCGCTCGCCGAGGCCGTAAATCACGGTGGGGTCGGTCTCCAGGCGCCAGCCCTGCTGCAGACGCCGCGCGAACACCCCGGCAATGTCGGGGCGCTCGGATTCCTGGCCACTTTCCTTCTCCACGATCGAGGCCAGGATCAGCAATTCATAGGGTGAGTCCAGTGGCACGCCCGGGTCCCGGTCGCGCCAGGCCGCTTCCAGCGCCCGGCGCATCGCCGCGTGGGCCCGGCGCAGGATGTCGAGATCGCTGTCGCCGCGCGTGAACTGATAGGTCTCGGGCAGAAACCAGCCTTCCGGATGGGTGCTTTCGTGGCCCAGGTGCGCCATCAGTTTCCCGTCCCCAAGGGTCTCCAGGCGCTGCAGGAGCACTGCATCGTTGGCCAATGCGGCCTTGAGCTGGCTGAAATTCCAGCCCTCGATGATGGTGAACTGATAGCGGATAACATCGCCACTGCTCAGCAAGCGCAGCAGGTCCGCCGGTCGCAAGCCCGGTGCGAGGGCATACTCGCCGGCGAGAATGGTCACCGGATTGAGGCGCGTGCAGAGCCGCCAGCGCCAGTCGAAGCGGCTGATGCCCCGCTCCTCGAGGGTCGCGAGCACCGCGCGCAGCGAACTGCCACGCGGAACCAGCAGCACCTCTCCCGATGGGGCCAGCGTGAGGGGGGTGCCGAGAAATGCATGGTACTGTCGTGCCAGGCCGATGGCTGCGGCCGCCAGGGCCACCATCACGGCGAGCAGGGCTGCCGCGACGCGAGTCATTGGTTGCTCCAGTCCTGCGCCAGCCACTCCTGTAGGGACCGGGTCACCGGCCCGGGCGGGAAAGTCTGCGTATCGATGCGGCAGACGGGCAGTATGCCCCGCACGGTGCTGGCCAGGAATACCTCGTCGGCCTCCGCAAACATGTCCGGGGTCACGCGACGCAGCTCGCAGCGGTTGGCAAAGGCTTTCAGAATCCGACCGCGCAGAATGCCACGCACACCGCAGCGGTCCATCCGTGGCGTCAGCAGGGTGCCGCTGCTGACCAGGAAGATGTTGGCCGACACCGCGCTGATCACGTAACCCTCGGTATCGAGCAGAATGCCCTCGTGTATGGCCGGGTCGTCCCATTCCATGGAGGCCAATACCTGCTCCAGGCGATTGAGATGTTTGATGCCACCCAGCGCCGGCTGCAAGGCCAGCCGCATACGGCAGATGCGCGCCGCGACCCCGGTCTTCCAGAGCGCTTCGATCCCCTCAGGCCAGGCATGGGCCGAAACGATTCGGTTGACAGCCGTCGATGCCGAAGGTCGATAGCCGCGTGCGCCCGGCCCGCGCGTGAGGCAGATCTTGACGATACAGCGCGATTGGCCATGGCTCACGGTTGTGGCCTCCCGCAACAGCACGGCCTGGTGCGGCATGGGCAGGGCAAGGCGTTGGCAGCCGCTTGCCAGGCGCTGCATGTGGTCCGCCCAATACCGTGGCCGGCCCTGCTCTACCGCTATCGTTTCGAACAGTCCGTCGCCATAGTTCAGCCCCCGGTCGGAGGCTTCCACCACCTGACTGAGTTCACCGTTGACCATGCAATCCAGCATGGGGTCAGGCCAGCGCCGCCAGGAGGCCCTTGGCCTTGGCCTCGGTCTCCGCCACCTCGCGCTGAGCGACGGAGTCGGCCACGATGCCAGCCCCCGTGCGGAACAGGATCTCGCGGTCGGCCAGCAGCATGCTCCGGATCAGGATGTTCAGGTCCATGCGGCCGTCGCGGGACAGGTAGCCCATCGCCCCGGTGTAGAAGCCGCGTCCGGCGCCTTCCAGCTCCGCGATGATTTGCATGCAGCGAATCTTTGGGCAACCCGTGATGGTCCCGCCCGGGAACACCGCACGGATCGCGTCGACGGGGGTCATGTCCTCCCGCAGCACGCCGCGCACATTGGAAACGATGTGATGCACATGCGTGTAGGACTCTACAACCATGAACTCATTCACCTCAATCGAACCGGCATGGCAGACCCGGCCCAGGTCATTCCGCTCGAGATCGATGAGCATGACGTGCTCCGCCCGTTCCTTGGGGTGGGCGAGCAAGTCGCGGGACAGGGCACGATCCGATGCGCGGTCACGTCCACGCGGATAGGTGCCGGCTATCGGTCGGGTCTGCACGCAGCGCGCCCGGGTCTCGACCAGGCGCTCGGGGGAGGAACTGATGAGAAACCGTCCCGCCATGTGTGCGAGACCGGCGAACGGCGCCGGGTTATTGTGTCGCAGCCGGCGATACAATTCGAACGGATCAGCCGCAGCCGCGAAACGACCCCGCCAACCGCGCGAGAGGTTCACCTGGAACACGTCGCCGGCCTCGATGTAGCGTTGAATCCGCTCCACCGCCTCCTCGAACCTTCTGGCAGGCTCCGCATCGAGACAGTCCAGCCCGGGCATGGAAGTCGGCGGCCTGACTTCCATGCCCCAGAGTTCCGCACGCATTTCCTCGACCATCTCACGCGTCTCGGCCACCAGCCAGGCCCGGTTGCCCCCCGGCCCCCCGTGGCGAATCACGACCGCGGCCGGGCAACGCTCGGCCATTGCCACCGGTAAGCCATCACGCGCCGCCGGCAGTTCCAGCGTGGGTTCAATCTCGGCCGCCAGCTCATACCCAAGATAGACGAACCAACCGCCACTGAATGGCAGAGCGGCATCCGGTGCATCGGCCGTGGCACACGCCCGGTATCGATCCTCGAGCGCATCCAGAAAGGCTCGGGCATCGCCGGCACCGCTCAGGCGCCCGCCGGGTTCCAGCACCAGGCGTTCGCCACTGCTGCGCAGCAACAGACTGTATTGCCCCAGCGGACCGGCGGTGGCGCTATCGAGCAGGAACGGGTATCGGCGCGGCAGAGCCGCGGCGATACTCAGCAAGTCGGGCGTTTGATCGAGCGGCTGGATGTGCGCTGCTGACACCGTTGGCCGTCAGTCCGCGAACGCACGGAACACCAGCGTGCCGTTGGTACCGCCGAATCCGAAGGAATTCGACATCGCGACCGATAGCGACTGCTCACGGGCGGTGTGTGGCACGTAGTCGAGATCGCAACCGTCATCGGGCTGGTCGAGATTGATGGTCGGGGGCACCACCCCATCCCGGATCGCAAGCAGGCTGAAAATCGCTTCCACGCCACCGGCGGCGCCGAGCAGATGCCCGGTCATCGACTTGGTGGAACTGACCAGCAGGCGATGCGCGTGATCCCCGAAAGTGGCCTTGATGGCGTCCGATTCCGCACGGTCCCCGAGCGGGGTCGAGGTGCCGTGGGCGTTGATGTAATCGATGTCGGTCGGGTTCAGGCCGGCATCCTCGATGGCGATACGCATACACCGCGACGCACCTTCCCCGTCCTCCGGTGGTGCCGTGATGTGGTACGCATCCGCGCTCATGCCGAACCCTACGAGCTCGGCATAGATGCGAGCGCCGCGACGCCGCGCATGTTCGAGCTCTTCCAGCAGCAGCACGCCGGCACCGTTCGACAGCACGAAACCATCCCGGTCCACATCCCAGGGACGGCTCGCCCGCTCCGGTTCGTCGTTGCGGGTCGTCATGGCGCGCGCCGAG
>WVWV01000009.1 GCA_011773845.1 Lysobacterales bacterium | reverse complement strand
CAGCAGCGGGCGCGGCAGGATTTCCGCGTCCAGCGCCACCTGTCCGCCCACCATTTCGACTCGGCGCTGCGCGAATAATTCCACGGTCGCCACCAACAGGCGGTGTTCCCGTGGCGCGAGCCGCGCGGCCAGCGAGCGGTCGTCGTCATCGCGCCTCACCGGTATCCTGACCTGCGAAATCACCGGTCCGCCATCGAGTTCGGGGGTGACGAAGTGGATGCTGGCGCCGTGCTCGCGGTCGCCCGCCGCCAGCACCCGCCGGTAGGTGTCCAGCCCGGGGTAGGCCGGCAACAGCGATGGGTGCAGATTGATCATGCGGCCTGCGAAACGCTCCACGGGGGCCGTGCCGAGGATGCGCATGTAGCCCGCCAGCACGGCCAGCCCGATGCGGCCGTCGCCGAGCCTTGCGGTGATCGCCCGGTCCTGCGCCCGCCCATCGCCAGTGCTGTGCGCATCGATGATGAAGTGGGGGATTGCCGCCGTCTCGGCGTGCTTCAAGCCCGGTGCCGTCGCGCGGTTGCTGATGACGCAACGGATGTCAATGTCCAGCGCGCCCACGCGCTGCGCGTCGATGAGGGTCTTGAGGTTGGAGCCGGTCCCCGAGATCAATACGGCGACGCCCAGGGGGCTCGCGCTCACTGGCCCTGCCATGTCACGCGCCCGTCGCCGGCTGCCGCGTGCACCTCGCCGATCACCACGGCGTCCTCCCCCGCGGCGCGGAGATGCGCCAGCATCGGCTCGCAGTCGGCCTCATCCACCACCAGCACCATGCCGATCCCGCAATTGAACGTGCGCAGCATCTCGGGCCCGCTGATGCGTCCGGCCTCCTGAAGCCAGTCAAAGATGGCCGGGCGCCGCCAGGCAGCGAGATCGACCGTGATGCCGAGGTCAGTCGGCACCACGCGGATGACGTTCTCGGTCAGGCCGCCGCCAGTGATGTGCGCCAGCCCAGCGAGCGGGAACCGGTCCATCAGCCCCCGCACCGTGTCGACGTAAATGCGGGTCGGTGCCAGCAGAGCCTCGCCCAGCGTGGTCAGGGAGCCGGCCCCGGCGTCGAAAGCCTGGTTGGTGTCCGCGGCGGACAGGTCGAGCACCTTGCGGATCAGTGAATAGCCGTTGGAGTGCGGGCCTGAAGAGGGCAGTCCGATCAGCCGATGGCCGGCCCGGATGCCCGACCCATCGATCACGCGCGAGCGCTCAACCACCCCGACCGCGAAACCGGCCAGGTCGTAGCAGCCCGCCCCGTATAGGCCGGGCATCTCGGCCGTCTCCCCGCCGATCAGGGCGCAACCGGCCTGCCGGCAGCCTTCGGCGATGCCCTCGATCACGGTTTGCGCCTGGCCGGGCTCGATCCGCCCGGTAGCGAAATAATCGAGAAAAAACAGCGGCTCCGCACCGCAGGCGAGAATATCGTTGACGCACATGGCGACCAGGTCGATGCCGATGGTGTCGTGCCGGTCCAGCTGCCGTGCCAGCATCAGCTTGGTGCCGACGCCGTCGGTGCCGGCGACCAGTACCGGGGCCTCGTACTTGGCCGGGTCGAGCCCGAACAGCCCGCCGAAGCCGCCGAGGCCGGTGAGCACCTCCGGCCTCAGGGTGGAAGCCACGGCCGGCTTGATGCGTTCCACCAGCGCGTTGCCGGCATCGATATCCACGCCGGCGTCGCGGTAGGTCAGCCCGCCCTGTGGGTGGTCGGATTCGTTCAAACCGGGTTGGCCTGCTGTTCGTGAAAGGGGCGCCTTATGGTATCGTATTTGGGCGCGAGAACACCCGTCATCAGCTGCCTCCGTCCGCAGGTTTCCATGCCAAAGCTCCTACTCTTGCTGCTCTGCCTGGTGTTGCTGGCCGGTCACGATGCAGCGGCCGAGGGCCTGTATGCGGGTGAGGTGGTGGTGAGTGGGCAGGGCGTGGCAGAGCGGAGCCGCGCCCTGCCGGCGGCGCTGATTCACGTCCTCCAGAAGCAGACCGGCCAGCGGGAACTGCCGCCCGGCCCGGCCCTGGATGAAGTCCTCGCCGATGCCGGCCGCATCCTGGTGTCGTTTCACTACCGTGCGCGTGAACGCGCGCGGCCCGACGGTTCGGTGAACGAGCAGCTGTGGCTGGTCGCCGAATTCCTGCCGGCGGCGGTCGACCGCATCGTGCGGGCGCTGGAGCTGCCGCGCTGGCGTCACGAGCGCAGGCCGGTCACCTTGTGGGTGGTGGTGGACGACGGGCGCGGCCGGCGCCTGTTGCCGGAAGAATACACCTATGCCTGGGACGCGATGGGTGACGTGGCGGCTTCGCGGGGGCTGCCTATCGCGTTCCCGGAACTGAGCGAGGAACTGAAGGACGCGGTCGATCTGCAGCTGCTGTGGGGCGGGTTTACCGAGCAACTGCTGGCCCCCGGGGCGGACACCGGTGGGGTGGTGATCGTTGCCGCGCGTCGCGAGGGTCCCGATTGGACGCTGCGCTGGACTTACACGGCCTTTGATGATTCCGCCGGCTGGCGCACGCATGATCCGGAGTTGTCGTTCGCGCTGGTCGAGGGTGTGCACGCCCTGGCCGACCGGGTCGCCGCCCACCAGTCGATCGAAGCCCTGAGCGAGGGCGCCTGGCCGCTGGAGTTGGCGGTGAGCGGCTTTCGTGACGCGGGCGACTACGCGCGGATACTCGCGTACCTGGAGGGCCTGAGCCTGGTCGACGCGGTGCGGATCGTCGCGGCGGCGCCGGGCGAGGTACGATTCGGCCTGGTGCTCAACGCGCCACCGGATTACCTGAAAGCCAGCCTGGACAGTGGCGGCGTGCTGGTCAAAGCGCTGTCCGGCAGCGATTACCGCCTGCTGCGTTGATGCGGGGCGGGTTGCCGCACGGCCGCTGGCCGGCGGGGAGGTGAGTGACATCGATAGGGAAGTCCGAAGCTGGTTGATCCTGGCGGCACTGGTCGCCACGGGCTGGTTCGTATACCTGCTGGCGCCGGTCATCACGCCGTTCGCGGTGGCAGCGGGGCTGGCCTACCTGGGCGATCCGCTGACCGACCGTCTGGAGCATGCCGGCATCGGCAGGTGGCGCCTCGGCCGCACGCTGGCGGTGATCATCGTGTTCCTGCTTATCGTCCTCGTGCTCGCCCTGCTGCTGCTGGTGCTCGTGCCGCTGCTGATCGACGAGTTGCGCCACCTGCTGGAAAACCTGCCTCGTTACCTCGAGTGGCTGTCGGGCACCGCGCTGCCGTGGCTGCTGACCGCCGTGGGCATGGAGCCGGACGTGCTGGATACGCGCCAGCTCATCGATACCGCCAAGTCGTACTGGCGCGAGATCAGCACGGCCGCTTTCGAAGTGCTGGGATCCCTGGGCAAGGGTGGCCAGGTGGTGCTGCAGTGGATCGCCAACCTGGTGCTGGTGCCGGTCGTCACCTTCTACCTGCTGCGCGACTGGGACGCGCTGGTGGGGGGCGTGCGGCGACTGCTGCCCCGGCGCGCGGAGCCGCGGGTGGTGACGATCGTTGGTGAGATCGACGAGGTGCTCGGCGCGTTCATTCGCGGGCAGCTGATCGTGATGCTGGCGCTGGGCCTGATCTATTCGCTCGGCCTGTGGCTGGTGGGCATCAACCTCGCGTTCCTGATCGGCATGGGCGCCGGGCTGCTCAGTATCGTGCCCTATCTGGGCTCCATCATCGGGCTGTTGGGGGCGGCGGGGGTGGCCCTGTTCCAGTATCAGGACCTGATGCACGTGCTGCTGGTGTTGGGGGTGTTCGGCGTCGGGCAGGCGCTGGAGGGCATGGTGCTGACGCCCATGCTGGTGGGCGATCGCATCGGCTTGCATCCGGTGGCGGTGATCTTCGCGGTGTTGGCCGGCGGCCAACTGTTCGGATTCCTCGGCATTTTGCTCGCCCTGCCGGCGGCGGCGGCACTGAACGTGCTGGTGCGGCACGCCAGCGTCGAATACCGCGGCAGCGAACTGTATGCCAGCGAGCCGCGGCGGGCGGCCAGCCAGGAGGCGGTAGACGACTGAATGCTGTTCTCCCCGCAGCTACCATTGCAGCTCGAGCCGCACCGCGACCGCCGTTTCGAGGACTTCGTGGCTGGCCCCAACGCTGCGGCGCTGGCGGCCCTGGAGCGGGTGCCGGGGCAGGGTGAGTGCAGCCTGTTCCTGCATGGCGCCTCCGGCACCGGCAAGACCCATCTGTTGCGCGCGCTGTGTCTCGCTACCCGCGATGCCGGGCAGACCGCCTTCTACGTGGGGCTCGGCCGGCTGCCGGACGAGGCGCTGGGCTCCTTGCGGGACCTCGAGGGCCTGGACGTGATCTGTGTCGACGACCTGCACCGCGTGATCGGGCGCCTGCCCTGGGAAGAAGCCCTGTTCCACTGCTTCAACCGCGTGCGGGCGGTCGGCGGCCGCCTGGTGGTGGCAAGCCGCGAGCGTCGCTCGGCGCTGTCCTTCGCGCTACCTGACCTGGCATCCCGCCTGGGCTGGGGGCTCAGCTTCCACCTGGCGCCGCTGCCGGATGCCGACAAGCGGGAAGTCCTGCGCCGGCATGCCGAGCTGCTGGGTATCGATCTGCCCGTGCCGGTCCAGGACTACCTGCTCAAGCACGGCCATCGCAACCTCGGCCGATTACTGCTGGCGCTGGAGCGGCTGCAGCAGGCAGCCTTCGCCGACAAGCGCCGCATCACCGTACCGTTGGCGCGCCGGGTGCTGAACGAAGCCTAGGAGAGCGTTGCTATACTGTCCCCGGCCGATTTCGGGGCCGGCCGCGGGCCGGGCATGCGGCGCAAGTTTGAGGCTGGCGGGGCGCCGGCCGTCACGGGAGGAACACATGCTCAAGAAGGTGGATATTGCCCGGAACTGGTTGCCGCGCTATACCGGCATGCCGCTGGAGCGGTTCGATGAGTACATCCTGCTCACCAACTTCGATAACTACGTCACTTCGTTTGCGAAACGCTTCGACTGCGAGATATTCGGCCAGGATCGTCCCATGCAGGCGGCATCTAACGACGCGGGCCTCAGCATCATCAACTTCGGCATGGGTTCCAGCAACGCGGCCACGGTGATGGATTTGCTCAGCTCGGTCCAGCCCAAGGGCGTCCTGTTCCTGGGCAAATGTGGGGGACTGAAAAAATCGACCGAGATCGGGCATTTCATCCTGCCCATCGCGGCCATTCGGGGCGAGGGCACCAGCGACGACTACTTTCCGCCCGAGGTGCCGGCGCTGCCGTCGTTCAAGCTGCACAAGTTCGTGTCCGACAAGATTCTCGAGCACCGGGTGGATTACCGCACCGGGGTGATTTACACGACCAACCGGCGGGTGTGGGAGCACGACGATGCCTTTCACCAGCGCCTGCGCGCGATGACCTGCATCGGCATCGACATGGAAACCGCCACGCTGTTCATCGTGGGGCACGCCAACGAGATTTCGCGCGGTGCCCTGTTGCTGGTCTCGGACGTGCCCATCACGCCCGATGGGGTCAAGACCGAGGAGTCCGATCGCAAGGTCACGAGCCAATGGGCCGACCTGCATCTGCAGATCGGCATCGAAGCCATGACCGAGGTGGGTCAGAAAGGCGAGATGATCAAGCACTTCCGGTACTGATCCCGGCTGGCCGGGGAAGCACGGGCGCCGCCCCCGCGTGGGCGGGGGCGGGCACGGGCACCGTCACCGGAAGGTCATGCGCGTATCGATCTCGATCCCCGCCGGGGTGAAGCTGACGTCCATCCGGGTCCGTCCCAGCCAGGCCCGGTAGGATTCCTGCAGCGAGGCGACGGCGTCCTGGAGTTGCTCCAGCTCCGCGTCCGCATCGCTGCCTTCGCGTCCGGGGTCGAAATAGCGCTGTTGCATGTGCTGTTGCAGTTCCAGGTAGCGCCCCATGTCGTACGAGACCGACAGGAAGGTGCCGTCGTTGTCCGCTTCCGCCGCCATGAATTCGGCCAAGCCCTCACGCTGCCCCTCGCCGAGCGCGAGGCCGATGGCCCGGTCACTCATGGCGGCATAGAGGTGCAGGCCATCCATGCTGATGCTGGCCAATTCCTGCGGCACCTCCACGGGTTCGCCGCCGGGTTCGAGGCCCAGGCCATCGAATCCGGGCACGAACATCTCCGCCATGCCGGTCAGCATCTGTGGTTTGTCCACTTCGAGGCTGAACATGCCGGTCGCGTTCTCCGGTCCGGGCTGACGCAGGTCGAGGTCCTGCACCTCCAGCCGGAATCCAAACAGGTTGCCTACGAAAGGCGGGAGCGGGCGGTCGAGCTGCGCCAGCAGTTGCGCGGCCTGGGTGTTGAGGTCCGCCAGGTGCGGGCAGCGGAACGGGTTCTCGCTGCGCGCGGTGAGCTTCTGCCGCAACATCTCGTGCAAACGGCCCATGCGGATGCCCAGCGCGGCGGACAGGAGCAGCCGCTCGCTGTCGCTCGCGACCGGCACCTCGGCGACCAGCGTGGTCAGCTCCCCGGCCAGCGTCTGGTCAAGCGCCAACAGGTAGCGGATGCCCACCGCGTCGGTGGCGAGTTCGGTGGTGCCGGCCAGCATGCGTGGTGCCTTGGCCGCCAGGGCCCGGTACTCCTGCTTGCAAATCTCGTCGAGGTCCGCCAGTTGCGGTTGCGCCAGTCCCGCCCGCTCGAGCTGGATCGAGGTGGTGCTGCCGGCATCGAGCAACTCCTCGGTGAGTCGTTGCAGGTCCAGGAAGCCCGAGCCGTGGCCGGTGAACCCCTGTGCCTGGTCGATGCGCGCCAGTTCACGGTTCCAGTCGGCCGCCGCCGCGGGCGGCTGGAGGCCGAGGAACACCGGCAGGAACTCGGTTTCCGCCGCGGTCGGGAACACGCCCAACGCGGCGTGTTGATCGAGGATCGCCAGGTACAGGCCAATCCCGGACCCGGCGATGCGCCAGTAGGTCGTGTCGGCCAGCGTTTCGGTCGGAAAGGCCATGCCGGCCGCCGCCTCGACCCGGGCAATGGCCGCGCGTAATGCGTCCGGGTCGCCCAGTCCGAGCCGCACGACCGGGAACACACCCATGCCGTACACGGCCTGGTACGAGCGCAGGGAGAAGCCGAGGCTCTCGATGCCGGCGCGATTGAATTTTCCATCCAGTTCTTCGAACACGGCCGCCGCCAGCCGCGCCCCCTCGTTGCCCTCCGCGCCGGCGGCCACTTCGAAATCGATATCGTCCAGCAGGGCCTGGGCCAGCCCCAGGGTCGGCCCGACGCGCTCCAGGTAGACATCCACCACCTCGGCGGGCAGCGGTTGCAGGTTGGCGAACAGGTAGGGCGTGTCGGCGCCCACAAAGGCCAGCAGCGGGTTCTCCGGGGCGGCGTGGTCGGTTCGGGCGCAGGACGCCAGCAGCAGTGCGGTGGTGACAGCCAGAACAGCGGTGCGAAGGAATTTCATGGTGGAATCCTGAACATTGAGTATAGGTGTTATACCACAGTACAACACCAAATACAAGTATCACTCTTCGGGGGCGTGACCTGGCCCATCGGGGTGGGGCCGTCGTGCGGGTGGGATTCGCCTAGCCCGCCTCATCCGCCGCGGCGCATGCTGCCGCCAGCGCCTCGGGCGTGCCTACGTCGTGCCACGGCCCGCGGAACAGCTCGCCGGTCACCCGCTGCTGCCGAACGGCCTCGCGCAGCAATGGCACCACCGAGAAGCGGCCGGGCTCGCAGGCGGCGAACAGGCGCGGGTGGTATACCGCCATGCCGGCGAAGGTGTACAGGGGTGTGCCGGCATTGGCGACGCGGGCATTATGCAGGGCAAAATCCGCCCCCGGACCGGGCACCAGCACCAGGTGCGCATGATCGCATTTCACGGCCCGCAGCTGCTGCAGTGGGTAGCGGGTCCAGATGTCCGCGTTGATCGCCAGGAATGGCGCGGTTCCCAGCATCGGCAGCGCCTGCAAGATGCCCCCGCCGGTTTCCAGGGCGCCTTCGGGCTCCTCGGAATAATGGATCTCCACGCCCCAGTGTCGACCGTCGCCGAGCACCTCCCGAATCATCGACCCGAGGTGCGCGAGGTTCACCACCAGGTAACGGAAGCCCGCGGCGGCCAGGCGCTCGACATGCTCGACGATCAGGGGCCGGCCGGCAATTTCGACCAGGGGCTTGGGAATCCGGTCGGTCAGTGGCCGCAGCCGCTCACCGCGTCCCGCGGCCAGGATCATGGCGCGCATTCGGGGCCCTCCAGCCAGGTGCACAGCTCGCGGTGCCTTGGCAGCTTGCGCAGGGCTTCGAGCACATAGGCGTAGAAGCGCGGGATCATCTCCACGTAGCCCGATTTGCCATCGCGGTGCCACAGGCGGGCGAAGATGCCGACGATCTTCAGGTTGCGTTGCAGTCCCATCAGGTCGCACCACTGAACCCATTGATCACTGGGCGGCGCCGGGTCGAGCATGAGCCGGAAGCGCTCCATCCACTGCTCCAGGCGATGGCGGGGCCAACTGATGTAACGGTCCCAGACCAGCGAGACGAAGTCGTAGCTGAGGGGGCCTCGCAGCGCATCCTGGAAATCGATGATGCCCGGGTTGGCGGACTCGGTGACCAGGAGGTTGCAGGAATGAATGTCCTTGTGCACGAAAACCTGTGGCTGAGCCAGCGCAGCCTGCACCAGTTCATCGCAGAGCGCCTGCCAGCCCCGTGCCTCGACGCGGTCCGGTGGACAGCCCTTGTGGCGAGCCAGGTACCAGTCCCGGAACAGCGCCAGTTCTTCGCCGAGCACGCGCGCGTCGTAGGCGGGCAGGCCGGCAGGGTCGACTTGCCCGGCCATCACGGCGAGCGCCGCGAAGGCATCGGCGAACAGGGGCTCCACGGAGGTCGGGGTCACGAGGTCCCGGTACAGGCGCTCACCCAGGTCCTCCAGCAGGATGAAGCCTTGCGCCGGGTCCGTGGCGATCACTTCGGGGGCGTGCAGCCCGGCGGCCCGCAGGCGGCGAGAGACGTCGAGGAACGGCTGCGAGGACTCCCGCTCCGGCGGGGCATCCATCAGCACGTGGGAGCGGCCTCCGACCGTCAGCCGGAAGTAACGCCTGAAGCTGGCATCGCCAGCCATCGGGCGCCAGACATCCCCCACATCCGCATAGCGGCCGGCCAGCCACTGGCGTGCGAGTTGCTCGCGCCGGTCCGGTCCGGCCTCCGGCATCGCCCTGCGTTTACCCATGCGGGGCATTCTGCCGCAAAGCGCAGCGGGGGGGAACGCCGCGCCGGGTGATGCTCCTATGCCTTGAAACAGGACTAATATGGTACTATATGGCTTTCGCCGGAACAGTCGGGACAGCAGGCATGTTGCGAATCAGCAAACTCACGGACTACGCCATCGTGGTGATGGTCGAACTGGGCGAGTCGCCCGGAGCGGTGCTGAGCGCCCAGGCGCTGGCCGAGCGTTCCCATCTCGAGTTACCGACCGTCAGCAAGGTTCTGAAGTTGCTTGCGCGGCACGGCCTGGTGCGGTCCTATCGCGGCGCACACGGGGGTTACCGCGTCACGCGGCCCACGGCCGAGATCAGCGTGGCGGAGATCATCGGCGCGATCGAGGGCCCCATCGCCATGACCGAGTGCAGCGTCGAGGTGGGCCTGTGCAGCCAGGAACACGTCTGCGGCTTGCGCAGCAACTGGCAGCGCATCAGCGCGGCGGTGGCGCGGGCCATGGAAGAGGTCTCCCTGGCCGAAATGTCGCGGCCGGCACGACCCAGCGAGCCCGGCCTCAGAATCGCCACCCTCAACGCCTGAAGATCTGGTGCAGCCATGAGCAAACAATCTCCATCGGTCGAATCCCTGGTCCAGCGCAGCTACCGCCATGGCTTCGTCACGGACATCGAATCGGAGACCGTTCCGCCCGGGCTTTCCGAGGAGGTCATCCGACTCATCTCGGCACGCAAGAACGAGCCGGAATGGCTGCTCGAGTGGCGGCTCGAGGCCTATCGCCAGTGGCAGCAGATGCGGCAGCCCGATTGGGCGCAGCTCGAAATCGAGCCGATCGATTTCCAGGCGATTTCCTACTTCTCGGCGCCCAAGTCCGCGCAGGACCGGCCGCGCAGCCTCGACGAGGTCGACCCCAAGCTGCTGGAGACCTACGACAAGCTGGGGGTGCCGCTGCACGAGCGGGCGCGCCTGGCCGGGGTGGCCGTGGACGCCGTGTTCGACTCGGTGTCGGTCGGCACCACCTTCAAGGAGGAATTGCGCAAGGCCGGGGTCATATTCTGTTCCATGTCGGAGGCCGTCCAGGACCACCCGGAGCTGGTCAGGGCCTACCTCGGGAGCGTGGTGCCGCGCTCGGACAATTTCTTCGCCGCGCTCAATTCGGCGGTGTTCACCGACGGCAGCTTCGTGTATGTGCCCCGGGGGGTGCGCTGCCCGATGGAACTGTCGACCTACTTCCGCATCAACGCGGCCGAGACCGGGCAGTTCGAGCGCACCCTGATCGTCGCCGAGGAAGGCAGCCACGTGAGCTACCTGGAGGGCTGCACCGCCCCGATGCGCGACGAGAACCAGCTGCACGCCGCGGTGGTCGAGCTGGTCGCGCTGGACGACGCCGAGATCAAGTACTCGACGGTCCAGAACTGGTACCCGGGCGACGAGCAGGGCGTCGGCGGCATCTACAACTTCGTGACCAAGCGCGGCGATTGCCGGGAGGCCGGGGCGCGGATCTCCTGGACCCAGGTCGAGACCGGCTCGGCGATCACCTGGAAGTATCCCAGCTGCGTGCTGCGCGGCGACGACAGCGTCGGCGAGTTCTACTCGGTGGCGCTGACCAACAACCGCCAGCAGGCCGATACCGGCACCAAGATGATTCATCTCGGCAAGAACACGCGGAGCACGATCATCTCCAAGGGCATTTCCGCCGGGCGTGGCCAGAATGCCTATCGCGGCCTGGTGAAGATCGGCAAGAACGCGCACAACGCGCGCAATTTCACGCAATGCGACTCGATGCTGATCGGCAAACGCTGCGGCGCCCACACGTTTCCGTACATCGAGGTGAACAACCCGAGCGCGAAGGTCGAGCACGAGGCGACCACCTCCAGAATCGGCGAGGACCAGCTGTTCTACTGCCTGCAGCGCGGCATCTGCGAAGAAGACGCGGTATCGATGATCGTGGACGGCTTCTGCAAGCAGGTCTTCCGTGAATTGCCCATGGAGTTCGCCGTGGAAGCCAAGGCGCTGCTGGAAGTGAGCCTGGAGGGCGCGGTCGGCTAGGCCGACCCGGCGGCCGAGGGGGCATTAAACCCAATTCGGAGAGTGACGAAGCGATGCTGAAAATCACCGACCTGCACGCCCGGGTGGCGGGCAAGGAAATTCTGACCGGGCTGGACCTCGAAGTCGGGGCCGGCGAAGTGCACGCCATCATGGGGCCGAACGGCTCCGGCAAGAGCACGCTCGCCAACGTGCTCGCCGGTCGCGACGGCTACGAGGTCACGGCCGGCGAGATTCGCTACCAGGGCCAGGACCTGCTGGAACTCGCGCCCGAGGAGCGGGCCTGCGAGGGCGTGTTCCTGGCCTTTCAGTACCCGGTCGAGATCCCCGGCGTCAACAACACCTATTTCCTGCGCGCCGCCCTCAACGCCCAGCGCAAGCACCGCGGGGAGGAAGAGCTCGACTCGGTCGGCTTTCTGCGCCTGGTGCGGGAGAAACTGCAAATACTGCACATCGGCGACGAGCTCCTGCATCGGGCGGTGAACGAGGGTTTTTCCGGCGGTGAGAAGAAACGCAACGAGATTTTCCAGATGGCCGTGCTCGAGCCGCAGCTGGCGATTCTCGACGAAACCGACTCCGGCCTGGACATCGATGCCCTGAAGGTGGTGGCCGAAGGCGTCAACCGCCTGCGCAGCCCGGAGCGCGCCATCGTGCTGATCACGCACTACCAGCGCCTGCTGGAATACGTCAAGCCGGATGCCGTGCATGTGCTGGCCGGCGGGCGTATCGTGGCCAGCGGAGACGCCGAACTGGCGTTGCACCTCGAGCAACAGGGCTACACCTGGCTGGAGGAGGGCGGCATCGCCGCGGTCGGGTCGGCGGGGGCCGCGTGAGCGAACTGGCCGCCATCCTTGCGCGCGAACTTGCGGCCCCGCCCGCGGGCGAGGCGCCGCACCTCGCCCCATGGGCGGACGGGCTGCGCGAGCGCGCCCGGCAGGACTTTAGCCGCAACGGGCTACCGTCGACCCGGGTGGAGGCATGGAAGTACACCTCGCTGCGGGGCCTGGAACGAACGATCGGCGCCCTCGGCGCGCTGCCGGCCGAAACCGGGCCCGAAGCGCCGCCGCCACTGGTGGACGGGCCGCGGCTGGTGGTCCACAACGGGCAACTCGCGGCGGTGCAGGGCGAGGTCCCGACCGGCGTGACGATCACCGATCTGCGCACGGCCCTGGCCAACGATCGCGAGGGGTTGCGGGAGATGCTCGAGTCGCTGCCCACCGATCAGCCGGCTGATGGATTCGTGGCGCTCAATTCGGCCGATCTCGGTCCCGGCGTGCTGGTGCACGTGGCGGCCGGGACGGACGCCGGGCGCCTGCTGCTGCAGTGGTGCAGCGGACCTTCCGCCGCCGGGCGGCTCTGTAACAGCCGCGTGTGCGTGCGGCTGGAGCCCGGGGCCCGACTCGAGTTGATCGAGCAGTTCGAAGGCGAAGGCGCCGCCGAGCACTGCCTCAACGCAGTGACCCAGGTCCACCTGGGCGAGCAGGCGGAACTCGCGCATGCCTGCTTCCAGCAGTGGCCTCGGGGGTCGGCGCTGATCGCCCTGCGGGAGATTCGCCAGGCGGCCGCCAGTCGCTACCACTACACGGGCCTGGATGCCGGTGCGTCGCTGGTGCGCCACGACGTGCGCACCACGCTGGCCGGGCCCGGCGCTGGCTGTCGGCTGGACGTCGCCTGCCTCGGCATGGCGCGCGCTCACGCCGACAACCACCTGCAGGTGACTCACGAGGCTGGCGACTGCGCCAGCGTCCAGACTTTTCGCGGCGTGCTCGCGGGTCGCGCCCGGGCCGTGTTCAATGGCCGGGTGCTGGTACAACCGGGCGCCGACGGCACTGACGCGAGCCAGTCGAGCGCCGGCCTGCTCCTCTCTCCACACGCGGAAATCGATGCCAAGCCAGAGCTCGAAATCCATGCCGACGAGGTGACGGCCAGTCACGGGGCCACGGTCGGTCAACTCGACGAGGACGCCATCTTCTACCTTCGCAGCCGCGGCCTCGACGTCGAAGCCGCGCGGCAGCTGCTGACCATGGCCTTCTGCCGGCCCGTGACCGACGCCATGCGGCCCGGTCCGCTCCGCGAGGCCCTGTCCGCCCGGCTGGACGCCGCCCTGCAGGCGCTGGGTAGCCCGCATGGCTGATCCGCATCGCGCCAGCAGCGGCACGGGCCTCGACGTGGATGCGGTGCGCGCCGATTTCCCGGTACTCGAGCGGCAGGTGCACGGCCATCCGCTGGTCTACCTGGACACGGCCGCGTCGGCGCAGCGTCCGCGCCAGGTGATCGAGGCCATGGACGACTACTACCGGCGCTACAACGCCAACATTCACCGTGGCGTGCACACGCTCAGCCAGGAGGCGACCGAGGCCTTCGAGCAGGCGCGCCGGCGGGTCGCCGAATTCATCAATGCGCCCGCCGCCGGGGAGGTCGTTTTCACGCGCGGCACCACGGAATCCATCAACCTGGTGGCGCAGAGTTTTGCGCGCCCGCGCCTGGCGCCCGGAGACGAGGTGCTGATCACCCACATGGAGCACCATTCCAACATCGTGCCGTGGCAGATCCTGTGCGAGCAGACCGGCGCCGAGCTGCAGGTCGCGCCGATCAACGACCGCGGCGAGCTGGAAGTCGACACCATGGTGGCGATGATGACCGAGCAGGTGCGGATGATCGGCATCGTGCACGTGTCCAACGCACTGGGTACCGTCAATCCGGTCGCGAAGGTCTGCCATGAAGCACGCCAGCGCGGAATTCCGGTGCTGGTGGATGGCGCCCAGGCCACGCCGCACATGCCGGTCGACGTGCAGGCCCTGGGTTGCGATTTCTACTGTTTCTCGGGCCACAAGATGTACGGCCCGACCGGAATCGGCGCGCTCTGGGCACCGCTCGAAACGCTGGTGGCCATGCCCCCCTACCAGGGCGGCGGCGAGATGATCAGCGTGGTGTCATTCGAGGGTACGACCTACAACGAGCCCCCCGCCAAGTTCGAGGCCGGCACGCCCCATATCGCCGGCGGCATCGGGCTGGGTGCGGCCGTCGACTACCTGGAATCGCTCGGCATGGACAACGTGGCGGCCTCCGAGGCGCAGCTGCTGGATTACGCGACCGAGAGCCTGTCGGCCATCGAGGGGCTGCGCATCGTCGGCACCGCGCGTGCCAAGGCGGGCGTGATCTCGTTCACCATGGACGGCATCCATCCCAACGATATCGGCACCATCATCGACCATTACGGGGTCGCGATCCGGACGGGGCACCACTGCGCCATGCCTGCCATTCGCCTGTTCGGACTGCCCGCCACCGCGCGCGTTTCACTGGGCATCTACAACACGCGCCAGGAGATCGACCGCCTGGTCGAGGCCCTGATCAGCGCCGCCCGGCTGTTCGCCTGAGCAGGAGCGTCGCCGCCCGATGACGGAATGGACCGAGGTCTGCCGCGTGGAAGAACTGCCGCCGGGTGCGTACCGGGTGGTGGACGTCGACGGCGCCGAGGTGGCGGTGTTCAACGTGGACGGCGAGGTGCTCGCCATCGAGGACGTGTGCACGCACGACGGCGCCCAGTTGACCGGCGGCAGCGTGGAAGGCGCGGAAATCGTATGCCCCCGGCATGGTGCGCGGTTCTGCCTGCGCACCGGGGCCGCCCTGACCCCGCCGGCTTACGAGGATACCGCCGTGTTGCCGGTGCGGATCGCGGACGGGCGCATCTGGGTGCGCGACGACCGCTGGGACTGAATGCCGAAGCTCAGTCGGACTCCCTGGGCTTGAAGGCCGCGACCAGCTCCTCCTGCACGTTGTGCGGCACCGGGTCGTAATGGCTGAACTCCATCGTGAAGCTGCCCTGGCCCTGGGTCAGGCTCTTCAGCTCGGTGTGGTAGTCGGTCAGTGAACTGAGGGGGATGTCCGCCTTGATGGTCACCAGGCCGCCACGCAGGCTCTCGGTGCCACTGATGCGGGCGCGCCGTCCGGCCAGGTTGCCGGTGATGTCGCCCATCACCATCTCCGGCACGGTCACGTCCACCGTCACGACCGGCTCGAGAATCTGCGGGCCCGCATTCCTGATGGCGTCCAGAAAGGCATTACGGGCCGCAATGACGAAGGCGATTTCCTTGGAATCCACCGGGTGGTGCTTGCCGTCGTACACCGTCACTTCGAGGTCCTGCAGCGCATAGCCGGCCACGGCCCCCTCGGCCATGATCTGGCGGATGCCTTTCTCAACGGCCGGGATCAGGCTCGTGGGGATGGCCCCGCCGACCACCTTGTTCAGGAACTCGAAACCCTCGCCGCGCCCCAGCGGCCGCACCCGCAGGAACACCTCGCCGAACTGCCCGGCGCCGCCGGTCTGTTTCTTGTGGCGGTAATGGCCCTCCGCATTGCGGGTGATAGTTTCGCGGTAGGCGATGCGCGGCGGGCGGGTTTCGACCTCCACGTTGTACTTCTTCGCCATGCGCTCCAGCATCACCCGCATGTGCAGCTCGCCCAGGCCGCGCATCACGGTCTCGTTCAACTCCTGGTTCTGTTCGATGGTGAAGCAGGGGTCTTCCTCGCTCAGCCGCTGCAGCGCCGTGGACAGCTTTTGCTCCTGGCCGCGGGTCTTGGGCTGGACCGCCAGCCCGTACATCGGTTGCGGGAAGTCGATCGCCCGCATGCGGTACTCGTCCTCGTCGTGGGAGTCATGCAGCACCGCGTCGTAGTGGATTTCCTCCACCTTGGCCACCGCGCAGATGTCGCCGGGAATGCCGGCGTCGACTTCGTTGTGTTTGCCGCCCTGGACCTTGAACAGGTGCCCCACCTTGAACGGTTTGCGCGCGTCGCCGATGTACAGCTGGGTGTCCGGGCGCACGGTGCCCTGGTAGATGCGAAAGACGCCCATTTTGCCGACGAACGGGTCGTTGTGAATCTTGAACACGTGCGCAATCACGTGCGCTTCGGGATCTGGCAGGGCCGAGACCTGCTCGCTGCCGTCGCCCTTCAGGAACGGCGGCGGGTTGCCCTCGGCCGGGTTGGGCACCAGGCGTTTGCACAGCTTCAGGAATTCGCCCACCCCGGCACCGGTCTGTGCGGAGGTGAAGCAGATCGGCACGAGGTGGCCCTCGCGCAGCGCCTGTTCGCAGGCGTTGTGCAGCTCTTCGCGGCTGAGTTCCTCGCCTTCGAGGTACTTCTCCATCAACGCTTCGTTGACCTCCACCACCTGGTCGATGATGGCCTCGTGCGCTTCCGCGAGGGACAGGATGTCGGTCTCGCCCTCGGTCTGGAAGAAACAGTCCCGCACCGTCGAGTAGTTCTCGGCTGGCAGGTTGATGGGCAGACATTCGGTCCCGAATTCCTGCCGGATATCATTCACCAGGGCGGCGAGGTCGATGCCCTCGGCGTCGATGCGGTTGATGACGATCATGCGGCACAGCCGACGGCGCTTGGCGCGCCGCATCAGGCGGCGCGTGGAAAGCTCGATGCCGTTGTGCGCATTGACCACCACGGCGGTGGTCTCGGCCGCCGACATCCCGGCCAGCGTGGCACCCCGGAAATCGGGGAATCCGGGCGTGTCGATCAGGTTGACGTGTGTACCCTCGAAATCCAGGCTGGCGATGGCCGAGTCCAGGGAGTGCTCGAATTCGTGCTCCAGCGGATCGTGGTCTGTCACCGTGCTGCCGCGCGCGACGGAGCCCGCCTCGCCGATCGCGCCCGACCGCGCGAGCAGGGCCTCAACGAGGCTGGTCTTGCCGCAGCCCGTGTGGCCCACGAATGCGATGTTGCGGATATCTTCGGTCTGGTATCTGGGCATGCAAAAAATCCTTTGGCGGATGCGCTGGAATCCTGAGGGACGCACATCCTAGTACAGTTTGAGGATTGCCGCCAAGTCTGCGACGCGATTGGCGCGCATCTCCATTCAGCCGGGGTTCAGCGAGGCCGTCATAAGCTGTGCTTGAGGCTTGGACGGTGCCCATGCAAGGAGGTCGAGATGCAAGCCAGACTCAAACTTCCCATGCTGGTGTGCGCCACCCTGACGGCGCTGCCAGCGACGGCCGCCGCGGCGGGCCATGACACCTGGGCCCAGGTGCTGCAGGCCGACCCGGTACGCCAGCAGGTGCGGATTCCCGTGGAAACCCGTGAATGCCGTGACGTCGAAGTCTATCGGACGGCCGTGACACAGCGTTCCGCCACCCCGATGATCCTCGGGGCGATCATCGGCGGCGTCGTCGGCAACCAGTTCGGTGGCGGCAGCGGGCGGGACCTGATGACCATGGCGGGCGCCACGCTCGGTGCGTCGGTGGCCGCTGACCACCAGCGCCAGCAACAGGCCGCCCGCGCCCATCCGACCCTGGAACGGCGTTGCGAGCTGCGCACCGACTGGCAGGTGGAAGAGCGCATCGTCGGCTGGGACGTGACCTATGAAATCGACGGGCGTATCTACCAGGCCCGGGTAACGGAGCCGCCCACCGACCGGATCAGGGTGCGCTTGGAGGCCCACCCCGTGCCGTGATGGTTTTCTGACACTCCGGCAACGCCGCGCTCCCCGAATGCGGGAGCCGCGCTTGCAGCTTTCATGGCGCCGCGACCCGGCGCCATCTTTTTGCCACCCGCGGCTGCCGAAGCCGGACGCTTGGGGGTCGGGCGCGAATCTGCAAGAATGCGTATATGTCGGGTCCGCGGCAGCGGAGTTGTGTCATGTCCCATGAAACCGAATACCACGATGCCATGGTCACCCTGCTGGAGCTGGTCTGGGGCCGCGGCTACATGGCCCCGGGCGGCGCGGGCAACGTGGACCGGATGGTGGCGGGCCTGGATCTGCGCGGCCAGCGCGTACTCGACCTCGGTTGCGGCATCGGGGGGCCGGCCCTGCACCTGGCCGCCAGGCACGGTGCCCGGGTGGTGGGCATCGACATCGAGGAGCCGCTCGTCGCGCGAGCCACGCGCGCGGCCCGCGAGCAGGGCCTCGCCGACGCGGTGCGCTTCGAGACGGTCGAGCCCGGTCCGCTGGCTTTTCCCGATGCCTCGTTCGACCTGGTCTTCAGTTCCGGCGCCATCACCCAGATCGCCGACAAGGCGGGCATCTTCCGCGAGTGTTGCCGGGTGCTGAAACCGGGCGGCCACCTCTCCTGTTACGACTGGATGAAAAGCGAGGGCGAATACAGCCCGGATATGCTGTACTTTTTCGAGATGGAAGGTCTGACCTACGCCATGGAGACCCTCGAACGCCATGGCGAAATCCTGGCTGCCGCCGGTTTCGTGGACATCGAGCTGGAGGATGCCTCGGACTGGTACCGGCGCGAATCGCGCCGCGAGTACGAGGCGATGCGTGGCGCGCTGTACCCGCGCATCGTCGAACTCCTCGGCGAGAAGGACGCCCGGCACTTCGTCGAGGACTGGCGCTCCATGGTGGTGGTCTGCGAGCGGGGGGAAATGCGCCAGTGCTACTGCCGCGGGCGCAAACCCCAATGAGGAAGGTCTGCCGATGAACACCGACCCGTCCGCAACCTGGGTGGTGCTCAAGTTCGGCGGCACCTCGGTGGCCGGGCCCGAGCAATGGGAGGCCATAGCCCGCCTGGCGGCGGCGCGGGCCGACACGGGCCGCCGCGTGCTGCTGGTCTGCTCGGCGCTGGCGGGCATCACCGATGCCCTGCAGGAACTGGTCGATTCCCCCGCCGAGCCCTCCGATCCCATTCTGGACATCCTGCAGCGCCACGAGGAACTGGCCCGCGGCCTGCGGGTCGCATCGCAGGACCTGCTGGATGACGCCCGCCAGTTCCTGTATCACGAGCACGAGGCCTTGCACGCCAATCATCATCCCGCTCACCAGGCGGCGCTGCTGGGCATCGGGGAGCGGCTGAGCACCCGCATCGGGGCGCGCTTTCTGGGCCAGCGGCTCGACGCGGAATGGGTGGACGCGCGGGATGCCCTGGAGGTGCTGCCCGAGCCGGAGGGCGCCGAAAGCCGCGCCTGGCTGTCGGCGCGCTGCGCGGCGGGACCGTCCCCGGCGCTGCAGGCGCAATGGTCGGCCCGCAGCCCCGTATTGGTGACCGAGGGCTTCGTGGCCCGGTCCGCGGATGGCCGGACCGCATTGCTCGGGCGCGGGGGCTCCGACACCTCGGCAGCGCTGTTGGCGGGCCGTCTGCAGGCGGGGGCCATCGAAATCTGGACCGACGTGGCCGGCCTGTTCTCCGCGGACCCGAGACGAGAGCCGGCGGCGCGCTTGCTGCCCGCGCTGGGCTATGCGGAGGCGCTCGAACTCGCCGCCAGCGGGGCACGGGTCGTGCATCCCCGCTGTATCCGGGCTGCCGCGGAGGTAGGGATCCCCATCGAAATCCATGATCTCGCCCGGCCCGATGCGACCGGCACGCGGATCGGCGCCGGCATTCCGCCCGGGCCCGAGGGCATCAAGGCCGTCACGCGGCAGGATGGCGTGCTGGTCATGCTGCTGGAGAATTCCGACACCCGCCAGCAGGTGGGTTTCCTGGCCCGCGTGTTCGAGATCGTGAGCCGCCGGGGCGTTTCGGTCGACCTGGTGGCAACCTCGGAGACCACCACCACCATCGCCATCGACAAGGCCGCCAACCACCTCGCCGCCGGCGCCGCCGAGCGCCTGGCGGAAGCGCTGGAGGAGGTGTGCCGCGTCCGCTGGTTCGACGACTGCAGTTGCGTGAACCTGGTTGGCCGCGGTGCGCGCATGGCCCTGGCCCGGCTGGGCCCGGCGGTGGCGTCATTCGAGGATTGGCCATTATTCATGCTCTCGCAGTCGGCCAACGACCTGAGCATCAGCCTGCTGGTGAGCGCCGAGCATGCGCCGGAACTGTGCGCCCGCCTGCACGCCACGCTGATCGCCGCCGGCGGGGAGGGCCCGCCGGCGTGAGCGTCAGCCCCGGCAGCCGGCCGACAGCGGAGTGCTTTCGTTTTGGCGAATTCCGCTTCGACCCGTCCAGCGGCGAGGCGCTTCTGGGGTACGCCTTCGACGATGGCGAGCCCATGGTCGAGCGCATCCGGTTCCCGCACGCGCCATGGCCGCAGGAACCGTCACGGCAGGCCGCCTTTGTCCAGGCGCTGGGCTTGTTGCACCTGGTTGCAGGGGTGAGTTATTACAAGGCCTGCGTGCCCGCCCGGCTGGAGACCGGGGTGCATGCGATCGATCCCGAGCTGGCTTCGTTCCTGCGGGCGCTCTACGTCCGGGGGCTGGGCGAATTCGCCTGGGTCAACGGGCTGGCGCTGGAAGAGTGCGTGCACTTCGATATCACCACGGCCGCCGGCCCCAGGCCGGGGCCACTCGAGCTTCCCGAGCGCGCGTTGGTGGCGATGGGTGGCGGCAAGGACAGCCTGGTCAGCCTGGAGTTGCTGCGGCAGGGGGGGCTGGAGGTGCAGCCCGTGTGCGTCGGCGCATCCGGACTGATCGCCGAGACCGTCGCCGCGGCGGGCTTGCCGCTGATCCGGATCGATCGGACGCTGGCGCCGGAGCTGGCGGAACTGAATGCCGCCGGGGCCTGGAATGGCCACGTGCCGGTCACGGCCATCAACTCCGCCATCCTGCTGTGCGCGGCGCTGCTGTACGGCTTTCGCTGGGTGGTGTTCTCCAACGAACACTCGGCCAGCGAGGCGACCCTCACGGACCCTGCCGGGCGCAGCATCAACCACCAGTACTCCAAGAGCTACGAATTCGAGCTCGCGCTGCACAGCCTCGTCCATCGCCGCATTTCCCCGGGGCTGGACTACTTTTCGCTGCTGCGGCCCCTGGGCGAGCTGGCCGTGGCCCGCCGGTTCAGCCACCTGCACCGCTATCATGCCGTGTTCTCGAGCTGCAATCGGCATTTTCACCAGGAAGGCCCGCGCGTGCGCGAGCGCTGGTGTGGCGATTGTCCCAAGTGCCGATTCACGACCCTGGCGCTGGCGGTGTTCATGCCCGAGGACGAGGTGAGGCAGATCATCGGACATGACCTGTTGGCCGATCCGGGCCAGGAGCCCGGGTTCCGTGCACTGTGCGCGCTCGGCGTGGACAAGCCCTTCGAATGCGTCGGTACCGTCGACGAGAGCCGGGCTGCGCTGGCCGAACTGGCGTGCCGGCCCGGCTGGAAGGACAAACCGCTGGTCCGCACGCTGAGCGCAGAGCTGCGTGGCCTGCACGTACCGCCGCTCGCAGAGCTGCTGCAGTCGGTTGCCGAGCACCGGGTGCCCAAGGGCGTCCTCGCGCATGTTGATTTCGGCGCTTGAGCGGGTGGATGTCGCGCTGCTGGGCGCGGGCCGCGAGGGGCAGTCCGCCTGGCGTGCCATTCGCGCGCGCTTCCCGCACAAACCGCTGACCCTCTACAGCGAGCACCCGGTCGACGAACGCTTCGAGGACCGTCTCGAGCCGGGCCGGGACCGGCTGGTGAGCGGGCCCCTGTCCGCCCGGCGCCTGGCCCGCCACGCGGTGCTGGTGCGCTCGCCCGGGATCAGCCCGTACCGGCCGGAGCTGCGCGCGGCACGTGCGGCCGGCGCACGGATCACCAGCGCCAGCAACCTGTGGTTCGCGGAGCATGACACGGCCCGCACCATCTGCATCACGGGCACCAAGGGCAAAAGCACCACCTCTGCGCTGACGGCCCACCTGCTCGCGGCGGCGGGTTGCACGGTGCGGCTGGCGGGCAACATCGGCACGCCGCTGCTGGATTGCGCCAACGACTCGGTCGACTGGTGGGTCATCGAGGTTTCCAGTTACCAGCTGGCCGACCTGGAAGCGCGGCCGACCCTGGCCGCCGTGCTGAACCTGTCCGACGAGCACCTCGACTGGCACGGCGGGCGCGGCGCCTATCACGCGGACAAGCTGCGCATCATCGAGCTGGCGGCCGGCCGGCCGGTGGTCGCCAATCATGCCGATGCGCTGCTGCGCGAACGGCTGCACGGGGTTCCCCATGTCCACTGGTTCGGGCATCCGCAGGGGTATCACGTGCGCGCGCACCGCCTGTGGCGGGCCGAGGAGGAACTGGCCGAGGTGCCGCGCGAACACCTTCCGGGCGATCACAACCTCGTCAATCTCGCCGCGGCGCTGAGCCTGGTGCAGCTGGCGGGCGTGGACGCGGTCGGGACGCTGCCCTCGTTGCGGAAATTCCGGGGTTTGCCGCACCGAATGCAGCGGCTCGGCACCCGCGAAGGCGTGACTTTCGTCAACGACAGCATGTCCACCGCACCGCTGGCGACCGAGGCGGCATTGCGGGCCCTGGCCGGGGAACGCGTCACCCTGCTGGCCGGCGGACTGGACCGAGGCGTGGACTGGGGCGCCTGCCTGCAGGCCCTGCGGGAGCTGCCCCCACAGGCGATCGTTCTGTTGCCCGACAGCGGGGCGCGGCTCGCCACCGAGTTGCGCGGGGCCGGCATCGAGCCGGCCGCGGGCGTGTTTCTCGCCGCTGACCTGGCGGATGCGGTGCGCCATGCGCTGCAAGTGACCCCCAAAGGCGGTACCATCCTGCTATCACCAGGCGCCCCGAGCTTCCCGCACTTTCGTGACTATGCGCACCGGGGCCGCACGTTCGCGGCGTGCTGTGGGTTTGCGCAGAAATAGAAAAGAGATCGCGGGCCAGGGATTGAGGAGTGCATTAACCACCCTGTCTGGTATGAGGGAGAGACCATTGATCCCGCGATCTCCAGTGCTAAGACCGGCGGGACATGCGAAAAGTTTCACCCCGCCATCATTGATTTCGGAGCCACGACATGAGTGCTGAAGAGAATCGAATTGACGTCCAGATGACCACCTCGAAGGGCGTGATCAACCTGCAGTTGTACCCGGACCAGGCGCCGGTCACGACCGCCAGCTTCGTCAACCTGGCGAAGCGGGGGTTCTACGACGGGCTGGTATTTCACCGCGTCATCGAGGATTTCATGGTCCAGGGCGGTTGCCCCAACGGCAGCGGCACGGGCGGACCGGGTTACCAGTTCCAGGACGAGTTCCACCCGGAGCTGAAGCACGACCGGCCGGGCGTGCTGTCGATGGCCAACGCCGGCCCCAACACCAACGGCAGCCAGTTCTTCATCACCCACGTGGCCACTCCGTGGCTGGACGGGCGCCACACCGTGTTCGGGTCGGTGCGCGACGCGTCGGACCAGGCGGTCGTGGATGCCATCAGGCAGGGCGACCGCATCGAGACGGTACGGGTTTCCGGGGGCGATGCGCTGCTCGCCGCGCACGCCGAGCAGGTGGCGCGCTGGAACCAGATTCTCGATACGCCCTGAGGGTCGCGGCGCCTAGCCGTCGCGCTGGGTACTGAAACGCGCCAGGCAGGCGAGCGCGTCCCGCCATGGCGAGGCGGGCAGCGCCTGCAGCAGGACGGCAGCATCTCCGGCCAGTCCGGCGGCAAAGTCCATCGCATCGTCGAGCGCGGAAGTGCGCTCCAGCAGGGCCTTTACGGCCACCAATTCGGAGCGGCCCCCGCCGCCAAGGGCGCGATCGACCAGCTCGCGGCCGGCCTGGTCGGCGCGTGCGCGGGCCAAAATCAGCGGCAGGGTCGGCTTGCCCTCGGCCAGGTCGTCGCCGATGTTCTTGCCCATCGCCTGGCCGTCGCCACCGTAGTCGAGCACGTCGTCGGCGACCTGGAAGGCCTGGCCCAGCAGGTTGCCGAAGCGCGCCATGGCCTGCTCGGTCTCGGCCGACTCGGCGGCCACCACCGCGCCAAGGCGACAGGCGGCCTCGAACAGCCGGGCGGTCTTGTGTTCGATCACCGCGAGGTAGGTCTCGCGGGTGATTTCCGGGTCGCCCATGCAGAGCAACTGCTGCACCTCGCCCTCTGAGATGGCGTTGGTGGTGTCCGCCAGGATCCGCATGATGCGCATGGAATCGAGCTCGACCATCATCTGGAAGCTGCGCGAATACAGGAAATCGCCGACCAGCACGCTGGCCGCGTTGCCCCACAGGGTGTGCGCGGACTGCCGTCCGCGCCGCACCTCGGATTGGTCGATCACATCGTCGTGCAGCAGGGTCGCGGTGTGAATGAATTCAATGATGGCGGCCAGCGGGACGTGATCGCGGCCCGCATACCCGCAGGCCCGCGCGCCGAGGACCAGCAGCATGGGCCGCAGGCGCTTGCCGCCGCTGGAAATGATGTGGGTGGCGACCTGCCGGATGAGCGCCACGTCCGAGGCCAGGCTCTCGCCGACGCAGGCATCGACTGCCGCCATGTCCTCGGCACACAGCGCCAGCACGGCATCGAGCGAGTCGATGGCGCTGGCTTCTCCTGCCTGTCTCTGGGCGTGCTGGATCATCGGACCCCGATGGCGATTGGCTGTGCCGTGCGCGAATTATAAGGTTGACCGGGCAGGCGGTGAAACCGTGGCACTGGATTTCCGGCCCCGACGTGATTACTGTGGCGCCTCTCGACCCGCTGCTGGATATCCGCTGGTGTTCAATCTGCTCGAGCCCGCCGAATTGCGCCTGGGCGGCATTCTGGCCGCGGTGGTCGGCCTGCGCATGCTGGGCTTGTTCCTGGTATTGCCCGTATTCATGCTGCTGGCGATGGACACGCCCGGCTACACCCCGACCCTGGCGGGGCTGGCCATCGGTATCTACGGCCTGACGCAGGCCGCGATGCAGCAACCGTTCGGCCGGCTGTCCGATCGCTGGGGGCGGCGGCGCGTGATCTGGCTCGGCCTCGCGCTGTTCGTGGCGGGCGGGGTGGTGGCGGCCCTGGCCAACGGCATGGCGCTGCTCATCGCCGGGCGCGCGCTGCAGGGCTGTGGCGCGATCGCCGGCGTCACGCTGGCGTTTGCCGCGGACCACACGCATCCGCAGCGGCAACCCGTGATCATGGCCCTGATCGGCATCGGGATCGGCGCCTCGTTCCTGGTTTCGATCATGCTCTCGGTGCCGCTGGCCGCCGTGCTCGGCCTGTCGGGACTGTTCTGGCTCACCAGCGTGTTGGGCGTGCTGGCGATGCTGATGGTGGCGGCAACGCCCGGCCATGGGCCCGCGCGGGCAGATTTCCCGCCGACTTCCGAGGTCAATGGCGATATCCGCCCACTTGCGGCCTCGGTATTCTTGCTGCATGCGCTGATGACGCTGTTTTTCGTGGTGTTGCCGGGCATGCTGGTCGCAGACTATGCGCTTGCCTTGCCGCAGCACTGGAAGATATATGTGCCGACCATGGCTCTGTCGGCGATATGCGTATTTCCGTTGCTGCATGCGCTGGGCCGACGCGGCCAGGAGCGGGATGTCCTGCCATGGGCCTTCGCCGCGCTGGCGCTGGTATTCGCCCTGATTGGGCATTCGGGCGGCGTGTGGATGCTGATGGCCGTGGTCACGCTGTACTTCCTGGCCTTCAATGTGCTGGAGGCGGCCATGCCGTCGTTGGTGAGCCGCCTGGCGGGGCCGCACGGCCGCGGTCACCGGATGGGGGTGTATACGACCTTTCAGTTCCTGGGGGCCTTCTGCGGCGGTGCCGGCGGGGGCTGGTTACTGGAGCGCCTGGGTCCTGCCCAGCTGCTCACCGCGGCCGCGGGGGTCTGCCTTGCCTGGGCGGTGATTTACCGCTGGCTGCCGGTCACTCGTCCGGCGCGGTAGGCCGGGGCCTGTGCTACACTTCCGGCCTTGCCGCGCACCCCCTCGGGCGCGGTGGGGCAGGTGACCGACGGGTCGCCTCGGGACCGGGCAACGGCCCCCCGGGCAACCCTCCGAATGCAACAGGGCGATGACCGCGCCCGGCGCGACGGGCAGCAAAATGGCCGATGCAAGATAAGCGGCGCGCAAAGCAGCGCCGGCTGGAGATGATCAATGGCACGTGGTATCAACAAAGTCATACTGGTGGGCAACCTCGGCGCGGACCCGGAGACGCGCTACACTTCTAGCGGCACCGCCATCACCTCGATTCGGGTCGCGACGAGCGAGAGTTGGCGGGACAAACAGACCGGCGAGAACCGGGAACGCACGGAGTGGCACCGCGTCAAGTTCTTCGGTCGCCTCGCCGAAATTGCCGGCGAGTACCTGGCCAAGGGCAGACAGGTGTACATCGAAGGCTCGCTGCGCACCGACAAGTGGCAGGACCAGAGCGGGCAGGATCGTTACACGACCGAAATCGTGGCCAGCGAGATGCAGATGCTGGGCGGGCGGGGTGACGACGCGCCCGCCCGTTCCGGGGGCGGGTTCCGCGCCCAGTCGGCCCAGGACGAGCCCGCGGCGCAAGGCGACGACAGCTTCGAGGATGATGACATCCCGTTCTGAGGTCGCCCCCCACGCCGCCCCGGCGTGACGGACCCGAAACCGTGAAAATCCTGCTCACCGGCGCCGCGGGGCAACTGGGGCAAGAGCTGTGCTCGCGGCTCAGCCCGCTCGGCGCGCTCACGCTGGTGGACCGCAGCAAGCCCACGCGCCCGGCGATGCCCTGCCTGCAGGCGGACCTGGCCGACCCCGGGCAGCTGGAAATGGTGCTGCAGCGCACCGACCCGGACCTGGTCGTCAACGCCGCCGCCTATACCGCCGTCGACCGGGCCGAGCAGGAGCGGCAGGAGGCCTTCAGCGTCAACGCCGACCTGCCGGGGCGCATCGCGCGCTGGGCAGCGCGCCACGACCGCGCCGTGCTGCATTACTCCACCGATTACGTGTTCGACGGTTCGGTCGGGCGGCCCTATCGGGAGACCGACTCCCCGTGCCCGCTCAACGCGTATGGCGAGAGCAAGCTGGCCGGCGAGCGTGCGGTCGCCGAAGGCGGCTGTCGGGCGTTGCTGGTACGCACCTCCTGGGTGTACTCCGCGCACGGCAATAATTTCGTGCTCAGCATGTTGCGCCTGGCGGGTCAGCGCCTGCGGCTCAGCGTCGTGAACGACCAGGTGGGGTGCCCGACCTGGGCGCGGAACCTGGCGGACGCTTCCCTGCGGCTGCTCACGGCGCGCCTCGGGCAGGTCCGGCAAGGCACGACGGAGACCTATCACTACTGTGATCGGGATGCCGTGAGTTGGTATGATTTTGCAGCGCGGGTGTTCGCGGGGGCAATGGAGTTCGGCCTGCTGAACGCGGCGCCGGAACTCAGCCCGGTGGCTTCCGCCGACTACCCGCAGGTCGCGCGGCGGCCGGCCTACTCGGTGCTCGACACCACCTCGATCCGCGCCGCGGCCGGCGTTTCGCCCGCGCCCCTGGCGGCGTCCCTGCACCAGTGTCTGGAGGAACTCGCAGCCAATGAATGAGGCAGCCAAACAGCCCCCGCTGATGCCGGTGATCCTGTCCGGAGGGGCCGGCACGCGCCTGTGGCCGGTATCGCGGCGCGCCCATCCCAAGCCCTTCATGAAACTGCTGGATGGGCAATCGCTGGCGGAAAAAACCTGGTTACGGGCGCGCAGCGTAGCGGACAGCGCCCCGATCCTCACCGTCACCAGCCGGGATTACTATTTCTTCACCCGCGACCTGTATGCCCGCCTGGGCGCGGCCGAGCACGAATGCCAGTTTCTGCTCGAGCCGGTGGGGCGCAACACGGCGCCGGCGATCGCCCTGGCCGCCCTGTGCGCCAGCGAGCGTGCCGGTGACGAGGCGTGCCTGCTGGTGATGCCGGCGGATCACCTGGTGCGCGATCAGCGGGCGTTCGAAGCCGCTGTGGAGGAGGCCCGCCGCCTGGCCGCGCAGGGCTACCTGGTCACCTTCGGCATGCATCCGACCCACGCGGAGACCGGCTACGGGTACATTCGCCAGGGCGAGCCGCTCAGCACCTCCGGGACTTACCGGGTCGATGCGTTCGTGGAGAAACCCGATCTCGAAACCGCGCAGGAGTACCTGGCCTCAGGTGCCTATCACTGGAACTCGGGCATGTTCTGTTTTCGCAGTGGCGCGATACTGGAGGCCGTCGCCCAGCATGCGCCGGAGGTATTCGAGCACGTGCAGGCCGTGTGGAACGCAGCCGACTTCGCCGCCAGGCCGGTGGAGATCCCGGTCGAGCCATTCAGCCAGTGCCCCTCCATCTCGATCGACTTCGCGGTCATGGAGCGGTCCGATCGCTGCGCGGTGGTCGTGAGTGACTTTGGCTGGAGCGATATCGGCTCCTGGAAGGCGATCAGCGAACTGTACGAATCCGACGCGGCCGGCAACCGCATCCGCGGGCGGGCCGTGATGGTCGAGTCCAAAGACTGCTTCGTGCAGGGCGACAAGCGCCTGGTGGCGGCGGTGGGCGTGCAGGACCTGGTCATCGTGGACACCGGTGACGCGGTGCTGGTGGCGAATCGCGACCAGGCGCAGGATGTCACGCACGTGGTCAGCCAGCTGACCGACCTGGAGGACGAAGCCGCGACCTTTCACACCACGGTGCATCGGCCCTGGGGCAGCTACACGGTGCTCGAGGATGCGGACGACTGCAAGGTGAAACGCCTGGTGGTCAAGCCGGGACAGGTGTTGTCATTGCAGCGGCACCGCCGGCGCAGCGAACACTGGACGGTGGTGAACGGGGTCGCCAAGGTCCGCCGTGGCGACGATGAATTCCTGCTCCAGCAAAACCAGTCCACCTACATCCCCGCCGGCACGCTGCATCGGCTCGAGAACCCGGGCAGTGAGGACGTCCATCTGATCGAGGTGCAGACCGGCGACTATTTCGGCGAGGACGACATCGAGCGGCTCGAGGACATCTACGGCCGCGTTCGCTAGCGGCCGGGTCAGGGCTTCGGGGCCGGCTTCGGTCAGCGCCCGCGGAACTGTGCCTTGCGTTTTTCCACGAAGGCCGCCGTGCCCTCGCGCATGTCTTCCGTGGCGCAGATGTCGACGAACCAGCGGCGCTCATGGGCCAGGCCTTCGGGCCCGGGCATCTCGCCACCCCTGAGCACGGCATCCAGGATGGCCCGCAACGCGATGGGGGCGGAGTTCGCCAGCTTGCGGGCCAGTTGCTGCACGGTGGCTTCCAGTTCATCGGGTTCCACCACCCGGTTGACGAGGCCCGATGCAAGCGCTTCGGCCGCCGTGACCGGCTCGCCGGTCAGCATCATCATCAGCGCCTTGCCGCGTCCGACCAGGCGCGGCAGTCGCTGGGTGCCCCCATAGCCCGGCAGCAGCGCCAGCTTCACCTCTGGCAGGCCCAGCAGGGCCGTGCTCGAAGCGATGCGGAGATGGCAGGCCATCGCCAGCTCGAGGCCTCCGCCGAGGGCGTATCCGTTGACCGCCGCGATTACCGGTTTGCCGCAGGACTCGATCCCGTCCATCAGCCGGTGAGCCCGCTGGACGAAGGGCTCCACCCGCGAAGGGTCCAGCACCTGCAACTCTGTGATGTCGGCACCCGCCACGAACGCTTTTGGCCCGGCGCCGGTCAGCACGACCGCGCGGACCTCCGGGTCATCGGTGGCGCGCCGGAAGGCTTCCTCCAGGGCGCCGATGATGGCGCTGTCCAGGGCGTTCAGCTTCTCGGGGTTGTTGATGGTGACCTGGAAGACGCCCTGTTCCAGGTCGCAGAGCACGCGTTGTTCAGTCATCGCCGTATTCCTTGGATGCCATCGCTGACCGGGGTTGTCGGCATTGTAAATCAAGCAGCGGATTGGCATGAGGCCCGATGAGGTCACCGTGTGCGCGCCGGCGGGATGGGGCAAAAAAAAGCGCCGCTGGGCGGCGCGTACAGAAGAACCTGAAGTCGGAGGTCGCGCTCAGTCGCGGAACCGGCCTTCAGCTTTGGGAGAAATCGTGCGGGCCTGCGCCTTGCAGCGCGCGTGACGCAGGTAGTGATAGAGCGCCACCCAACTCGAGGCAAACAACGGCACGGGATGCGCCAGGACTCCTTCGGCACTGCTGCTGAAATCACTCATGTCTCGCTCCTTTGGCATGATGGGTCCGATGCTGTTGTCCAGCCCTTCATGTATAAAGACGGCTCAAGCCCAAAAAAGTTGACGACCATTTTTCCGATTCCGTCGCAGGCCGCGGGAGATCGGGCCTGCGCGGCGTAGCTCACTCCGTACTCCCGGCCCCGGGGCGGGCCGCCCGGTCGAGTTCACGATCGAAATCGAACTCCCGCGAGGTCACGTATGCTTCCATTTTCTGCAGGCGCAAATCCAGTTCCCGGAAGCGGTGCTTCACGCTCGAGAAGACATCCGCCGGCGCGTTGCTCACCCCGCGCCAGAATTGCGCCTGCTCGGCATCCAGGCGTGCCGTTTGCGGTCGCGCCGGAATGATGATGGCCAGGATCACGTAACTCACCAGCACGAACGGCAGGAAGAACACGGCGCCCAGCAGGGTCACCAGCCGCATGCCGCGGCGGTTGAAACCGAAATAATCGGCAATGCCGGCACATACGCCCGCCACCATGGCCTGATCGGTCTCCCGGTACAGGCGGTGCGGGTTCCTGCGCTGGTAGGCGTCACTCATGGTGTTGCCTCCATGCGGGCGCCTCGATATCGAGGATGCGCTCCAGGGTCTTGATCCGTTCCTCCATCTTGCTGGTGGACTCCCAGATCTCGCCCAGCATTTTCTCGTCCTCAGGCGTGAGCCCCCGCGAGGTCTTCATCTTGGTGATGTAGTGAAACACGATCCAGAGGGGAAAACAGACCGTGAGCAACAGAATGGGAATGACTTCATTCATCGTGCTGCTCCTCCGCCTCGCCTTCGACCTTGTGTTTCAGTTCCTGTAATGCCGCCTCCACCCGATCGTCCTGCTCGAGCCCGGCGATCTGGTCCGCCAGGCTGCGCCGCCGTCCCATGTCCAGCGCCTCGCTCTCGGATTCCACGCGGTCGATCTTGCGCTCCGCGTTCTCGAAGCGGTATAGCATCTCGTCGATGCGGTCGTCGTGGATGTGTTTGCGTGCCGCCAGCTGGGTGGTCGCGGTCTGGTGCCGCACCACGATGCTGCGCTGCCGTTTCTTGGCGTCGGTCAACTTGCCCTGCAGTTTGGTGATGTCACCGTTGAATTTTTCCAGTTGCTGGTCCAGTAGTTTCACTTCCTCGTGCAGGTGCTCGATACGGTCGCTGATGGCCTGTTTCTCCGCCAGCGCCGCGCGCGCCAGGTCTTCACGATCCCGCCGCACGGCGAGTTCTGCGCGGCGCGCCCATTCGCTCTGCTCTCGTTCGAGGAAGGTGATGTGGCGGCCATGTTCTTTCCGGTCGGCAATGCACTTGGCGGCGGCCGAGCGGATTTCCACCAAGGTGTCCTCCATCTCCTGGATCATCAGGCGGATGATCTTCTCCGGATCCTCGGCCTTCTCCAGCAGGGTATTGATATTGGCGTTGATGATGTCGCTGAGTCTTGAAAAGATGCTCATCTGAGACTACTCCAGGTTCTGTTTCCCCTATGGGTAATGCAGGGTTCGTGCCAGCCTTGGTATAGCTTTCAACGCACTGATAAACATACCAAAAAATCTCAGAATGCCTGGTGGTTCGGCGGGCTGCGGGCCAGCCGTGGTCAATTCCACCAATTCTTGGCCGAACTACGCCGCGCCGGCGGAGTCTACGGGAGGGGCGGAGACGGACGAGGTGGCATGACAGACATCGTCCCGCTCCTGTAGAATAGCGACCCTTTTGAAATGACGGCCCAGGGCCGTCGCCCGAAGCAAGCGGAGGAACCGTAATGCGATCAATTATCGCGCTCGCACTGCCCGTGCTGTTGATCACCGGCAGCGTGCAGGCCCAGGACCTTGACTCGGAGAACGGCAAGCTCAGCTATGCCGTGGGCTGGGATTTTGGTGAGAACCTCAAACGCATGAGCGGCGAGCTCGACGTGGACTCGGTCATCGCGGCCATCCGCGACAACACCGCCGGTCGGGAATCGCAGGTCAGCCCGGAGGAGATGGGCACGCTGCTGACCGCCTTGCAGCAGAAGCTGCGGCAGGAGCAACTGGAGGCGTTCCAGGCGCTGGCAGCCGAGAACCAGGCCAAGAGCGAAGCGTTTCTGGATGAGAACAAGACCAAGACCGGCATCGTGGTGATGCCCAGTGGCGTCCAGTACCGCGTGATCGACGAGGGTACCGGCTCGCGCCCGACCATGGACAGCAAGGTCAGGGTTCATTATCGCGGCTCCAAGATGGACGGCCTGGAATTCGACAGCTCGTTCGCGCGCGGCGTCCCCGAGGAATTCACCGTGAACGCGGTGCTCAAGGGATGGCAGGAAGTGCTGCCCCTGATGAAGCAGGGCTCCACGTGGCAGGTGTTCATCCCGCCCGAGCTGGCGTTCGGCCAGCGCGGCAACCCGCCGGTCGGACCCAACGAGGCGTTGATGTTCGATCTCAAGCTGGTCGAAGTGATCGATTGATCCCCTGCGGCGGCGCCTGAGCGCCGCCCCGAGGCCCCACCCGTCATGTTCGATGGCCCGCACCCAGACCACATCGCACGGCGCCCGACGCGCCGGCGCTGAGATGGTCGGGGGTCGTGGGGCACCGGTGCTGGCAAGTAGCTGGCGCGAGCGCATCCTGGCTTCCGTGACGCCGCTGGAACAGGGCGTCGCGGCGCTGGACATCCTGGGCAGCCGGCGCCTTGCGCCCAACCCCCGGCGACCGTCGCGCACCGCCGCAGTGCTGGTGCCGATCATGGATACCGACGAGCCCGCCATCCTGCTCACGCAGCGCGCCCGGCACCTGCCGCAGCACGGCGGCCAGATCAGCTTTCCGGGGGGTGCGGCCGAGGGGGCTGACGAGACCGCGGTGGCGACCGCCCTGCGCGAAGCGCACGAGGAGATCGGCCTGTCGCCCGGGGCGGTAAGGCCGATCGGTTTCCTTGACCGCATCGACACCATATCCGATTACCGGGTGTTGCCGGTGGTGGGGCTGGTCGCGCAAGCCCTGGAGTGGCGGCTGGATGTGCGCGAGGTTGCGGAAGTGTTCATGCTGCCGCTGGACGTCGCACTGGATCGCTCCAGCTATCAACTCGAGTCGTTCGTCCTCGACGGTCGGCGCACCCGGATACCCTATCTTCTCTGGGAAGAGCGCAGGATCTGGGGTGCCACCGCCATCATGCTGTTCAACCTGATGCGCCGCGTGGAGCGCGCCCGCGGCGCGGAAAGGCCCTGAATGGAGTCGTCCGTGCTGATCAGCGCAGCAGAATTGGCCGAGATGATGGAAGAGCGCCGCTGCGTGGTGTTCGACTGCCGTTTCGACCTGCGCCACCCGCAGGGCGGGCGCAACTCATGGCTGGCCTCACATATTCCGGGCGCCGTCTATGCGCACCTCGATGACAACCTGTCCGGGCGCGTGACGGCACAGTCGGGCCGGCACCCCCTGCCGTTGGCGAGGTCGTTCGGTGCATTCCTCGCGCGCTCGGGTTGGGAGCCTGGCCTGCAGGCGGTCGCCTACGATGCCCAGGGCGGCGCGCTGGCTTCCCGCCTGTGGTGGCTGATGCGCTATTTCGGCCTGGGCGACGCCCGGCTGCTGGACGGCGGCATCTCCGCCTGGCGCCAGGCGGGCCTGCCGCTGGAGGCGGGCGAGGTCACGGCGCCGCGCAAGACGGCGGCGGAACTGGTGGCCCACCCGGCGCTGGCCATCGGCGCGCATGCGCTGGCCCGATTGCTTGAGAATCGGCAGGTGACGCTGATCGATGCGCGCGCGGGCAGCCGTTTCCGTGGCGAGGTCGAACCCATCGACGCGGTGGCCGGACACATTCCGGGTGCCGTCAACCGCCCCTACAAGCTCAATCTGCTCAGCGACGGCCGCTTCAAGCAGGCGGCCGCACTGAAGAACGAGTTCACCCAGCTGATTGGCCGGGCGGGCGCGTCCGAGGTCGTGCACATGTGCGGGTCGGGGGTCACCGCCTGTCACAACCTGCTCGCCATGGAGCTGGCGGGCCAGCATGGCTCCCGCCTGTACGTTGGTTCCTGGAGCGAGTGGATCCGGGATCCGCTACGACCGGTCGCCGTCGCCGGCGGCTGACCTCAGCCCGCCGACTTCTTTTGCAGCTGTTCGACCAGCGCCTTCAGCGTGCGCTGGGTGTCCGCCTGGAACCAGCCATCGACGAAGGCCGCCACGTCGTCCTCGCCGAGATGGTCAAAATGCCGGTGCAGAGCGGCGCGCGCCAGCGCGCGGTTGCCCAGCATGGCGTGGGCGGGCAGGGCCAACAGCCCCTCGCACCAGCGCACCGCATCGCTGACGGCAGCCTGCGGGCTGTCGGCCAGGGCGTCCACCATGCCGCAGGCCAGCGCGTCGTTGGGGCCGATCAGGTCGCCGGCTACCACCAGCCGTTCCGCCCGGTGCGGCCCGGTGAGCCGCTCCAGTGCGACCCGGATGACCGGCGGAACGACCAGGCCGACGCGGGTTTCATTCAGGCCGATGCGGTATTCGCCGCTCGTCATCACGCGGTAATCGCAGTACAGGCTCAGCACCGCGCCACCGGCCGGTGAATGGCCGGTGATGGCCGCAGCCACGGGCACGGGGCTGCGGGCCACGGTCTCCAGCAGGCGGAAAAAACTGCCCCAGAAGCCCGTCATGCCCGCCCTGTCGAGCGCCAGCAGCGCGGGCACGTCGAGCCCGGCCGAGAACAGCCCTTCGCGGCCTGAGATGACGATGGCTCCGGCGGCCGTGGCGGCCTCCGCAACGGCCTTGGTCAGCGTGTCGACGAGCTCCGGGTCCAGGGCGTTGACGGGTGGCCGTGCCAGCTGGAGTTCACGTACGTTTCCGTGGTCGATGGTGTTCAGCATCGGTTCTGTTGCTCCTCATTCAAATGGCGAAGGGTTTCGTTGCCAGGGCCCACCTGCGGGTCGGCATGACGACTTGTGTGCGGTCCACGTCAGGCGCTCTTGCGGTGTTCGGCCCGGTGGCGCTGCAGCACCCGCGCCAGGAACCGCCCAGTGTGGGAGTGTGACTGGGCGGCCACCTGCTCGGGCGGCCCCGCCGCGATGATCTCGCCGCCCTTGTCGCCGCCCTCGGGGCCCAGGTCGATGATCCAGTCCGCCGTCTTGATCACGTCCAGGTTGTGCTCGATGACGACCACCGTGTTGCCGTGGTCGCGGAGGCGATGCAGCACCGCCAGCAGCATTTCGATGTCCTGGAAATGCAGCCCGGTTGTCGGTTCGTCGAGGATATAAAGCGTCTGGCCCGTGTCGCGCTTGGAGAGTTCCTTGGCCAGCTTGATCCGCTGCGCCTCGCCACCGGAGAGGGTGGTGGCGCTCTGCCCCAGCGTGATGTAGGACAGGCCGACGGCCATCAGGGTCTCCAGCTTGCGCGCCACCGAGGGCACGGGGGCGAAAAATTCCAGTGCATCCTCGACCGTCATCTGCAGGACTTCGTGGATGTTCTTGCCCTTGTAGACCACGCCGAGCGTCTCCCGGTTGTAACGCTTGCCGTGGCACACGTCGCAGGGCACGTAGATGTCCGGCAGGAAGTGCATCTCCACGCGCATCAGGCCGTCGCCCTGGCAGGCCTCGCAGCGGCCGCCCTTGACGTTGAAGCTGAAGCGGCCGGGCTTGTAGCCGCGCGCGCGCGCCTCCTGGGTACCGGCGAACAGTTCGCGGATGGGTGTGAACAGGCCGGTGTAGGTGGCGGGATTGGAGCGCGGCGTGCGGCCGATCGGCGACTGGTCGATGTCCACCACCTTGTCGAACAGGTCCAGGTTTTCAACGAGCTCGAAGGGCGCAGGCTGGGCGCTGCTGCCGTACAGTTCGCGGGCTGCAAGACGGTGCAGGGTGTCGTTGATGAGGGTCGATTTGCCCGACCCGGACACGCCGGTGACGCAGGTGAACAGGCCGGCCGGAATCTCCAGCGTGACGTTTTTCAGGTTGTTGCCGCTGGCTCCGCTCAGCCTCAGCAGCCGGGATTCGTCTACCGGTGCACGCCGGGCCGGCAGCGGGATCTGCCGCGCGCCGGAGAGGTACTGCCCGGTCAGCGATTCGGCGTCATCTTCCAGTGCCTCCGGCGACCCCGCAAACACCACTTGCCCCCCGTGCACGCCGGCACCCGGTCCCATGTCGATCACGTGGTCGGCCGTGCGGATCGCCTCTTCATCATGTTCCACCACGATCACCGTGTTGCCCAGGTCGCGCAGTCGCGTGAGGGTGGCCAGCAGCCGTGCGTTGTCGCGCTGGTGCAGCCCGATGGAGGGTTCGTCGAGAATGTACATGACGCCCACCAGGCCGGCGCCGATCTGGCTGGCCAGGCGAATGCGCTGCGCCTCACCGCCGGATAGCGTATCGGCCTGCCGGTCGAGCGTCAGGTAGTCGAGGCCGACATTGACCAGGAACTGCAGGCGCTCGCGGACCTCCTTGACGATCTTGGCGGCAATCTCGCCCTTGCGGCCGGTGAGCTTCAACTCGTTGAAGAATTCCAGGCAGCGGTCGATGGCCCAGCCGGTGATGTCCGGCAGGTTGATGTCGGCGATGTAGACGTGCCTCGCGCCCCGGTTCAGGCGCTGCCCGCCGCACTCGGGGCAGGGCTTGGAGGAGATGTACTTGGCGAGTTCCTCCCGCACGATGCGCGCGTCGGTCTCGCGATAACGGCGCTCGAGATTGGGAATGATGCCGGCGAAGGGGTGGCGCCGCTTGTGGGTCCCGCGCTCGGCGAAATACTCGAATTCGATCACCTCCTCGCCGCTGCCGAACAGCACCACCTCCCGGACCTTGGCCGGCAGCTTGTTGAAGGGCCGGTCGGCGTCGAACCCGTAATGCCGCGACAGTGCCTTGATGATCTGAAAATAGTAAGCGTTGCGGCGGTCCCAACCGCGCACGGCTCCGCCCGCCAGGCTCAGTTCCGGGTTGCTGACCACCCGCTCGGGGTCGAAGAACTCGCTCACCCCGAGCCCATCGCACTTGGGGCACGCGCCGTTGGGGTTATTGAACGAGAACATGCGCGGTTCCAGTTCCTGCAGGCTGTAGTCGCAATGCAGGCAGGAATAGCGGGCGCTGAAGAGTTTCTCGGGAATCCCCTCGTCCGCGTCCAGCGGCGACAGCAGGGCCAGGCCGTCGGACAGGGTCACGGCGGTTTCCAGCGACTCGGCGAGCCGTTGCTTGAGTTCCGGGCGGACCCGGAACCGGTCGAGCACGACCTCGATGGTGTGCTTCTTGCGCAACTCCAGTTCCGGCACCTCGTCGATGGCGTACACGGTGCCGTCCACGCGCAGGCGCACGAAGCCCTGGGCGCGGAACTCCTGCATCAACTGCACGTGCTCGCCCTTGCGGTTACGCACCACCGGCGCCAGCAGCATCATGCGGCTGCCCTCCGGCAGGGTCAGGATGTGGTCCACCATCTGGCTGATGGTCTGGGCCTCCAGCGGCACGTCGTGGTCCGGGCAGCAGGGCGTGCCGACGCGGGCGAACAGCAGGCGCAGGTAATCGTAGATCTCGGTGATCGTGCCCACCGTCGAGCGCGGATTGTGCGAGGTGGATTTCTGCTCGATGGAAATCGCCGGCGACAGGCCCTCGATGTGGTCCACGTCCGGCTTTTCCATCATGGACAGGAACTGCCGCGCATAAGCCGAGAGCGACTCGACATAGCGACGCTGGCCTTCAGCGTAGATGGTGTCGAACGCCAGCGAGGATTTTCCCGACCCGGACAGCCCCGTGATGACGATCAACCGGTCCCGCGGCAGGTCCAGGTCGATGTTGTCCAGGTTGTGGGTACGGGCGCCCCGTATCAGGATCTGTTCCATATCCCGGGAAAGTGGATCCAAACACGCTACTATACCCCCCAAACCCTGCCCGGGGCAAAACGTGGCCGGGCGGCGCGAATGGGCCGTGCAGGCGGCCCAAACGGTTGACCGTGCAGGCCAAAACCGCTACCATTCCGGCCCTTTTGCAGGGTCCTTTTCCGGCTCGGAGCGGATGTCCCATGTACGCAGTGTTTTCAACCGGTGGCAAGCAGTACCGCGCGCGCACCGGCGACATCATCAAGGTTGAGAAGCTCGAAGCGGAGCAGGGCGCGACAGTCGAACTCGACCGCGTGCTGATGGTCGGAGAAGGGCAGGAGATCCAGGTGGGCTCGCCCTTCCTGGCCGGCGGCAAGGTCACCGCGAAGGTGGTTGAGCACGGCCGGGGCGATAAGATCCGGATCATCAAGTTCAAGCGTCGCAAGCACCACATGAAAAGCCAGGGCCACCGGCAGTACTTCACCGCCCTGGAGATCACCGGCATCGAGGCGGGTTCCGCCGTGACCGGCGAGGCGGCCGAGAAGACGGCCAAGAAGGCGGTGACCAAGAAGGCCGCGGCCAAGAAGAAGGTGGCGCGCAAGGCCAGCGCCAAGAAGGCGACGGCCAAGAAGGCGGCTGTCAAGAAGGCCCCGGCGGCGAAGGCCGAGTCCCCGGACAGCACGCCCGAAGATTGAGCCGGGAGGAGCGGAACGATGGCACACAAGAAAGCAGGCGGCAGCACACGTAACGGCCGCGATTCGAATCCCAAGTACCTGGGCGTGAAACGCTACGGGGGCGAGTCGGTGCTGGCCGGCAACATCCTGGTTCGCCAGCGCGGAACGCGGTTCCATGCCGGCCAGAACGTCGGCGTCGGGCGCGATCACACCCTCTATGCGCTGGCCGACGGCACGGTCAAGTTCGAAACCCGCGGGCTTCCCAAGCGCAAATACGTCAGCGTGGAGCCGGGCAAGACCTGAGACATGCGACCGAATGGCATGCACACACCCCGCCCCGGCGGGGTTTTTTGTGCCCGCGGCGTTGCGCGGGCGCCCGTTGCCGTGGGGCCCGGCGACGGGCACCATTGGTGGCGGGCGGTTACGGTTTCGCTGAAGGTCCGCGTCACCGGCCGCCAGGGAGCGTGCAGGTGAAATTCGTAGACGAGGCAACGATCAGCGTGGCGGCCGGACGGGGCGGCGATGGCTCGGCCTCCTTCCGGCGCGAGAAGTTTGTCCCCTTCGGCGGCCCGGACGGCGGCGACGGAGGCCGCGGCGGCAGCGTATTCCTGGTCGGCGATTCGGGGCTCAACACGCTGGTCGATTTCCGGCACCGCAACCAGTTCAAAGCGAGCAACGGCCGACCCGGCGCCGGCCGCCAGAAATACGGCAAGGGCGGCGCGGACATCCGCATCCGGGTGCCGCTGGGCACCGAGGTCAGCGATGCCGAGACCGGTGATCCACTGGGCGACGTGACCGGGCACGGGCAGGAGCTGTGCATCGCCCAGGGCGGGCGGGGCGGCCTCGGCAACGTGCATTTCAAAAGCTCCACCAACCGCGCGCCACGCCGCACCACCCCCGGTGAGCCCGGCGAGTCACGCCGGCTGCACCTGGAGCTCAAGGTGCTGGCGGACGTGGGTCTGCTGGGGCTTCCCAATGCCGGCAAATCCACGTTGATCAGCGCGGTCTCCTCCGCGCGACCCAAGATTGCCGATTACCCGTTTACCACCCTGTACCCCAACCTGGGCGTGGTCAGCATCGACGTGGATCGCAGCTTCGTGATCGCGGACATCCCCGGACTGATCGAGGGCGCCGCGGAGGGCGCAGGGCTCGGCATCCAGTTCCTCAAGCACCTGCAGCGCACGCGCTTGCTGCTGCACCTGGCGGACCTGGTGCCGTTGGATCCGGATGCGGCCCCGGGCCCGTCCATCCGGCAGCTGGAGCACGAGCTGGCCAGCTTCGACCCGGCGCTCGCCGCCNNGAGCCGGGCGCTGCGGATTCGCAGGCGCGGGCGGTGGTGGACGAACTCGGCTGGGAGGCGCCGTGGTTCGTGATCTCGGCGGTGAGCGGAGCGGGAACCCGGGAGTTGATGCAGGCCGTCATGCGTTTCCTCGAGGCACGGGAGCAAGCGCCTGACTGAGCCTGCCGCACCGCGTCAGCTGCAAAAAACCCCGCTCGGGGCGGGGCTTTGCTGACGGCTGCCGGGTACCCGGCGGGCTTACATGGCGCGGATGTTCAAATTCAGCCGCGACTTGTGCCGCGCCGCCTTGTTGCGATGCATGATGCCCCTGGACACCGAGCGGTCGATCAACGGCACGGCGGCCCGGTACGCGGCCTCCGCCGCGGCCTTGTCCCCCGCCTTGATGGCGGCCAGCACCTGCTTGATGCTGGTGCGCACGCGGGAGCGCTGGCTGGCGTTGGCCAGGCGACGCTTCTCCGCCTGTCGGGCGCGCTTGCGTGCTGATAGACTGTTAGCCAAGGTAAATCTCCAAACGGTTGAAAAAACAAGCCGGCTATTATCTTAGGTGTTTCCAGCCGGGTCAATGTTCGGGGCCGGTCACCCGCATGGAAAATCCCTGTTGAAACTGCTCAAGTCCACGGCCACGGTGGGGGGCGCCACGATCCTCTCGCGGATCCTCGGGTTCGTGCGGGACGTGGTGCTGGCGCGGTTCTTCGGCGCCAGCGGCGCCACGGACGCCTTCTTCCTGGCGTTTCGCATCCCCAACCTCATGCGCCGGATGTTCGCCGAGGGCTCGTTTTCGCTGGCTTTCGTGCCGGTGCTCTCGGAATACCGCGCGCGCGGCGATCGGCAGGCGCTGAAGGACCTCGTGGACCATGTCGCGGGCACCCTGGCCGCGGTGCTGCTGATGGTGACCGCCGCCGGCGTGCTGGCGGCGCCGGCGGTGCTGGCGGTGTTCGCGCCCGGCTGGCTGCTGGAGGGTCGGCCCGAATTCGCGCTGTCAGCGGAGATGCTGCGTATCACCTTTCCCTACATCCTGCTGATCTCGCTGACCGCGCTGGCGGCGGGCATCCTCAATACCTTCGAGCGCTTCCTGGTGCCCGCGCTCACCCCGGTGCTGCTCAACCTGTCGCTGATCGCAGCGGCGGTGCTGTTGTCGGGGCGGCTCGCGGTCCCCATCAAGGCCCTGGCCTGGGGCGTGCTGGCCGCCGGGTTGCTGCAACTGCTGGTGCAGATTCCGGCGCTGCGGCGCCTGGGCCTGCTGCCGCGGCCGCGCTGGGGCTTCCGGCATGCCGGCGTGCGCCGCATTCTGAAGCTGATGGTGCCTACCCTGGTGGGGTCCTCGGCGGCCCAGGTCAACCTGTTGTTCGACAGCGTGATCGCGACCTTCCTGGCGGCCGGCAGCGTATCCTGGCTCTACTACTCGGACCGTTTGCTGGAATTTCCGCTGGGCGTGTTCGGTATCGCACTGGCGACGGTCATCCTGCCGAGCCTGTCGCGCAAGCACGCCGAGCGGAGCACCGAGGCCTTCTCCGAGACCCTCGACTGGGCCCTGCGGCTGGCGCTGGTCATCACCCTTCCGGCAGCCGCCGGCCTGGCGGTGCTGGCCGTCCCGATCCTGGTGACGCTGTTCCAGTACCAGGCGTTCCAGGCCGAAGACGTACTGATGTCCGGCCTGAGCCTGGTGGCCTACGCACTGGGGCTGCCGGCCTTCATCGCGGTCAAGGTGCTGGCGCCGGGCTACTTCGCCCGCCAGGACGCGCGCACCCCGGTCCGGATCAGCCTGATCGCCATGGGCTCCAACATGGTCATGAACCTGGCGTTCGTCGGCGCCATGGTCACCTTGGGGCTGGCCGGCCCGCACGCGGGGCTGGCGCTGGCGAGTTCGGCCGCGGCCTGCCTCAACGCCGGCCTCCTGCTCCGGGGCCTGCTGCGCGCCGGCGTGTACCGCCCGGGACCGGGATGGGGGCGTCTGGGGGCCATGGCGGCGTTGGCCTGCGTGGCAATGGTGGTCGTGCTCGGGCGCTGGACGCCGGGCCTGGAGGTGTGGCTGGCGCTGCCGGCGGCGACCCGGGCGCTGGACCTGTTGACCTATATCGTGCTGGGCGCCGCGGTCTATGCGCTGACGGCATGGATCACGGGCCTGCGTCCCCACCACCTGGCGCGGGGCGCCCATTGACGGCCATTCGGCATGGGGTGCGGGCCGCCGCCGCTGCTATAATTCGACTCTTTTGACCCGGCCCGGTTTCGGCGCCATGGGTGATGCCGCAATGCGTTTCGTAAGGGACAACCAGCAGCCTCGACTGTCGGCCGGCTCCGTGGTGGCGGTGGGCAGCTTCGATGGCATGCACACGGGCCATCGGACCCTGATCCGGCATTGCCGCACCAGCGCGCGCGACGGGCTCGACGCGGTGGTGCTGACCTTCGAGCCATTGCCGGAGGCGCTGTTCCGCCCGCTGACACCGCCGGCGCGCATCACCAGCGTGCGCCAGAAACTGGCGCTGTTCCGGGCCTGGGGCATGGACCTGGTCTGGATGATGCGCTTTAATCAGGCGCTGGCGGCCATGCCCGCCGCGGACTTCGTGCAGGAGATCCTGGTTGACGCGCTGGGCGTGCGACACCTGGTGATCGGGGACGATTTCCGCTTTGGCCGGGCGCGCGAGGGCGACCTGGGCATGTTGCTCGAGTCGGGCACGCGGTTCGGGTTCCAGGTGGATGCCATCGAAGCGGTCAGGGAAAATGGGGAGCGGGTGTCGAGTTCCGCGATCCGCCACGCCCTGCAAGCGGGCGATTTCGCGCAGGCGGAACGGCTGCTGGGGCGCGCCTTCACGGTGGAAGGTCGCGTCTATCGCGGCTCCCAGCTGGGTCGCCGGCTCGGCTATCCGACCGCCAACCTGAGACCGGCCGCGGAGCCGTGCCCGTTGCACGGGGTGTTCGCGGTGCGGGCGCGGGTGCTGGGCCCGGGGGCGCCCGGAACGTGGCTCGACGGCGTGGCCAGCCTCGGCTGGCGCCCGGCGGTCGGCGGCACCGACTTTGTCGTGGAGGTCCACCTGTTCGACTTCGACCAGGACCTGTACGGCCGGCGCCTGGAGGTGGGTTTCGTGCAGAAGCTGAGGGACGAGGCGGATTTCGACGACATGGATGCGCTGGTGGCGCAGATGCGGGAAGACGAGCGGCACGCGCGGCGCGTCATTGCGGCGCAAGCCTAGGCGCTGCGCACAGAAGGCACTCGATATGGACTACAAGGACACCATCAATCTGCCCCGCACGGCGTTTCCCATGAAGGCCAACCTGGCCAACCGGGAACCCCAGATGCTGCAGCAGTGGGAAGCGAGTGGCCGCTACGAGCGGATCATGGATCACACCGCCGGCCGGCCGGTGTTCATCCTGCATGACGGCCCGCCATACGCCAACGGCGACATCCACATCGGGCACGCCGTCAACAAGATCCTCAAGGACATGGTGGTGAAGTCGCGCCTGGTGATGGGCTTTCACTCCCCCTATGTGCCTGGCTGGGACTGCCACGGCCTGCCGATCGAGCTGCAGGTGGAGAAGAAGGTCGGCAAGGTGGGGCACAAGATCGACGCCAGCGAGTTTCGCCGCAAGTGCCGGGAGTTCGCGCGCCGCCAGATCGACCGCCAGCGGGAGGATTTCAAGCGGCTGGGGGTGCTGGGCGACTGGGACCACCCCTACGCCACGCTGGATTTCGCCTACGAGGCCGACATGATCCGCGCGCTGGCGAACATCGTCGCGGCCGGCCACCTCACGCAGGGCGCCAAGCCGGTCAACTGGTGCTTCGACTGTGGTTCCGCTCTGGCGGAGGCGGAAATCGAATACCGCGAGCACACCTCGCCGGCCATCGACGTGTTTTTCCGGGCGGTCGATCCGGCGGCGCTGTTCGCGGCGTTCGGCCTCGAGCCCACCGGGGCCGAGGCGGGCATCCCGATCTGGACCACCACGCCCTGGACCCTGCCGGCCAACCAGGCGGTGACCCTGCATGCCGATTTCGACTACCAGCTGCTGGCCGGGCAGTGGCAGGGCCGAAACCTGGCGCTGGTGGTGGCGGAGGCCCTGGTGGCGCCGTTCGCCGCCCGCATCGGCCTGCAGGAACCGACCGTGCTGGGAACCTGCAAGGGCAGCGCCCTGGAGCGCCTGCAGTTGTGGCATCCATTCAACGATCGCGAGGTTCCAGTGATTCTAGGGGAACACGTGACGACCGAGGCCGGCACCGGCGCGGTCCACACCGCCCCGGGGCACGGCGAGGAAGATTTCCTGGTCGGCCTCGAGTACGGGCTGCCGGTGACCAACCCGGTGGGCGGTGACGGCAAGTTCCTGCCCGACACCGAACTGTTCGCCGGGCAGTTCGTGTGGGCGGCCAATGAACGGATCGTCGAGGTGCTGACGGAGCGCGGCGCATTGCTGAACCACGCGCCGTTCCAGCACAGTTACCCGCACTGTTGGCGGCATCGCAGCCCCACCGCGTTCCGGGTCACGCCGCAGTGGTTTATCAGCATGGACCAGGCGGGGCTGCGGACCCGGGCGCTGGCGGCCATCGACACGGTGCGCTGGGTGCCGGCCTGGGGCCGGGAGCGCATCCAGGGCATGGTTGCCGCGCGGCCGGACTGGTGCATTTCGCGCCAGCGCACCTGGGGCGTGCCGATCACCCTGTTCGTCAGCCGGGCCGACGGCGGCCTGCACCCGGACACCGTGGACCTGATGCACCGGACCGCCGAGCTGGTGGCGGAGGAGGGCGTCGATTGCTGGTACCAGGACAGCATCTACCAGCGCCTCGGGGTGGACGCCGAGGCCTGGGAGCGGGTCGACGACATCCTCGACGTGTGGTTCGATTCCGGCGTCAGCCACTTCTGCGTGCTGGAGGATCGCGAGGGCCTGCGGCGACCGGCCGACATGTACCTGGAAGGCTCGGACCAGCATCGCGGCTGGTTCCAGTCCTCGCTGCTGACCTCCGTGGCCATGCATGGCGAGGCTCCGTACCGACAGGTCCTGACGCACGGCTTCACGGTCGACGCCGAAGGCCGCAAGATGTCGAAATCGCTGGGCAACGTGATTGCACCGCAACAGGTGATGAAGACGCTGGGCGCCGACGTGTTGCGGCTGTGGGTGGCGGCCGCCGATTACCGGCAGGAGATGAGCGTCTCCGACGAGATTCTCCGCCGCGTGGCCGACGCCTACCGGCGCATCCGCAATACCGTGCGCTTCCTGCTCGGCAACCTGGACGGCTTCGAGCCGGGCCAGTGCCTGCCGCTGGAGGCCATGCTGCCGCTCGACCGCTGGGCCGTCGACCGCGCCGCCGGCCTGCAGAAATCGTTCGAGCAGGCCTACGCCGACTACGAGTTCCTGCAGATCTACCAGAAGGTGCACCACTTCTGCGTGGTCGACATGGGCGCCTTCTACCTGGACATCCTGAAGGACCGGCTGTACACCATGCGCCGCGACTGCGACGAGCGGCGCTCGGCGCAGACGGCCATGTATCACATCGCCGAGGCCCTGGTGCGCTGGATCGCCCCGGTGTTGAGCTTCACCGCCGAGGAAATCTGGGCGGAGTTGCCCGGCGAACGGGATGAGAGCGTGTTCATGAGCACCTGGTACGAGGGGCTCGCGGAACTGGAAACGGCCGGCGAGCGCAACCGGTGGCGACACATCGTGGCGGTGCGCGAGGCGGTCAGCAAGGCCATCGAGGGCCTGCGCGCCGAGGGCCGGGCCGGCTCTTCGCTGGCCACCGAGGCGCTCATCTGGGCCGATGGCGAGGTGAAATCTGCGCTCGACTGGGCCGGCGAGGAGTTGCGTTTCATCCTGCTGACCTCCAGGGCGACGGTCGCGGCGCTCGATGCGGCGCCGGCCGACCTGCCGCGGGTGGCGGTCGGCGACGGCTCGATCGCGGTGCGCGTGCAGGTCACCGAGCACCCCAAGTGCGTGCGCTGCTGGCACCATCGCCCGGAGGTGGGCAGTGCCGAGCATCACCCGGAGTTGTGCGGGCGGTGCATCGAGAACGTGGACGGCGCCGGCGAGCGCCGCCGCATCGCATGATGAACACCGCGCCCGGCACCAGCCGCCGCCGCTGGATCGTGATCGCGGCAGTGCTCGCGCTGGCCGCGCTGGTCATCGTGCTGGACTGGTACACCAAGCGCTGGGCCAGCGAGGCGCTCATCCTGTACCGCGCCAGCTACCTGCTGCCGTGGCTCAACCTGACGCTGGCACACAACTACGGGGCCGCCTTCAGCTTCCTCAGCGATGCCGGCGGCTGGCAGCGCTGGATGCTCACCGCCCTGGCGGTGGCGGTCACCCTGGTGCTGCTGGTCTGGGTGGCCCGCCTGCGCGCCGGTGAATGGCGCGTCGGGCTGGCGCTGGGGCTGATCATCGGCGGAGCGGTCGGCAACCTCATCGACCGCGTGCGGCTCGGTTACGTGGTGGATTTCATCGACGTCCATTACCGCGGCTGGCACTGGCCCGCGTTCAACGTGGCGGACTCGGCCATCACCTGCGGCATCGCGCTGCTGTTGCTGGACGCCGTGCTGCAGTGGTGGGATGAACGCCAGGCCGCCTCCGGCGGTGGGCCATGAACATCCTGCTGGCCAACCCGCGGGGGTTCTGCGCCGGGGTGGATCGCGCCATCGAAATCGTCGAGCGCGCGCTGGAACTGTTCGGCGCGCCCATCTACGTGCGCCACGAGGTGGTGCACAACCGCTTCGTGGTCGATCGCCTGAGCGCCCAGGGCGCGGTGTTCGTGGATGAACTGGATGACGTGCCGGACGGCGGCACGGTGGTGTTCAGCGCCCACGGAGTCTCGAAGGCGGTGCGGGCCGCGGGCGCGGCCCGGGACCTGAAGGTGTTCGACGCCACCTGCCCGCTGGTGACCAAGGTGCACATGGAGGTGATCCGCCACTGCAAGGCGGGCCGGGACGTGATCCTCATCGGCCATGCCGGGCACCCCGAGGTCGAGGGCACCATGGGCCAGTGGCTGCGGCGTCCGCCGCGCGGCAACCGCATCTGGCTGGTGGAATCGCTCGAGGATGCCGCCACCGTGCAGGTCGCGCAGCCCGACCAGTTGGCCTACGTCACCCAGACCACCCTGTCGGTGGACGACACCGCCGCCATCATCGCCGAACTCACCCGGCGTTTTCCCGGCATCGTCGGGCCCCGGCACGACGACATCTGTTACGCCACCCAAAACCGCCAGGACGCGGTGCGCCGGGTGGCCCGGCAGGTGGACCTGCTGCTGGTGGTCGGCTCGGTCAACAGCTCGAATTCAAACCGCCTGCGGGAGCTGGCCGAGAAGCAGGGCGTGCCGGCCCACCTGATCGACGACGCGGACGACGTCCGCGCCGAGTGGCTGGAGGGGGTCGAGCGCATCGGCCTCACGGCGGGCGCCTCGGCGCCGGAGAGCCTGGTGCAGGGGGTCATCGAGCGCCTGCGGCGCGAGGGCGCCGGAGGGGTGGTGGAGACGGAAGGCACGCCCGAGAGCATCGAGTTCGCCCTGCCCAGGGAGTTGCGCGTCCAGCTGCGCTAGCGGCGACCGGCCGCGTGTGGGGTGCCTCAACGCGCCGCCCAGCAGCGCCCG